>JAQSWV010000001.1 GCA_029266455.1 Nocardioidaceae bacterium
CATCTACGCGCCGGTCATGATGCTGGCCGAGCGGGCTGCCGACCTGGTCGCCGGCAACACGCCCCTGCCTCCCGCCGACGTGCCGTTCTACCGGCACGGGACCTCTCCGCTGCATCCCCCGCGTGTCAGCAAGGCCGGACATGCCTGACGCAGCGCTGGGGCAAGCCGCACCACCTTCGCCGCAGGCACGTGGCCGTGGTTTTCCTGGCGCATGTCCAGGAGATGGTCGACCTCGTCGGGATGACGGGCAACGAGCGCTCCTCCCCCGATCAGCTCTCCGGCGGCATGCAGCGGCGGGTCGGGTTGGCCCGCGCGCTGGCCAGCGATCCGACGATCATGCTCGACCAGTCCAGGTTCAGCGCCAGCCTGAGCCGCCGGAGCCGAGGAGACCGAAATGACGACGGCCGTGACCCCCGATCCCGCCGTGAAGCGCAGCTCGTGGGCCTTCCTCACCGACGGACCACCGGTCCGCAAGCCGGTCTTCTACTCGGCGGTGATCGGAGTCCTGGTCATGGCGACCTGGGCGATCTTCGCGCCCGACCAGGCAGAGACAGTCATCGGCGAGGCGGTAGCCCGGGTCGTGGACTGGTTCGGGTGGTTCTACATCCTGCTGACCACGGCGGTGTTGGCATTCGTGCTCTACCTGGCCATCTCTCGCTACGGCTCCATCAAGCTCGGGCCTGACCACTCCAAGCCGCAGTTCTCCACGTTCGCTTGGGCCTCGATGCTCTTCGCCGCGGGTATTGGTACCGACGTGATGTTCTACGCGGTGGCCGAGCCCGTCAGCCAGTACATGGCTCCGCCGACCGGCGACCCCGAGACCACCGCGGCCGCCCGCGAGGCGACGGTGTGGACCTTGTTCCACTACGGGATCTCAGGCTGGGGTCTCTACGCCCTGATGGGGATGGCGCTTGCCTACTTCACCTACCGGATGAACCTCCCCCTCGCCGTGCGCTCGGCGTTGTACCCCATCTTCGGACGCCGCATCGACGGGGGCCTCGGGCACACCGTCGACACGGCCGCCGTGCTCGGCACCATCTTCGGAGTCGCGACCAGCCTGGGCATCGGCGTGGTGTTCCTCAACCAGGGACTCAACATCCTGTTCGACGTGCCGGTCGGGCTCGGCGCCCAGATCGGTCTCATCATCGTCGCCGTGGCGATGGCCGCGATCTCGGCCACCACGGGTGTCGACAAGGGCATCCGCTTCTTGTCCCAGCTCAACGTCATCCTGGCACTCGGCCTCGCCGCCTACGTCCTGCTGACAGGACGTACCAGCTTCATCCTCAATGCCGTGGTGATGAATGTCGGCGACTACGTCCAGACCTTCCCCCGCAAGACGATGGAGACCTTCGCGTTCGAGGGCGCGACCCAGTGGATGTCGCTGTGGACCCTCTTCTTCTGGGCCTGGTGGATCGCCTGGGCGTCCTTCGTGGGACAGTTCCTGGCCCGGATCTCCCGCGGCCGGACGATCCGGCAGTTCGTCGCGGGGACGATGATCATCCCCTTCACCTACATCGTCATGTGGATCTCGATCTTCGGCAACGCCGCCCTCGAACGGATCCGGGGAGGTGACGACGCGTTCGCCGATGCCGCGCTGGCCTCCCCCGAGGCGGGCTTCTACTCGCTGCTGCAGGAATACCCCCTCTCCTCCGTCATCATTGCCGTCTCGGTCTTCGTCGGCCTTCTCTTCTACGTCACCTCAGCCGACTCGGGGGCCCTGGTGATGGGCAACCTCTCCTCCGAGCTGCGCTCGGTGCAGGACGATGCGGCGCCCTGGCTGCGCATAGTATGGGCCTCGACCACAGGACTCCTGACGATCGCCGTGCTGGCGGTGGGTGGCATCTTCGCCCTTCAGTACGCCACGGTGATCTTCGGTCTGCCGTTCGCGTTCGTCATCGTGCTGGTCATGCTCGGCCTGCTCAAGGCACTGCGGGTCGAGGGCCGGCGCGCCGGGACCGTCACACGCGCACTGCCGATGATCGTGACCGGCCGCGACGCGGACACCGGCAGAGAAGGGCACCCCGAGTCGTCGTGGAAGGCTCGCCTCGCCCGCGCGGTCAACTTCGTCGACGTCGAGGCCGCAACGGCCTACCTCGACGCCGTGGTGCGACCCGCACTCACCGAGGTCGCCCACGAGCTGGAGGAGCGAGGGGTACCGACCCAGGTCTCTCAGGCTGCGGGTGGAGGCGAGGACGACGAGGACGGCGGGTTGGCCTGGGTGGAGCTGCGCGCCCTCGGAGGAGACGACCCGTTCGTCTATAGGGTGCAGGTTCACGAGTCACCGGTGCCGACCTACGGTGGCCGGATGATCGGCGACCGCGATAAGTACGCCCGCCTGGAAGTACACACCGTTGGTGGTGGCCAGGACTATGACGTGATGGGCTACTCCGCCACACAGATCATCCACGACTGTCTCGACCACTACGAAGGACACCTCGAGTTCCTGCGACTTGCTTGACCACGGCAGCAGACTGCGGGTCATGAGCAAGAGAGCAATGGCGCTCGCACCGTTGGCTGCCGTCGCGGCGGTGGCGGCCCACGACCTGCTGCAGAAGCGCCACGCGCTGCTCCGGAACTTCCCCGTGATCGGGCACGGCCGCTACCTGCTGGAGGCGATAGGTCCCGAGCTGCGGCAGTACATCGTCGCGTCGAACGACGAGGAGCGTCCCTTCAGCCGCGACCAGCGGCGATGGGTGTACGCGTCATCGAAGCTGCAGAACAACTACTTCGGCTTCGGCACTGACAACGACCTCGAGCACGGCACCGGCAACGTCATCCTGCATCACAAGACGTTCGGCCGTTCGCCGGCCAGTCACGGGCACCCGGCGCAGGAGGCATGGCTTCCGTGCGGCAAGGTGCTGGGCGGGCCACGCGGTCGGGCTGCCGCGTTCCGGCCGGAGTCGGTGGTCAACATCTCGGCGATGAGCTTCGGCTCGCTGTCGGGGGCCGCCATCGAAGCCCTCAACCGCGGAGCAGCGCTGGCCGGGTGCCTGCACAACACCGGGGAGGGCGCGGTCTCGCCGTATCACCGGAAGGGCGGCGAGCTGGTCTTCCAGGTCGGCACGGCCTACTTCGGCTGTCGCGACGAGGCCGGGCGCTTCAGCCTCGACCGGCTCAAGGAGCTCGTCGACTCGGCGCCCGTGCGGGCCCTGGAGATCAAGCTCTCGCAGGGTGCCAAGCCCGGACTCGGGGGCGTGCTGCCGGCAGCCAAGGTGTCGGCAGAGATCGCCGCGACCCGCGGCATCCGGGAGGGGGAGGACTGCATCAGCCCGCCCCGGCACACCGAGTTCAGCGACGTGGACAGCCTGCTGGACTTCGCCGAGCGGCTGGCCGACGCGACCGGCCTACCGGTCGGACTCAAGTCGGCAGTGGGCGACCTCGGCTTCTGGCGCGACCTTGCCGACGCCATGCAGAACACCGGTCGCGGGCTCGACTTCATCACGATCGACGGCGGCGAGGGCGGCACTGGTGCGGCACCGCTGATCTTCTCCGACGCGGTCTCGCTGCCGTTCCGGCTCGGCTTCGCCCGGATGTACGCGATCTTCGCCGAGCGCGGGATACAGGACGACATCGTCTTCGTCGGAGCCGGGAAGCTGGGCCTGCCGGACAACGCGATGATCGCGTTCGCGCTCGGCGTCGACATGGTCAACGTCGGCCGGGAGGCGATGCTCGCGGTCGGCTGCATCCAGGCGCAGAAGTGCCACACCGACGAGTGCCCGACCGGGGTCGCCACCCAGAACGCCTGGCTGTCCCACGGCCTGGACCCCGCTCTCAAGTCGGTGCGCGTGGCCAACTACCTGAGGACTCTGCGCCGTGACCTGCTGAAGGTCGCAGAGGTCTGCGGTGTCGAGCACCCGGCCATGGTCGGACCCGGGGACGCCGAGGTCCTCGACACGCTCACGGCGGGACGCTCCTTGCGGGAGGTGTACGGATACCAGCCGGGGTGGGGCGTCCCGTCGCAGTCCGACCAGGACACGCTGGTCCGCCTGATGCGGTCGCACGACGAGGCCGAGGTCGCCGTCGAGGGTCCGCCCGAGACCCAGGCTTAGCCGAGACGGGAGGCGCGAGGCCGCCGAGTGTCCCCTGCCCGGTGGCGCACGCCCCTTGACATCGGTCGCGAAGCGGACACACTAAGGTGTACCGCATAGCGCGACAAGGTTGCGTGATGCGCAACCATCGGTGAAGGAGATCCCCATGGCAACGGTTCCGGGCAGTGCACGCGTTGTGGTGATCGGCGCAGGCATCGTCGGCAACAGCCTCGTCTACCATCTGGCCCGGCTTGGGTGGCGAGACATCGTGCAGATCGACAAGGGCCCGTTGCCGAACCCCGGAGGCTCGACGGGGCACGCCTCCAACTTCATCTTCCCGGTCGACCACTCGCGCGAGATCACCGATCTCACCCTCGACAGCATGGCGCAGTACAAGGAGATGGGGGTCTTCACCGAGTCGGGCGGTTTCGAGGTCGCCCGCACCGAGGAGCGCATGGAGGAGCTGCGCCGGAGGATGTCGTCGGCGCGCGCCTGGGGGATCGACGCGGAGCTGGTGACTCCGGAGCAGGTCGTGGAGAAGGTGCCGTTCCTCGACCCGGAGCCGATCATCGGCGCGTTCTGGACCCCGTCGGTCGGGGTCGTCGACTCGCTGCGCGCCGGCACCATCATGCGCGAGCGGGCCCTCGAGCTGGGCGCGCTCACCACCGTGGCCACCGTCGAGGTCACCGGCCTCGACGTCGAGAGCGGCCGCATCACCGGCGTGCGCACCACCGGAGGTGACATCGAGGCGGGCACTGTCGTCGTCTGCTGCGGCGTGTGGAGCCCCAAGGTGGCCGCGATGGCCGGTGCGCAGATCCCGCTGACCCCTGCGGTGCACCAGATGATCAGCGTCGGACCCATCCCGCAACTGGCGGACCGCTCCGGCGAGATCTCGTACCCGATCGTGCGCGACATGGACACGTTCTGCTACGAGCGTCAGCACGGCAGCGACATGGAGGTGGGGTCCTACGCCCACCGGCCGATCCTGCACGACCCCGAGACGATCCCGTCCATCGAGCAGTCGAAGCTGTCGCCGACCGAGATGCCGTTCACCTCCGACGACTTCGACCCCCAGCTCGAGCAGGCCTTCGAGCTCATGCCTGAGGCACTCGGCGCCGAGGGCGCAGAGATCCGCTACGCCATCAACGGGCTGCTGTCGCTGACTCCTGACGGGTCGCCGCTGCTGGGCGAGACACCCGAGGTCAGGGGCCTGTGGTCGGCGGCCGCGGTCTGGATCAAGGAGGGCCCGGGCGTCGGCCGCGCGGTCGCCGAGTGGATGACCGACGGCAACCCCGAGATCGACGTCAGCGCCTCCGACATCGCCCGCTTCTATCCGCACCAGCGCACCCGGGCGCACATCAAGGCGCGGACCGGTGAAGGCTTCAACAAGACCTACGGCATCGTCCATCCGGGCGAGCAGTGGTCGAGCGACCGCGGCAAGCGGCTCGCCCCCATGCATGCCCAGCAGCAACAGCTCGGCGCGGTGTTCTTCGAGGCCGTCGGCTGGGAGCGGCCGTTCTGGTACGCCAGCAACGAGTCGCTGCTGGGCGACTACGGCGATCGCGTGCTGCCGCGCGAGAACGAGTGGGACTCGAGGTGGTGGTCGCCGATCATCAACGCCGAGCACCTGGCCATGCGCGACCGTGCCGGTGTCGTCGACCTGTCGGCCTTTGCGATCTTCGACGTGATCGGCCCGCGCGCGATGGAGACCGTGCAGGCAACCGTCGTCGCGCAGGCCGACGTCGCCATCGGGCGCGTCGTCTACACCCCGGTTCTCGACGAGCGGGGCGGGTTCCGCTCCGACCTCACGATCATGCGGCTCGCCCACGACCGCTACCGCGTCGTCACCGGCGGTGCGCACGGCATGGTCGACCTGAAGTGGTTCGCCGACCGGATGCCCGCGGACGGGTCGGCACAGGTCGTCGACCTCACCTCCGCGTTCACGACGATCGGGCTCTGGGGCCCCCGGGCCCGCGACATCCTCGGCACGATCACCGACGACGACATCAGCTCCGACGGATTCGGTTTCGGACGCTGCCGCGACATCGAGGTCGACACCATGTCGGTGCTGGCGTCCCGCATCTCGTACGTCGGCGAGCTGGGCTGGGAGCTGTACGTCCCGATGGAGGAGGGCGCGAAACTGTGGGACCTGGTGCACGAGGCCGGGCGGCCGCACGGTGCCGTGCCGGTGGGCATCGGGGTCTACGGCACGACCGGGCGCATCGAGAAGAGCTACCGGGCGTTCGGCTTCGAGCTCGACAGCGAGCGCACGATCGTCGAGGCCGGCATGATGCGTCCGAAGGTCAAGGAGGCCGACTTCGTCGGTCGCGAGGCCTATCTGAAGCAGCGGTCCGAGGATCCGCAGGCGGTGCTGTGCACCCTGACCGTCGACGACCACACCTCCGCGTCCGGCCAGCAACGGTTCATGCTCGGCGGTGAGCCCGTCGTCACCCGGGACGGGGAGCCGCTCGTCGACGGCCACGGGCACCGGTCGTACGTGACGACGGCGGGATCGGCGCCGTCGGTCGGCAAGCACGTGCTGATGGCCTACCTGCCGCCCGACCGTGCGGCAGTGGGGACACCGCTCGCGGTGAGCTACATGGAGGAGCGGTACCCGGTGACAGTCGCGGCCGCTGACGCCACGCCGCTGTTCGACCCTGCCAACGACCGGATCAAGGGGTGACCGTGACCAACGTCCTGGTGTGCATCAAGCGGGTCCCCGGTACGTCCGGCCAGATCCTGCTCTCCGACGACGGGCAGAGCGTCGACGCCCGGCACGTGGGCTGGGCGGTCAGCCCGCACGAGGAGTGCGCGGTCGAGCTGGCCACCCAGATCGCCTCCGCGACCGGTGGGAGCGCCACGGTGCTGACCGTGGGGCCTGCCGACGCGGTCGAGCAGCTGCGCGACGCGCTGGCAGTGGGCTGCACCGCAGCCGTGCTGGTCGAGGCGGAGAACGACAGGTTCGGCCCCGCCGACGTCGCGGCAGCCATCGCCGAGGTCGTCCGCTCGCACGAGGCCGCGGGGACTCCCGTCGACCTGGTGCTGCTCGGAAACGACGCCGCCGACACCGGCGACTTCCAGGTGCCGGTGCGGCTCGCGTACGACCTCGAGCGGCCGGTACTCACGGGCATCTCGTTCTGCGCCGTCGAGGACGGGCAGCTGGTCGCCACCGGCGACGGCCCCGAGGGTCAGGAGGAGTTCGCTCTCCCGCTGCCGGCGGTGGTGGCGGTCATGGAGGGCGGTGTCGCGCCGCGCTACCCGTCCGTCATGGGCCGCATGAAGGCCAAGAAGGTCGCCATCGAGACCGTGCGACCCAGCCGCGAGCCCGTCGGCTCGGGGCGGGTGCGGCTGACGCTGCCGCCCGAGCAGCCCAGCCAGGTCGAGGTGCTCGGCCACGGCAAGGACGCCGCACCCGCGGTGGTCGACCTGTTCGAGAAGCTGGGAGTGCTGTCGCGATGATCGTGGTGCTGGTGGAGACCGACGACCAGGGCGTCGCCGTGGTGTCACGCGAGACGCTGACATTCGCCCGCGACCTCGGGGCGCGTGCAGACGGCGGACCCCTGCACGCGGTGCTGGTGCGGTCGGCGGATCTGACCCCGGAGGTGCTCGCCCAGCTCGGGGAGCAGGGGGTGCAGCAGGTGCACGTCGCGGACGACCCGCGACTGTCGTCCTACGCGGCGGCCGCGTGGGCCGCCGTCCTGGTCGACGTCGCGCGGGCCACCGGGGCGTCGGTGGTGCTGGCGGCGGGGACGCAACGCGGCAACGAGGTGCTGGCGCACGTGGCCGTCCGGTGCGGTGTCGCCATGGCCGCGAACGTGGTCGGAGTGCACGAGGTCGCTCCCCTCACCGTCACCCGGCAGGTCGTGGGGGGCGCAGCCCTCGAGGAGATGCGACTCGGGGACGACCCGGCCGTCCTCTCGGTCGCGGGTCACGCCTGCGAGCCCGTCGCCGTCGAGCAGCCCATCGCTCCCGAGGTCCAGACCGTGACCACCGCGATCGCCGACGCCGACCTCGTCGGCCGCGTCGTCCGTACCGGGGAGAAGGCCGTCGACGAGTCGGCCGCCCTGACGTCCTCGCGGGTCGTCGTCGGAGCCGGTCGCGGCGCCGGCAGCGCCGACGGCTTCAAGGAGCTCGTGCAGCTGGCCGACCTGCTGGGCGGCAGCCTCGGGGTCTCGCGCGTCGTCACCAGCCTGGGCTGGCGCCCGCATCACGAGCAGGTGGGCCAGACCGGAAGCCGCATCTCGCCGGATCTCTACATCCCGTGCGGGATCAGCGGCGCCATCCAGCACTGGGCGGGCTGCCAGAGCGCGAAGACGATCCTCGCCATCAACACCGACCCGGATGCGCCGATGGTCACCCGCGCCCACTACGCCGTCATCGGTGACCTGCACGAGGTCGTGCCGGCGATCAACGAGGAGCTGCAGCGCCGCCAGTCGTGAGAAAAGCCGGCTCGGCGGCGAGCCGTGTCTGGTCAACCGCCTCAGGTTCTGGCACCTTCTCGACACGTGAGCGGATGTGCCGCTCCACTCGAGAAGGGGGGAGCCCATGCCCAGCAGGTTCCGTGCCGCCGTCGTCACCGGAGCAACCAGTGTCCTGGCGGCCAGCACACTCATCGCCGGAACGGTCGTCACCGCAGCACCCGTCACGGCCGCCGATCGCCGTGCCGACATCACTGCACGACCGTCGGACACCACGGTCCGGAGCGGCGAGCAGTTCATCGTCCGTGGCCGGTTCACCATCGACGGTGCTCCCGCCGCGGGGCGCACCGTGAAGATGCAGGCGCTGTACGGCCAGGACTGGAAGGCCATCCCCGGCGCCCGCGTCACCACCAACACCGAGGGCAAGTACCGCGTCCGCCTCATCCTCAGCATGAAGGGTGACCGCGACCTCCGGTCCGTCGGCCTCGCCCCCGGCGGCATCAAGAACGCCTACCAGCGCTTCACGGTGCAGGTGAGCTGACCCGCTGCCCTTCCGCGCGGAACTTTCGCAGGGTGGGCTGCGAAAACCCCGCCTCCACAGCGCTACAGCGCCCGGGAGGCGGGGTTTTCGCTGCGCCAGTCAGTGGCGAGCTGGTCGTACCACACGCCGTCCTGGTACGTGCCGTCGCCGAGCAGGCCGTCAAGGCGGAAGGTGCCTGCGAGGCGGAAGCCGGTCGCCTCGGCGACGTGCCGGCTGGCTGCGTTGCCGGCCGACGCTCCGAGCTGCAGCCGATGGCACCCCAACCCGCCCTCGCCGACGGGCAGGAACGCATGCCCGACCGCGAGCCGGACCGCCTCGGTCACCACCCCCCGGCCGCGGGCCGAGGGGTGCGCGAGGTAGCCGACCTCCCCGCTGCCGGGACACCGGGGTGTCACCAGGTCGAAGACGCCGACGTCGGCCAGGAGCTCGTCGGTCTCCCGGTCCGCGACCGCCCAGGTGACCCGCCGCCCCAGCGAGGCGTCGAGGCGGCACTGGCGCAGGTAGTCGCGCGCAGACTGGAGGGTGTACGGGTGGGGCATCTGGGCCAGCCACTGCCGCGTCCGCGGGTCACTGCAGGCCTCGACCATGCGCGGGAGGTCGGCCTCGGTGTACTGCCGCAGCCGGATCCGCCGGCCGTCGAGAACCGGGGCCTCGAGCCAGCGCGTCCGGGGGCGCGTCCTGTCACCCGGTCGCAGCACGGCCAGCCAGGCGTCGCGCAGGACGCCGCGCTGCGGCGAGTACGCCGAGGCGGTGCCCTCGAACGAGAATCCGCAGGCCCAGGCGACCCGCCACGACGCGAAGTTGTCGACGTGGGCCTCCCAGTGGACCACCGGCACGCCCAGGGTCTCGAAGGCCCATGTGGTCGCAAGACGAAGCGCGCGCGACATCACCCTCCGGCCGCGAGCCCACGGGTGCAGTCCGAAGCCGACGTCGGGACGAGGGTCGGTGCGGATGGCGACGTTGCCGGCGAACCGAGGCGTGCCGGTGTCGTCCGCCGCCTCGACCGCCCAGCAGAACAACGTGTGGTCGCGCCAGCCGGCTGGCAGGACCTCGTGCACGAACTGCTCGGCCTGGTCGCGGTCGTACGGGACCGGCACGGTCGTCCACCGCGCGAACTCCGGGTCGCGGCACATCTCAACGACGGCGTCGATGTCGACCCGCTGGTGCGCGCGCAACGTGACGACCCCGTCGGTGAGTACCGGTACCTCGACGTCGTCGCTCATGGCTCATTCTTCCAGGTCAGGCCGGGTGCGGGCGACAGGTCCACCGCGTTGTGGCGAGTCAGCGGGTGGCCAGTCAGCGCAGGTGGCTGGGGCAGCGCGGGTGGCTGGGGCAGCGCGGGTGGCGAAGTCAGCGCGGGCGGCTGGGTCAGAGCGGCCCGGCGCCGGCCGCGGGCTCGACGGTGAACAGGCGGGGCTCGTCCCAGCCCTCCGCCGCGAACGCGGCCAGGCAGCACCCGCGCACGGTGCCCAGCTGCTCCCGCCGTACGAGGGCGATCGCACTGCCACCGAAGCCACCGCCGGTCATGCGCGCGCCGAGTGCGCCGCCGGACTCGGCCGCCGCGCAGGCGGAGTCCAGCTCGTCACTGCTGATCTCGAAGTCGTCGCGCATGGACGCGTGCGAGGTCGTGAACAGGTCGGCGACCGCGACCCAGTCACGAGAGCGCATCTGCTCGGCGCACTCCAGGACGCGGTCGTTCTCGGTGACGACGTGCCGCGCCCGGCGGTGCAGCACCTCGCCGTCGTCTGCCAGCTCCGGCAGGCGCGCCAGCTCGGGAACGGTGACGTCCCGCAGGGCGTCGACCTCGAGCAGCTCGGCCGCCCGCTCGCACTCGCGCCGTCGTGTGGCGTAGCCGTCACCGTCCGCCAGGCTGTGTGACGCCCGGGTGTCGATGACCAGCAGCACCAGCCCGTCCTCGACGAAGTGGGCCGGCTGGTGCTGCACCTCGAGGCTGCGGGTGTCGATCAGCAGCGCCTGTCCCTCCCGGCCGTGCACGGACGCCAGCTGGTCCATCACACCGGTAGGGGCACCGACGTAGTCGTTCTCCGCGCGCCGGGCGACCTCGGCCACCCCGGCGCGGTCAAGCCCCACCTCGCCGACATGGTCGAGGGCCAGCGCGGTGGAGCACGACAGCGCCGCCGACGACGACAGCCCGGCGCCGATGGGGACGTCGCTGTCGACCCACAGATCGACGCCCGGCAGCCGGTGGCCGTCCTCGCGCAGTGCCCACACCACTCCGGCGACGTAGGCCGCCCAGCCGCCGACGTCGCCGGGGGATGTCGAGGTCGCCGTCTCCACGGTCTCGTCGGTCTGCCGGCTGTGGATGCGCACGAGGTCGTCGTCGCGTACCGACACCGCGACCTTGGCCCGCTGCCCGATGGCGAACGGGAGGACGAAACCGTCGTTGTAGTCGGTGTGCTCACCCATCAGGTTGACCCGGCCGGGCGCGGCCCAGCCCCACGGGGGGTGCGGTGCGGGCGTCACTGTCGCTTCTCGCGCACGCGGTCGGTACCTCCGAGCGGTCGGCGGCACCCGGACGAGCACCGGCTCGTCGTCATGCTCCCAGAGCTGCCGCCGGGCGTCACGCGGGAGCGGCCGAGCCGCCCGCCTGCCGGGCAGGGACTTGGCCGCGGGTCGTGGTGCTGCGAGTCTGCGCGCCATGAGACTGATCGCCGGCGACTACACCGCTGACGTCGACGTGCTGGGCGCAGCCCTGCTCAGCCTGACCCATCGCGGCCAGAACCTGGTGGTGCCGAGCGGCGCCGGCGACCCCCCGGGCGCGTTCCGCGGTGTGGTGGTCGCTCCCTGGCCGAACCGGGTCGTCGGCGGGCGCTACCGGTTCGCGGGTGTCGAGCACCAGCTGCCGATCAACGAGCCGGCCCGCGGCCACGCCCTGCACGGGTTCGCCTTCGATCGCCGGTGGGCTGTCGCGGACGAGGCCGCCACCGGAGTGGTGCTGCGCCTCGACCTGGTGCCACAACCCGGTTATCCGTTCGCGATCCAGCTGCAGGCGGCCTACACCATGACCCATACCGGGCTGCGCATCGAGCTGGTGGCGCAGAACACCGGCAAGGAGCCGGCGCCCTACGGCTGCACGATCCATCCGTACCTCACCTGCGGTACGCCGCTCGTCGACCACGCGGTGCTGCACCTGCCCGCGGACACCCGGGTCGAGGTCGACGACCGGCTCGCTCCCACCGGCACGCAGCCGGTCGAGACGGTCGACTGTGACTTCCGGGCCGGTGCGGCGATCGGCGCCCGCAGGATCGACCACGCGTTCACCGACCTCACCGCCGACGCCGACGGCGTCGTCACCGCGCAGCTGCGGGGGCCGGAGGGATCCGGGTCCCCGGGTGGGGTGCAGATGACCTGGGGTCAGTGGGCCGGGTGGGTGCAGGTGCACACCGCCGACCGGCCGGAACCGGACGGCGACCGGGTCGGTCTCGCTCTCGAGCCCATGAGCTGCGCGCCCGACGCGTTCAACTCCGGTGCCGGGCTGGCCGTTCTCGGCCCCGGGGACGTGCACTCGGCCTGGTGGGGCCTCGCGGCGGTCGGATGAGCACCGCCACGCGCTGACGCCCGCGGAGGCGGCCGGGCCCTGACGCGAGGTGGAGGGAGCGGGCAGGCGCTCGCTACCGTGGTCGCATGCCCGACAGCGACAGACCCCTGCCGCTTCACTGCCTCGCGGTGTGGTGAGCGGTGGACTCCGTCTGGCTCAACTGCCTGCTGATCCTCGCCTTCGTCATCATCGGAGGCTTCTTCGCCGCCGCTGAGATCGCGCTGGTCTCGCTGCGGGACGGACAGATCAAGTCACTGGCGGGGCGGGGGCGGAGGGGCGAGACGGTGGCACGGGTGGCCGCCGACCCCAACCGGTTCCTGTCGGCGGTGCAGATCGGGGTGACCCTCATGGGGTTCCTCTCGGCCGCCTTCGGCGGAGCCACGCTCGCGAGCGACCTGTCGCCGGTGCTGCGGGACGTGGGCGTGTCGACGGCCCTGGCCGACGTGCTCGCCCTGGTGCTCATCACGGTCGTGATCTCGTACGTGTCGATCGTGCTCGGTGAGCTCGTGGCCAAGCGCCTGGCCCTGCAGCGCGCTGAGGGCACGGCGCTGCTGCTGGCGCCGTCGGTGGATCGGATCGCCTCGGCGGCCCGCCCCGTGATCTGGCTGCTGTCCATCTCCACCAACGCCGTCGTCCGGCTGCTGGGCGGTGACCCCGGCGCGCAGCGCGAGCAGATGAGCGACGAGGAGCTGCGTGAGCTGGTCAGCACCCACGAGACGCTCACCGAGGAGGAGCGGCGCATCGTGGAGGACGTCTTCGAGGCCGGCGACCGGCAGATCCGCGAGGTGATGATCCCGCGCACCGAGGTCGACTTCATCGACGCCTCCATGCCGGTGTTCAAGGCCATGGCGTTCGTCGCCGAGCGCCCGCACTCCCGCTACCCCGTCATCCGCGGGTCGGCCGACGACGTCATCGGCTTCCTGCACGTCCGCGACCTGTACGCCCCGAGCGTGAACAGCCGGTCGGCCCGGGTCGGGCAGCTGGCGCGGAGCTCGTTGATGCTGCCCGGGACCCGCGAGGTGCTGCCGACCCTCGCGGACATGCGCCGCGAGGGCGTCCACCTCGCCATCGTCGTCGACGAGTACGGCGGTACCGACGGCATCGTGACCCTCGAGGACCTGGTCGAGGAGCTCGTCGGCGACATCCGCGACGAGTACGACGCCGACGAGTCGGTCACCCAGCGGCTGGTCGACGGCGAGGTCGAGCTCGACGGGCTGCTGAACCTCGACGACTTCGAGGAGGAGACCGGACTCAGGCTGCCGGACGGTCCCTACGAGACGGTCGCCGGCTACATCACCTCGCAGCTCGGCCGGCTCCCCGCGGTCGGCGACGAGTGTCGCGTCGACGGGCACCTGCTCAGCGTCATCGAGATGGATGGCCGTCGGATCGACCGGGTGCGGGTGGTGAAGATGCCCGCCGGTACGTTCCCCGGCGACGAGGCTGACCCCGACGGGAGCAGCACCGACCATGCGGCACCCGAGCAGTCCCCGGGTTCCCAGCCGCTCAACCACCCCGTCCCACCTCCGCATGTCTGAACCGCCCGCTGGCAGAATGACTCCATGTCGTCGCCCAGGGGTCGTGCTGGCCTGCCCCGGGTCCTGTCCGGGATCCAGCCGACCGCGGACTCGTTCACCCTCGGCAACTTCCTCGGCGCGGTCCGGCAGTGGGTCGCTCTGCAGGAGGAGCAGGACGCCTTCTACTGCGTGGTGAACCTGCACGCGATCACGGTCGAGCACGACCCGGCGCAGCTGCTGGAGCGGACGTATGTCGCCGGTGCCCAGCTGCTCGCCGCCGGCATCGACCCGGACCGCAGCACCCTGTTCGTGCAGAGTCAGGTGCCCGAGCACGCCCAGCTGAGCTGGGTTCTCGGCTGCCTCACCGGCTTCGGTGAGGCAAGCAGGATGACCCAGTTCAAGGACAAGGCCGCCCGTGGCGGTGCCGACCGCGCCACGGTGGGACTGTTCACCTACCCGGTGCTGCAAGCTGCGGACATCCTGCTGTACCAGGCCCACCAGGTGCCGGTGGGCGAGGACCAGCGCCAGCACCTCGAGCTGACCCGTGACCTGGCCGGCCGGTTCAACGGCCGCTTCGGGGAGACGTTCCGGGTGCCGGAGCCCTACATCGTCCAGGCCACCGCCAAGATCCGCGACCTCCAGGACCCCGAGAAGATGATGAGCAAGAGCCGGCCCGGCGCCGGCTGCCTGTTCCTGCTCGATGACCCGGCCGCCAACGCCAAGAAGATCCGGTCGGCGGTCACCGACTCGGGCCGCGAGGTGCGCTACGACGAGGAGGGCAAGCCGGGCGTGTCGAACCTGCTCGCGATCTCGGCTGCGCTCACGGGCAAGTCCGTTCCCGAGCTGGAGAGCGCCTACGTGGGCAGCGGCTACGGAGACCTCAAGCGCGACGTGGCCGAGCTGTTCGTCGAGTTCGCCACTCCGTTCCGGCAGCGGACCCAGGAGCTGCTGGCAGACCGGGCCGAGCTGGACCGCGTCTTCGCGCGCGGCGCCGAGCACGCCGGCGAGGTGGCGGCACAGACCCTCGCGACCGCTTACGACCGTGTGGGCTTCACCCGCGCACGCTGACCGCCGGATCAGGACTAGGGTCACTTCCATGTCGTCGTCCCGGGCAGACGACGTCACCGTCGGCGTCGCTGTCGCTGTCCCCGAGCCGTTCGCCTCCGAGCTCCGCGACTACCGCGCCTCCTACGGCGATCCTCGGGCCGCGACCGTGCCCACGCACGTGACCCTGCTGCCTCCCACCCGACTGCAGTCGGCCTGTCTGAGCCCGGTGCACGAGCACCTGTCCGGCGTGGCCGCCCGGCACCGCTGCTTCTCGATGCGGTTGCGCGGCACCGGCACGTTCCGCCCCGTGTCACCGGTGGTGTTCGCGGCGGTGGCGCTGGGGATCTCGGAATGCGAACTGCTGGCCGAGTCGGTGTGCTCGGGACCGCTGGCGGTCGAGGTGCCGTTCCCGTACCACCCGCACGTGACCGTGGCCCACGACGTCGGCGGCAGCGAGCTCGATCGGGCCTTCGACGAGCTGGCGGACTACGACGCGGCGTTCGACGTGGATGCCTTCACGCTGTACGTGCACGACGTGTCGCACGGGTGGCGGGCGGACACGACCTTCGAGCTGCGCCAGGATCGACCGCGATGAGCAGTCCACGAGACCCGGCTGGCGAGGACTCCGACGACGACGGCAAGCCCGGCCTCAAAGACCGGCTCATGGCGCGCGTCGACGCCGCGCGCGACCGGTTCGGCCTGCTGAACCACGCGGTCGAGACGGTGCTGCACTACAACAACGTCCGGGGCAACGTGCTGTCCGGTGCGGTGACCTACTTCGGGTTCCTGTCGTTCTTCCCGGTGCTGGCACTGGCCTTCGCCGCCGTCGGTTATGTCGCGCTGGCGTACCCGGACGCCGACGAGGACCTGCTGACCGGCCTGCAGTCGGTGCTGCCCGGACTGGTCGGGGAGGAGGGCTCGGACGCTCCGATCAAGATCTCGACGTTCACGGACGCGGCGCGCACCGCCACCGTGTTCGGGGCGGTGGGCCTGCTCTACACCGGGCTCGGCTGGCTGTCGGCCTTGCGGGAGGCACTGCAGGTCATCTTCGGCGTACCGCCCGGCGACGCCCGCAACCTGCTGATGGGAAAGCTCTTCGACCTGGTCACCCTGCTGGTGCTGGGAGTCGTGCTGGTGCTGTCGGTGAGCCTGTCCGGGCTGGTGACCGCATCCCTGGACGCGACCCTCCGCCTGCTGCGGCTCGACGGGGTCCCGGGCATGGGCATGCTGGCGTGGGCGGTCGCGGTGTCGCTGGGGGTCGCCGTCACCACTGCGCTGTTCCTGACGATGTTCAAGCTGTTGCCGGACCCTGACCTGCCGCGAATGGCTCTCGCCAAGGGCGCCCTGTTCGGGGCACTGGCGTTCGAGCTGCTCAAGGCGCTGGCCAACACGCTGATCTCGATGGCGACCCGGAACCCGGCCTTCGCGCTGCTGGGGGTCTCGCTGGTGCTGCTCGTGTACATCAACTACTTCTCGCGGATCGCGCTGCTGGCGGCCTCATGGGCCGCCATGTCCGCCGAGGGCAAGCCGGTGCTGGCGCGCCGCGAGGTCGAGGAGGTCGAGCGCATCGTCGGTGGCGAGCCGCAGGTGCCGGCCACCATGGGGGCGTTCCGGGAGGCCAGCACCGACCGGGGTGCGGCGGCGCCCTGGCCGGTGGACGTCGCGGCCGAGGACCGAAACAGCCGGGCTCTGTCCGAAGGCGACGTCCCGAGGCCTGGTGGCGGTCCCGCCCGGACCACGACGGCGACGGCCGGGGCGGCCGGGGCGGCACTGGGGGCCACGGTCACGGCCGTGGTGCTGTCGGTGCGTGCCCGACGCCGGGACGCTGGTCACCGGTGAGCGTCCGGCTGCCCGCCGCCGCAGACCTGCAGGCCGCCGCGGAGCGTCTGGAGGGCCGGGTACGGACCACCCCGGTGCTCGAGCTGGCCGGTGCCGAGATGGGTCTGCCGGGGCGGCTGCTGCTCAAGCTCGAGCTCAGCCAGCACACCGGCTCGTTCAAGGCGCGGGGAGCGCTGAACAGTCTGCTCGCGGCCGGCGCCGGGTCCGATGGCGTTGTCGCCGCCTCCGGCGGCAACCACGGCGCGGCGGTCGCCTGGGCGGCCCGGAGCCTGGGGCTGGCGGCGACGGTGTTCGTCCCGTCGACCTCGCCGGCGGCCAAGCTCGACCGGGTCCGGTCGTTCGGGGCGGACGTGCGGGTGGTCGAGGGCTACTACCCGGCAGCGGCCACTGCCTCCTCGGAGTGGGCAGCGCACCGCGACGTGCTGGCCGTACCGGCGTACGACGGCTTCGACGTGGTGTGCGGGCAGGCGACTGTCGGCATCGAGCTGCTCGACCAGGCGCCGGGGGTGGCTCACGTGGTGGTCGGCTGCGGCGGCGGGGGTCTGTTCAGCGGGACGGCGCTGGCCGGCGCGGACGCATTCACCGTGACCCCGGTGGAGCCGGACGGCTGCCCCACGATGTCCGCCGCGCTTGCCGCCGGCCGGCCGGTGGACGTCGCGGTGGGCGGGATCGCCTCCGACAGCATGGGCGCACCGCGCCTCGGGCAGACCGCCTTCGCGGTGACCCGCCGACTCGGCACGACCAGCGCGCTGGTGACCGGCGCCGCGGTGCTCGAGGCCCGCCGGTGGCTGTGGGACCGATGCCGGGTGCTGGCCGAGCCGGGTGGCGCGGTGGCGCTGGCGGGGGTGCTGTCCGGCGCAGTGCCGTGCGCGGGCGACGTGGTCGTGGTGGTGAGCGGCGGCAACTCCGCCGACGTGCCGGGCTGACGGCGCCAAGGGGCCCGCTCCGCCCTCCGGGCAGTGGCCCGTGGCTCGGAGCCTCGTTAGGGTGCGCCCATGAAGCCAGAGACCGAGTCCGGACTGCCGTTCGACCCCGTCTTCGCCCCGGAGGTGCTCGACGGGTGGGACCCGGCCGAGCGGCTCGGCTCACCTGGCGAGTACCCGTACACCCGGGGCGTCTACCCGAACATGTACACCGGGCGGCCCTGGACCATGCGGCAGTACGCCGGGTTCGGCACCGCCAAGGAGT
Source organism: Nocardioidaceae bacterium (assembly GCA_029266455.1). Lineage (GTDB taxonomy): Bacteria > Actinomycetota > Actinomycetes > Propionibacteriales > Nocardioidaceae > JACCWP01. The sequence goes on from JAQSWV010000001.1 coordinate 18,135, forward strand.
CCAACGAGCGCTACCACCAGCTGATCGAGCACGGCAGCAGCGGGCTGTCGGTGGCCTTCGACCTCCCCACCCAGATGGGGTACGACTCCGACGCACCCCAGGCCTCCGGCGAGGTCGGCAAGGTCGGGGTGGCGATCGACTCGATCGAGGACATGCGGATCCTGTTCGACAAGATCCCGCTCGGCGAGGTGTCCACCTCGATGACCATCAACGCCCCGGCGGCGCTGCTGATGCTGCTGTACGAGCTGGTCGCCGAGGAACAGGGCGTCGACTCCGCCAAGCTCACCGGGACCATCCAGAACGACGTGCTCAAGGAGTACATCGCTCGCGGCACCTACATCTACCCGCCGCAGGAGTCGCTGCGGCTGGCCACCGACATCTTCGGCTACTGCGCCGAGCACCTGCCGCGATGGAACACGATCTCGATCTCCGGCTACCACATGGCCGAGGCGGGCGCGACGCCCGCCGAGGAGATCGCGTTCACGCTGTCCAACGGCATCGAGTACGTGCGGGCCGCCCTGGCCGCGGGTCAGAGCGTCGACCAGTTCGCCCCCCGGCTGGCCTTCTTCTTCGTGTCCCGCACCTCACTGCTCGAGGAGGTGGCGAAGTTCCGCGCGGCGCGCCGGATCTGGGCGCGGCTGATGCGCGACGACTTCGGTGCCGAGAACCCGAAGTCGCAGATGCTGCGCTTCCACACCCAGACCGCCGGCGTGCAGCTGACGGCACAGCAGCCCGAGGTCAACCTGGTGCGGGTCGCCGTGCAGGGGCTGGCCGCGGTCCTCGGCGGCACCCAGTCGCTGCACACCAACGCATTCGACGAGGCGCTCGCCCTGCCCAGCGAGAAGGCCGCCCGGCTCGCGCTGCGCACCCAGCAGGTGCTGGCCTTCGAGACCGACGTGGCCAAGACCGTCGACCCGTTCGCGGGCTCGTACGCGGTCGAGTCGCTGACCGACGGCATCGAGGAGCGGGTGCTCGAGCTGATGGGCAGGGTCGAGGAGATGGGCGGCGCGGTGCAGGCCATCGAAGCCGGCTTCCAGAAGAACGAGATCGAGAACTCGGCGTACCGGATCGCCCAGGACATCGACTCGGGCGAGCGGGTGGTGGTGGGTCTCAACCGCTACCGCTCCGAGACCGAGGAGCGGGTCGAGCTGCTGCGGGGCGACCCGGCGATCGAGCAGCAGCAGGCCGAGCGGCTGGCGACGCTGCGCCGCGAGCGCGACAACGGCGAGGTCGAGCGCTGTCGCGATGCGCTGCGCAAGGCCGCGGAGACGACCGGTGACGGGCACGAGAACGTCCTCCTGCCGATGAAGGAGGCGCTGCGCGCCAGGGCGACTGTGGGCGAGGTGTGCGACACCCTGCGCGAGGTGTGGGGGGTCTACCAGCCGCCGGACGCCATGTGAGCGTGTCCGCGCCGCTGGACCCGTAGTACGTATACGATCACTTTCCGTGACTAGTCAGCCTCCGCAGGGCCCGGACCACGGCCAGCAGCAGCAACCGCCCTCGTACGGCCAGCCGCCGGCCGGCCCACCGCCGGCCAGCCCACCGCCGGCCGGCCAGCCGCCGGCCGGCCAGCCACCCGCGTCCGGCGGCTATACCGCGTACCCCTCCGGCCCGGGCCCGGCCATGCCGGCCGCCGGGCAGAAGGGCTTCCTGGGGGCGTTGTTCGACTTCTCGTTCACCAGCTTCGTGACGCCCACCATCGTCAAGTTCGTCTACATCCTGATCACCATCGGCCTGGCGCTGGGCTACCTGCTGTTCGTGGTCTTGGGCTTCGCCGGGGACACGCCGGCCGTGGGGATCGTCGTGCTCCTGCTCGGCTGGATCCCGTTCCTTGTCTACCTGGCCCTGGCGCGCATGACCCTGGAGTTCTACTTCGCGCTGGTCCGGATGTCGGAGGACATCCACCACCGCCTGCCCGCGCGCTGACGCGTAGCCTGTGGCGGGTGTCCCCCGCTGCGGCCCACGGTGCCGATCTGCCTCCGGCCGTCGTCGTCCTGCAGCGAGCCGTGGACGCGCGGAGCCGGCCGCTCGCCGAGCTGCGGCGCGACCTGCACGCGCATCCCGAGCTCGCCTGGCACGAGGGGCGCACCACCGACGTGGTGGCCCGGTGCCTCGACATCGACGGCCTCACGGTCAAGCGCCTCGACAGCAGCGGCCTGGTGGCCGAGGTCGGCCCGGAGGACGGCCCGGTGGTGGCCCTGCGGGCGGACCTCGACGCGCTCCCGGTGCCGGACACGACGTCCGACCCCTGGCGCTCGACGATCGAGGGGGTCGCACACGCGTGCGGGCACGACCTGCACACCGCGGCGCTGGCCGGCGCCGGGCTGGCGCTGGCCGACCTGCACCGTGCGGGCCTGCTGGACCGCAGGGTCCGGCTCCTCTTCCAGCCGGCCGAGGAGGTCATGCCGGGGGGCGCGCAGATCCTGATCGCGGCCGGTGCCATGCAAGGCGTGGAGCGCATCTTCGCCCTGCACTGCGACCCGACCCTCGACATCGGCCAGGTCGGGCTCCGCACCGGCCCGCTGACCGGTGCGTCCGACGCGCTCACGGTCACGCTGTCCGGCCGCGGAGGCCACACCTCACGTCCGCATCTCACCGAGGACCTCACGTTCGCGCTCGGTGTGCTGGTCACCCAGCTCCCGTCCGCACTCTCGCGGCGCCTCGATCCCCGCGCCGGCGCCAGCCTCGTCTGGGGGATGGTGAACGCGGGTGACGCGCTCAACGTGATCCCGGCCCGCGGCCGGCTGGGCGGCACGCTGCGCATGCTCGACGCCACCGCATGGCACGACGCCGAGCACCTGGTGCGGCACCTGATCGGCGACCTGCTGGCGCCGTACGGGGTCAGCGCGACGATCGACTACGTACGCGGCGTGCCGCCGGTGGTGAACCATCCCGAGGCGACAGAGGAGCTGGGTCAGGCCGTCACGGACACGCTGGGCCCGACCGCGCTGGTGCCCACCCGGCAGAGCCTCGGCGGCGAGGACTTCGCGTGGTACCTCGAGAACGTCCCCGGCGCCATGGGCCGTCTCGGCACCCGGGCACCGGGCGGTCCCACGTTCGAGCTGCATCAGGGCAGCCTCCGGATCGACGACCGGGCAACCGTGGTGGCGGCCAAGGTGCTGGCGGTCGCAGCGGCCACCGCCGGGGCCTCCGGCCTTGCGATCGGGTAACGACCCGATGTCGGCTGACCGGTGCGGTCATCTGTCCGCTGGGCACTGTCTAGGATCCGGGGGGATCTCCGTCCGAGCGGGCGGACGAGCGAGGAGGCGAAGTGCGGCACTCAGCACGGCTGGCGATCGGTGCGGTCGCAGCGGCGACGCTGGCGCTCAGCGGCTGCGCAAGCGGTGACGGCGGCAGTGGTGGTGGCGACGAGGACGCGGCGGCCAGCGAGAGCATCTGCGACAGCGCCGACGGCGACGGGCCGGCGATCGGTCTCGCGTACGACGTGGGCGGTGTCGGTGACCAGTCCTTCAACGACTCCGCCTACGCCGGGCTGGAGAAGGCGGTCGAGGAGCTCGACGCCACCTGTGAGGAGGCCGAGGCACAGGCCGGCGAGGACGACGCCGCCCGCGAGGAGCGGCTGCGCACGCTCATCGACGCCGGCTACGACACGCTCATCGGGGTCGGCTACATCTACTCGACCGCCGCCTACAACGTGGCACCGGACTACCCCGAGGTGTCCTTCGGCGTCATCGACGGCTTCAACCCGACGGAGTCGCAGGAGGACCTGCCCAACGTCGCCAACATCAACTTCGCCGCGAACGAGGCATCGTTCCTGGTGGGGGCGGCCGCCGGGCTGACCACCGAGACCGACAACGTCGGCTTCATCGGCGGCACCAACACACCGCTCATCCAGGGCTTCGAGGCCGGCTACGTCGCCGGGGTCAAGGAGGTCGACCCCACGATCACGGTGCAGACGCAGTACCTCGCCCAGGAGGACCCCGTGAAGGGCTTCGAGAACCCCGCAGGCGGCGAGACCGCCGCCACCGGCATGTACGACAACGGCGCCGACGTGGTCTACCACGCCGCCGGCAAGTCGGGCCTCGGCCTGTTCGACGCCGTCGAGAGGGCCGGCCAGGGCAACTGGGCGATCGGTGTGGACTCCGACCAGTACCTGACGGCCGACAAGTCCCAGAAGCCGTTCATCCTGACCTCGGCGCTCAAGCGGATCGACACCGGTGTCTTCGAGTTCGCCGAGAGCGTCGACAGCGGCAAGCAGCTGTCCGGGTACGTCACCTACGACCTGGCCGACGGCGGCGTGGACTACTCCACGTCCAACCCGAAGCTGTCGCAGGACGTCATCGACCAGCTCGACGACTACAAGCAGCAGGTCATCTCGGGCAAGATCACGGTTCCCACCGAGCCGTGAGCCCCGATGCGGTCGCCGGCGGCGGGAACGCAGCTCCCGCCGTCCGGCTGACCGGGATCGCCAAGCGCTTCCCCGGCGTGGTGGCCAACTCCGACGTCGACGTCGAGATCAGGCCCGGGACGGTGCATGCCCTCGTCGGCGAGAACGGCGCCGGCAAGTCGACGTTGATGAAGATCCTCTACGGCGTCCAGAAGCCCGACGAGGGCACGATCTCGATCGCCGGGGAGGAGGTCGCCTTCGCGTCACCGGCCGACGCCATCGCCCGCGGCATCGGCATGGTGTTCCAGCACTTCCAGCTGGCCGACAACCTGAGCGTCCTCGAGAACGTGGTGCTCGGGGCGGAGCGGCTGCACGGCATCGGGGCCCGGGCGCGCACGGAGATCGAGCGGATCTCGGCGGCGTACGGGTTCGCGCTCGATCCTGACGAGCTCGTCGAGACGCTGGGCGTGGGGCAGCGGCAGCGGGTGGAGATCGTCAAGGTCCTCTACCGCGGGGCGCGCGTCATCATCCTCGACGAGCCGACCGCCGTGCTGGTGCCGCAGGAGGTCGACGCGCTGTTCGCCAACCTCCGGGAGCTGAAGAGCGAGGGCCACACCCTGGTGTTCATCTCGCACAAGCTCGACGAGGTGCTGGCGATCGCCGACGAGATCACGGTGCTGCGACGAGGCACGACCGTCGCCACTGTCACTCCGGACACCGTCACGGCCCACGAGCTGGCGGAGCTGATGGTCGGCGCCGAGCTGCCCACTCCGAGCTCAGGGGAGTCGACGGTCACGGACCGGACGGTGCTCGAGGTCCGCGGCCTCAGGGTCGACGACGCCGCCGGGCGTGCGCTGCTCGACGACGTGGATCTCGTCATCCGTGCCGGCGAGGTGCTGGGCGTGGCGGGCGTGGAGGGCAACGGCCAGACCGAGCTGGTGGAGGCGGTCGTGGGCATGCGGTCGGCGGTGGCGGGCACGATCGTGCTGGCCGGTACCGACGTGACCCGGCGTGGCACTCGCGAGCGGCGCGAGTCGGGGGTCGGCTACATCCCCGAGGATCGCCAGCGGCATGGTCTGCTCCTCGACGCCGCGCTGTGGGAGAACCGCATCCTGGGCCATCAGACCCGTCCCCCCAGCGTCCGGGGCCTCTGGCTCGACCGCGGCGGCGCCCGCGCCGATACGGAGCGCATCGTCGACGCCTACGACGTGCGGACCCCGGGCGTCGACACGACCGCCCGCGCGCTGTCCGGGGGCAACCAGCAGAAGTTCCTGGTCGGCCGGGAGATGAGCGGCGACCCGGTGCTGCTCGTCGCCTCCCATCCGACCCGGGGGGTGGATGTCGGGGCACAGGCCGCCATCTGGGAGTCCATCCGCGCCGCCAGGCGCCGGGGCCTGGCCGTGCTCCTGGTCTCGGCGGATCTGGACGAGCTGATCGGCCTGTCCGACACCATCCGGGTGGTGCTACGGGGCCGGCTCGCGGGCACGTTCGACCCGCGCACGGTGACGCCGCTCGAGCTGGGGTCGGCGATGACGGGCGCGGACGCGAGCGAGCCGGCATGACGACCGTCCGCAGGCTCATGGTCGGAGCCGCCGCGCCGGCCCTCGCCTTCGTGGTGGCCGCGGCGGTGACCTCCGTGGTGCTGGTGGCGGCTGGGGACTCGCCGGCCGACTTCTGGCGGGTGCTCCTGTCGGCTCCGGACCCCCGTGACTACGTGGCGATCGCGAACGCCACCGCGGTGCTCTACCTGTCCGGGCTGGCTGCCGCCATCGGGTTCCGGATGAACCTGTTCAACATCGGCGTCGAGGGCCAGTACCGCGTGGCGACCTTCGCCGGTGCGGTGTTCGCGGGCCAGGCCCTGCTGCCGGGTGCGCTGAACACGGCGGCGACGATCCTGGTGGCGATGGCGGCGGGCGCGGCGTGGGCCGGGATCGCGGCGCTGCTGCGGGTGCTGCGCGGGGTGAGCGAGGTGATCTCGACGATCATGCTCAACGCCATCGCGGTCTCCCTGGTCGCCTTCCTGCTGCAGAAGGTCGGCCGGCGTCAGGGTGAGACGTTCCGCACCGACACCATTCCCGAGTCGTCCTGGGTGCCCAGCTTCCCACTGGTGCCGGGCGAGTCGTCGCAGGTGTACGGACTGGCGCTGCTGGCGGTCGTTGCCGGGGTGGGCTTCGCGGTGCTGCTCAACCGCACCCGCTTCGGGTTCGACCTGCGGGCCACCGGGCACTCCGAGTCGGCAGCGGTCGCGAGCGGCGTGAACGTGCGGAGGATGGTGGTCTACACGCTGCTGCTCTCGGGAGCGGTCGCCGGGCTGATCGGCATGCCGGAGCTGTTCGGCGGGTCGCACGCGTACGGTTCCACGATCCAGACCGGGATCGGCTTCACCGGGATCGCGGTGGCTCTGCTCGGGCGCAACCACCCGTGGGGGATCGCGGTCGCCGCGTTGATCTTCGGCTATCTCAACCAGCAGGCCAGCCCGCTCGGGGTCACGGCGGACATCTCGACGGAGATCATCGCCGTCACCCAGGGCGTGGTCGTGCTCTCGGTCGTCATCGCCTACGAGGTGGTGCGCCGGTACCGGGTGCGCGCGGAGCAGGCAGAGGTGGCCCGGCAGCTGCGTCGCGAGCGCGGCGCGCAGGCGGTCTCCCCGTGAGCCGGGGCGCGAGGCTGTGGCTCTACGCCCTCGCCGGGCTGGTCGCCCTGTCCGTGGTCCGCACAGTCACCGGGGCCGACGACCTCACCTCGGCCGGCACCATGCGCGCCGCGATCATCGCGGCGATCCCCATCGCTCTCGCCGGGCTGGGGGGCCTGTGGTCCGAGCGAGCGGGAGTCGTCAACATCGGCCTCGAGGGCATGATGATCCTCGGGACCCTCGGCGCCGGCTACTACACCTACTACCAGGGCCCCTGGGTCGGGCTGCTGGGGGCCATGATGTTCGGCGCCATCGGGGGAGTCCTGCACGCTCTGGCCACGGTCGTGTTCACCGTCGACCACATCGTCTCCGGCGTCGCCGTCAACATCATCGCTGCGGGTGTCGCGGGCTTCCTGGCCGAGGTCTTCTTCGCCGATCTCGAGGGCGGCGGACCGACACAGTCTCCCTCGCTCGAGCGGCCGATGAGCATCACTGTTCCGGGGATCTCCGACTGGTCGGCGGACCTGTCCGCGCAGCGCTGGTTCCTGGTGTCCGACCTGGCCGGTCTGATCAACGCGCTCACCGCGGGCCTGTCGATCTTCACCGTCCTCGCGCTGCTGGCGCTCGCCGGCACCGGCTGGCTGCTGTGGCACAGCGCGTTCGGCCTCCGGCTGCGGTCCTGCGGCGAGTCACCCTCGTCGGCGGAGACGCTGGGGGTCAACGTCTACCGCTACAAGTTCCTGGCCGTGACGATGTCGGGGGTCTTCGCAGGCTTCGCCGGCTGCTACCTGGCGGTGGTGGCGTCGTCGGGGTACGCCAACGGCCAGACCGGCGGTCGCGGCTACATCGGCCTGGCCGCGATGATCTTCGGGAACTGGCGACCCGGCGGCCTGCTCACCGGCTCCCTGCTGTTCGGGTTCACCGAGGGTGCGCGGCTTCGGCAAGGTGGCGAGTCGGTGCACGCGCTGCTGCTGCTGATCGGGGTGGCCCTGCTCGCGCTCGCGGCCTGGCAGCTGTACCGCGCTCGTCGGGCGGTGGCGCTGCTGGCGGCCACGGTCGGTGCGGGGGCGCTGTGGTGGTACCTCGCGACCGAGGCCGTACCCGACAGCTTCACCGAGATGACGCCGTATGTCGCGACGCTGCTCGTGCTGGCACTGTTCTCGCAGCGACTACGCATGCCGGCCGCCGACGGGCAGCCGTACCGGAGAGGTGAGGCCGGATGACTCCGCCCCCGGACATCGACTGGGGCGGGCTGCGCCAGCAGGCCGTCGCGGCCAGGGCGCACGCCTACGCGCCCTACTCCGACTATCCCGTCGGGGTGGCCGGCCTGGTGGACGACGGCCGGGTGGTCGTCGGCTGCAACGTCGAGAACGCCTCGTACGGTGTCGGACTGTGCGCCGAGTGCGGCATGGTGTCGTCGCTGCACGCCAGCGGCGGCGGGCGCCTGGTGGCAGTGGCCTGCGTGGACGGCCAGGGCCGGCCGCTGATGCCGTGCGGGCGGTGCCGGCAGCTGCTGTGGGAGAACGGTGGGCCGGACTGCCTGGTCGACACACCGGCCGGCGTCCGCCCGATGACCCAGGTGCTGCCCGACGCGTTCGGGGCAGACGACCTGGACCGCGCATGATCCGTCCGGGTCGCGGCGTTCCCACCGTCGGTGCAGCCCTGTCGGCACGGTCAACCGCCGGTCGGAGGAGGCAGCTGTGAGCGAGGCGTTCGACGCCGTCGACATCATCCGTACCAAGCGCGACGGCGGGTCGCTCGCCGACGACCAGATCGACTGGGTCATCGACGCGTACACCCGGGACGTCGTTGCCGACGAGCAGATGGCGGCGCTCGCCATGGCGATCCTGCTGCGTGGCATGGACCGACGCGAGATCGCCCGGTGGACAGCCGCGATGATCGACAGCGGCGAGCGGATGGACTTCTCCTCCCTGCCGCGCCCCACGGCCGACAAGCACTCGACCGGCGGTGTCGGGGACAAGATCACCTTGCCGCTGGCGCCGCTGGTCGCGGCGTGCGGGGCGGCCGTCCCGCAGCTGTCCGGCCGTGGCCTCGGGCACACCGGCGGCACCCTGGACAAGCTCGAGGCCATCCCGGGCTGGCGGGCATCGCTGAGCAACGACGAGATGATGCGCCAGCTCGCGGACGTCGGCGCCGTCGTCTGCGCGGCCGGCTCAGGGCTCGCCCCGGCGGACAAGAAGCTGTACGCGCTGCGCGACGTCACCGGAACCGTCGAGTCCATCCCGCTGCTCGCGAGCTCGATCATGAGCAAGAAGATCGCCGAGGGCACGGGCGCCCTCGTGCTCGACGTCAAGGTGGGCTCGGGCGCGTTCCTCAAGCACCCGGAGCACGCCCGCGAGCTCGCCGAGACCATGGTGGCGCTGGGCACGGACGCCGGAGTGAGGACGGTTGCCCTGATCACCGGCATGGACACGCCGCTCGGCCGCACCGCCGGCAACGCGCTCGAGGTGCGGGAGTCGCTCGAGGTGCTGGCGGGGGGCGGTCCGGCCGACGTGGTCGAGCTGACGCTCGCCCTCGCCCGCGAGATGCTCGCCGCCACCGGGCTCGACGACGTCGACCCGGCGGAGCGGCTGGCGGACGGCTCGGCGATGGACGTGTGGCGGCGCATGGTCGCCGCGCAGGGCGGTGACCCCGACGCCGACCTCCCCGAGGCGAAGGAGACCTCCGCGGTCGTCGCTGACGCCGACGGCGTGCTCGAGCGGCTGGACGCCCTTGCCGTGGGTGTCGCGGCCTGGCGGCTCGGGGCGGGGCGGGCCAGGCAGGGCGAGCCGGTGCAGGCGGGTGCCGGGGTGGTGCTGCACGCGAAGCCGGGCGACCACGTCCGGGCGGGGCAGCCGCTGCTCACCCTGCACACCGACACCCCGGAGCGGTTCGACCGCGCGCTGAGTGCGCTCACCGACACGGACGGCGAAGGCTCTGCGGCGTGGGTCATCGGTGCGGGCGACCCGGGCGACTCGGGCGACCGGGCCGACATCGTGATCGACCGCGTCGACGCCTAACCGGCGGGGACCAGCAGCGCCAGGGTGTCGGCGACGCACGCCGGCTTGGCGGTGACGCCCGAGGCCGTGGCGAGGTCCTCGATCTCGACCGTCCAGTGCAGGATGACCTGCACCGAGCCCGGTGCGGGTCCGGCCACCTCGCGGGCATCGTTGACGGTGCCCCGGGCACGGACCCGCCGGCCGACCCGCAGTGCCTGCGGGAAGCGCACCTTCTCCGTGCCGTAGTTGATCCTGGCGGCGCAGCCCTCGAAGGTGACCACCTCGGCGGCGAGCATCGGGATCAGGGCCAGGGTCAGGTAGCCGTGCGCGATCGTGCCGCCGAACGGTCCGGCCGCCGCCCGCTCCGGGTCGACGTGGATCCATTGCCGGTCGCCCGTGGCAGCCGCGAAGGCGTCCACCCGCTGCTGGGTCAGCGCGACCCAGGATCCCGGGCCGACGTCCTCGCCGACGGCGGCCAGCACGTCGGCGGGCCGTTCGAACACCCGCGCGACAGCGGGGATCTCCACCGCTGGACCCTAGACCCCGACCGGGTGCCACACGGTCTTGATCTCGAGGGTCCAGCGCAGCCGGTCCATCCCCGGGTCGGCGGTCCAGTCCTCGGGAACGACCGGCGGGCGGCGTACGCGCTTGAGGTTCTCCGCGGCGGCGGCCTCCAGCTCGCCGGCCAGCTGACCGGTCGGCTCATCGCTGTCGGCCCCACCGGCGCCGGTGAGGTCGAGGGCATCGACGTCCAGGTGCGAGGCGAGCCAGGGGGCGATCTCGGCCACCCGCCCGGTCAGCAGGTTGACCACGCCGCCGGGCACGTCGGAGGTGGCCAGCACCTCGGCCAGCGTCACCGCCGGCAGCGGCACCCGCTCGGAGGCGATGACCACCACCGTGTTACCGGTGGCCACGACCGGCGCGACCACGCTGACCAGCCCCAACAGGGACGACTCCTGCGGCGCGACCACGGCCACCACCCCCGTCGGCTCCGGCGTGGACAGGTTGAAGTACGGCCCCGCCACCGGGTTGGCGCCGCCCAGCACCTGACCGACCTTGTCGGCCCACCCCGCGTACCAGACCCATCGGTCGATGGCGGCGTCGACGACCTCCTCGGCCCGAGGGGCGGCCAGGCCCTCGCCGCGACCCACCTCGGCGGCGAACTGTGCCTTGCGGCCCTCCAGCACCTCGGCCACGCGATAGAGGACCTGTCCCCGGAGGTACGGGGCACGCGCGGCCCATCCCGGCTGCGCCGTGCGTGCCGCCACCACCGCGTCGCGCGCGTCCTTGCGCGAGGCCTGTGCGGCATTGGCCCAGAACCGGCCCTCCGCGTCGCGGACGACGAAGGAGCGGCCGCTCTCGCTGCGCGGGAACGCACCGCCGATGTAGAGCTTGAACGTCTTGCGCACGGTGAGCCGGTCACCCGGCCGGTCAGCCGTCACAGCACCCGCCCCTCACCGTAGGTAGCCCTCGAGCCCGTGCCGCCCGCCCTCGCGGCCGTAGCCGGACTCCTTGTAGCCCCCGAAGGGGCTGGCCGGGTCGAACACGTTGAACGTGTTGGCCCACACCACGCCGGCCCTGAGCTGCGCGGCCATCCACAGGATCCGTGAGCCCTTCTCGGACCAGACGCCGGCAGACAGCCCGTACGGCGTGTTGTTGGCCTTGGCCACGGCCTCGGCCGGGGTGCGGAAGGTCAGCACCGACAGCACCGGGCCGAAGATCTCCTCGCGCGCGATCCGGTGCGCCTGGGTGACACCGGTGAACAGCGTGGGAGCGAACCAGAAGCCGTGATCGGGCAGCGCGCACGGTGCCGACCAGCGCTCGGCGCCCTCGGCGTCGCCCGCCGCCGACAGCTCGCGGATGCGCGCCAGCTGCGCCGCGGAGTTGATGGCGCCGACGTCGGTGTTCTTGTCCAGCGGGTCACCCACGCGCAGCTCGGCCATCCGCCGCTTGAGCCGCTCGAGCACGTCGTCGTGCACGCTCTCCTGCACGAGCAGCCGGGAGCCGGCGCAGCACACGTGTCCCTGGTTGAAGAAGATGCCGTTGACGATGCCCTCGACCGCCTGGTCGAGCGGGGCGTCCTCGAACACCACGTTGGCCGCCTTGCCGCCCAGCTCCAGCGTGAGCCGCTTGCTCGTCCCCGCCAGCGTCCGCGCGATCTGGCGTCCGACCGCGGTCGAGCCGGTGAAGGCCACCTTGTCGACACCGGCGTGCTCGACCAGCGCCTGCCCGGTGGCGCCGGGTCCGGTGACGATGTTGACCACGCCCGGTGGCAGGTCGGCCTGCTGACAGATCTCGGCGAACAGCAGCGCGGTCAGCGGTGTGGTCTCGGCCGGCTTGAGGACGACGGTGTTTCCGCAGGCCAGTGCGGGTGCGATCTTCCAGGCCAGCATGAGCAGCGGGAAGTTCCACGGGATCACCTGCCCGGCGACGCCGAGCGGCTGAGGGTCGGGACCGAAGCCGGCGTGCTCGAGCTTGTCGGCCCACCCGGCGTAGTGGAAGAACCAGGCCGCCGCCAGCGGCAGGTCGACGTCGCGGCTCTCGCGGATCGGCTTCCCGTTGTCGAGGCTCTCGGCAACGGCCAGCTCGCGGGCGCGCTCCTGCACGATCCGGGCGATCCGGTACAGGTACTTCGCGCGCTCGCGGCCCGGCATCGCGCCCCACACCGCAGTGTGCGCCCGGCGCGCGGCGGCGACGGCACGGTCGACGTCGGCGGCGTCGGCCACGCCCACCTCTGCCAGCACCTCCTCGGTGGCGGGGTTGACGGTCTTCATGCGGTCCGGGCCGGTGGCGTCGACGAACGCGCCGTCGATGAACAGGCCGTACGACGACCGCAGGTCGACCACCGATCGCGACTCCGGGGCCGGCGCGTAATCGAAGACCACCGCGAGCACCTCCCTCAGTCGAGTGTCACGTGGTCCGGCCCGGAGTAGTGCCCGGTCGCCAGTTTCTGTCGTTGCAGCAGCAGGTCGTTGAGCAGCCCGGATGCACCGAAGCGGAACCAGCGGGGGTCGAGCCAGTCGCCGCCGGTGACCTCGTTGACCATCACCAGGTAGCGGACCGCGTCCTTGCTGGCGCGGATCCCGCCGGCCGCCTTGACCCCTACCTGGCGCCCGGTCGCCGCCCGGAAGTCGCGCACCGCCTCGAGCATCACCAGGGTGACCGGCAACGTGGCGGCCGGCTGCACCTTCCCGGTCGAGGTCTTGATGAAGTCGGCTCCGGCGAGCATCGCGAGCCAGGAGGCCCGCCGGACGTTGTCGTACGTGCCCAGCTCGCCCGTCTCGAGGATCACCTTGAGATGCACCTCACCGCCGCGTCCCGCACCTGGCCCACGGCACGCCTGCTTGACCGCGACGATCTCGTCGAGGACGCGGCCCTCGTGACCGGACAGGAAGGCCCCCCTGTCGATGACCATGTCGATCTCGTCGGCGCCCGCCGCGACTGCCTCGGCGGTGTCACGCAGCTTCGTCTCCAGCGACGCCCGGCCCGAGGGGAACGCGGTGGCGACACTGGCGACCTGCACGCGGGAGTGCCCCGTGGAGTTGCCGAGGGCTGCCCGGGCGGTGCCGGCGAGATCGGGATAGACGCACACGGCGGCCACCGACGGGCAGCCGGGGTCGCTCGGGTCGGGACGCAGCGCCTTGGCCGCGAGCGCACGCACCTTGCCGGCGGTGTCGGCCCCCTCGAGGGTCGTGAGGTCGATCATGGATATCGCCAGGTCCACCGCGTACGACTTGGCGCTGGTCTTGACCGACCGGCTCGCGAGCATGGCTGCGCGCGCCTCGGCTCCGACCTGGTCGACGCCGGGGAGTCCGGCCAGGAAGCCGCGCAGTGCTGCCTCTGACCCGGTGATGTCACCGAGAGGTGCGGTGGACGTCGTCGTCACCGTTCGCAGTGTAGGGGCCGCTCGCGCGGGCGCTCACGGGCACAATGCCGGGATGGCTGAGCCACCCGTGGCCCCTGCCCCGCCGGTGGAGCGCTTCCGATCCACGGCGGGACACCTGCTGGGCTGGGTCGGGATCGCCGGCTTCGCGCTGCTTGCCGCCGAGTCGGCATCCCGCTCGTGGTCGCTTCCGGGCCTGGCCACCTGCGCCGTCCTCGTCTGGGCGGCCACGGTGATGTGGGTCGGCCTGGTCCGGCCCAGCGTGCTCGCGTACGGCGACCACCTGCTGCTCCGGAGCGCCTTCCGCGACACCGTGGTGCCGTGGCACCTCATCGACGGCATCGCGGTGCGGCTGGTGCTCCGGCTGCACGTCGGCGACGAGGTCCTGCAGACCGGGGCGGTGTCGCGCCGTGCACGCTCCCTCGCGCCGGGCGGCGGCGGAGCAGGGGGCAGCGGGCCGATGCTCGGGGGGGTGGTCGACCGCTTGTCGGTGGCCGCCCCGGACCACGCCACGGTCGACCATCCCCAGTACCCCCAGTACGTCGAGATGCGGCTGAGGGAGCTCGCGAGCCAGCGGGCCGAGGCGTCCCGCTCGCGGCCGGCGGTGCAGCGGTCCTGGGCTCGGGTCCCCACCGCGGCCTTCGCGGTCAGCTCCTCGGTGGCCGCGGGACTGCTGGGAGCCGCCGCGCTGCTGTCCTGACCGACTCCGGCATGGGCTCGGCGGGTGAGCTGCACAGTCAGCGCGGACTCCTGTCAGTCCGGCCTCAGCCGGAGTCGATGCCGAGCGCGGCGGACAGGTCGGCCGTGATCGCGTCCAGTCGCCCGGCGCCGGCGATCCTCGCGGCCTCCACCGCAGCGGTGCGCTCGGTGCCCGGGCCGCTCTCCACCTCGACCACGACCTCGAGGTAGCACTTGAGCTTCGGCTCCGTGCCCGACGGGCGCACCACCACCCGCCCTCCGGGGGACAGGCACAGGCGGAGACCGTCGGTGGGCGGCAGCTCGCCAGAGCCGGCGGACAGGTCGTCGACCCGGTCGACCGGCAGGCCGCCGAGCACGTCCGGCGGCGCCTCCCGGAGCCCCCGCATGGCGTCCGCGATGACCGACTGGTCGTCGACCCGGACGGACAGCTGATCGGTCGCATGCACGCCGTACCGGGCCGCCAGCTCGTCCAGCCGGTCCAGCAGCGAGCGACCCTCCGCGTGCAGCCGTTCGGCGAGGTCACAGACCAGCAGCAGCGCGCTGATGCCGTCCTTGTCCCGCACCAGGTCCGGAGCCACGCAGTAGCCCAGTGCCTCCTCGTACGCATAGGCCAACCCGTCGACGCGGGTCAGCCACTTGAAGCCGGTCAGAGTCTCGGCGTATGCGGCACCACGGTCCGGCGCCATCTTGGCCAGCAGTGAGGCCGACACGATGGTGGTCGCGTACGCCCCCCCGCGCCCGGTCGCAAGCAGCGTGTCTGCGAGCAGGACCCCCACCTCGTCGCCCGTGAGCATGCGCCAGTGCTCCCCGCGGCGCCCGGTCCCTCCTTCGCCCAGAGGTACGGCGACGGCGCAGCGGTCCGCATCCGGGTCGTTCGCGATGACCAGGTCGGCCTCGACCCGCGCCGCCAGCTCCAGTGCGAGGTCCATCGCGCCGGGCTCCTCGGGATTCGGGAATGCCACGGTCGGGAAGTCCGGGTCCGGCTGCTGCTGCTCGGCGACGGGATGCCGATCGGCGAAACCCGCCCCGCCGAGGACGTCGTCGACCATGGAGTCGCCGACGCCGTGCAGCGACGTGTGCACCAGCCGCAGGGTGCGGGTGCCCGGGGCGACCAGCGCCAGCACGTCACGCAGGTAGTCGGCGCGGACCTCGTCGCCGAGGTGCTGGTACGCCGCCCGAGGCAACCGGTCGACCCGGCCTGCTGCGGCGATGGCGGCGGCGATGGCGGTGTCGGCGGGCGGGGAGATCTGGCTGCCGTCCCCGAGATACACCTTGTAGCCGTTGTCCTGCGGAGGGTTGTGCGAAGCCGTCACCATCACCCCGGCCGCGCAGTCCAGCCGCCGGATCGCATAGGCCAGCACCGGTGTCGGCAGAGGTTCAGGCAGCAGCAGCGCCTCGCAGCCGGCCCCCTGCAGTATCGCCGCGGTGTCCTCGGCGAACGTCTCGGAGTTGTGCCGTGCGTCGTAGCCGATCACCACCCGAGGACGCGACCGGTCCTCCAGCAGGTACGCGCCCAGCCCGGCGGCGGCCTGGCCGACCACGACCCGGTTCATCCGGTTGGGCCCTCCGCCGAGGGCGCCACGGAGGCCGGCGGTGCCGAACTCGAGCCGGCCGGCGAACCGGTCCGCGAGCTCGTCCGCGGCCTGCGTGCTGCCGTCGGCCAGCAGTCGCTCGAGCTCGGCCCTCGTGTCCGGGTCGGGGTCCTGGTCGATCCAGTCGCGGACCCTCGCCCCGAGGTCGTCGGTCGTCACGGCTGTGCTTCCCTTCCGCGGCTCAGTGGCCGAGGGATCTGCAGGGTCGCGAGCGCAGGTCCGCCAGGTAGTCGCCCGGCGCCCCGGCCGCCTCGGCCGCAGCCACCATCACGCCGAGGTGCAGGGCGGAGGGCAGACCGCCTTCGTAGCCGTCCAGCACGTACAGCCACGCCATGACGTCGCCGGCCAGCATGTGCACCCGCACCTTGATCTTGCGGTAGAGCCCGATCTCGACGCCCTCCCAGGCGTCGAGCATCCCGGCGTCCTCGTCGGTGACGTCGTAGACCGCCACGAAGACCTGGCCGCCCGGGTGCTCGACGACGGTGCCGAGAGCGCCGTCCCAGCCCCGCTCCTCACCGCCGAAGGTGAGCCGCCATCCGACGAGCCACCCCGTCCCCTGCAACGGGGAGTGCGGGCAGCGCTCGCCCATCCGGGCGGGGTCGAGGTTCGACCCGTAGGCGGCGTACAGCACGGGCGATGAGCCTAGCCGTCAGGCGGTCGGGAAGAATGGGCGCGTGGCAAGGGTGGTCATCATCGGCGGCGGGCCGGGCGGGTACGAGGCGGCGCTGGTGGCCGCGCAGCTCGGTGCGGAGGTGACCGTCATCGAGCGGGACGGCCTCGGCGGCGCGGCGGTGCTCACCGACTGCGTGCCGAGCAAGACGCTGATCGCGACGGCAGAGCTGATGACCGCAGTCGAAGGCGCCGGTGAGCTCGGTGTCCGGCTGCGCGACGGTGACGTCGGCCCACAGGTCGACCTCAGCGCGGTGAACCACCGGGTGAAAGGTCTCGCGCTCGCGCAGTCGCAGGACATCGTGGAGCGGCTGGAGCGGGAGCACGTCCGCGTGGTCCGGGGCGGCGGCCGGCTCGAGGGGCTGCAGGCGGTCGTCGTCGAGGGCGGCGATGCGGACGGCACCCGGTTCGAGGCGGACGTGGTGCTGCTGGCGACAGGTGCGCACCCACGAGTGGTCGACAGCGCGCCACCGGACGGGGAGCGGATCCTGACCTGGCAGCACGTCTACGAGCTGCCGGAGCTGCCGGAGCGGCTTGTCGTGGTGGGCTCCGGGGTGACCGGCGCAGAGTTCGCCAGCGCGTACAACGCCCTGGGCAGCGACGTGGTCCTGGTGTCGAGTCGCGACCGGGTGCTGCCGAGCGAGGACGCCGACGCCGCCGAGGTGATCGAGGACGTCGCGAAGCGTCGCGGCATGACTGTGCTGTCCCGGTCCCGGATGTCCTCGGTGCAGCGCACCGCCGACGGGGTCCGGGTCGAGCTGACCGGCGGCGGCGTGGTCGAGGGATCGCACTGCCTGCTCGCCCTCGGATCGGTGCCCAACACCTCGGGTCTCGGCCTGGAGGGGGCCGGCGTCGAGCTCGACGACAGGGGCTTCGTCTCGGTCGACCGGGTGTCGCGCACCACGGGTCGCGGGGTGTACGCCGCCGGCGACTGCACCGGCGTGCTGCTGCTGGCATCGGTGGCGGCAATGCAGGGGCGGATCGCGATGTGGCACGCCCTCGGTGACGCCGTGCGCCCCCTCGACCTCGACGAGGTCTCGTCGAACGTGTTCACGGCGCCCGAGATCGCGACCGTCGGCTGGACCCAGCAGCAGGTCGACGACGGCAGCGTCGAGGCGTCGATCGTGATGCTCGACCTGAGTGGCAACGCGCGGGCGAAGATGCAGGGCGTCAAGGACGGATTCGTCAAGCTGTTCTGCCGTCGTGGCACGGGCATCGTCGCCGGCGGCGTCGTCGTCGCCCCGCAGGCCAGCGAGCTCATCCATGCGGTGTCGGTCGCCGTCGCGTGCCGGCTCACCGTCGACCAGATGGCGCACGCGTTCACGGTGTATCCGTCGATGACGGGCTCGGTCGCCGAGACGGCGCGACGGTTGCACAACACCTGAACCCGATTCGCGAATGACAAGCCTGTATTTAACTTTCTTTTCTATTTATCCCTTTTTGGGTCTTGGCAGCACGATGAATTGTGTGTCCATAATCTCGTCTGAGTCACAGGAGAAACACCAGTCACACACACGGGGTGCCAGGGGGAACGGGAATGCTGCTGTCCAGGAACACGGTTCGCGGTTCGGTGACAGCGGGGGTGATCGTCGGGTTCATGGCGGCTTCGCTGCCGGGGCCCGCGTCCGCGCAGAGCCTGCAGACCGTGCCCTCGCCGCGGGCGACACCACAGACGGGGACGGAGCACACGACCCTGGCGCGCGGTGACGGTGGCCTCGCCGTGGACTCGCTGGCGGTTCCGGGCCCCGGAGCAGCGTCCCGCAGTGCCGGCACCGCGGCGGAGCTGGCGCGTACCCGCGTGCGGCCGTTCCAGCTCGCGGGGGTGACCTGGCGGGCCGGCAGCACGCCGGCCGCGACCGTCGTCCGGCTTCGCGTCCGCTCCGGCGGCTCGTGGACCGGCTGGACAGACCTGGCGCACGAGGACGACGAGGGCCCGACCGTCGCGCAGGAGCCGGGAGCGCGGGCGGGAACGGGGCCGGTGTGGGTCGGTGACGCGAACGGTGTCGCCGTACGGGTGACGTCGGCCAGTGGCGTCGCACCGGCGGACCTGCAGGTCGTCACGGTGGATCCTGGCGACGACCCGGGTGGCCGTCTCGGCGCGCGTACCGGGTCGGGCGCCGTCGCCACCGCGAGACCGGCCAGTGGTGCGGCGCTCAGCCGGACCCCGTCGTTCCCGCACAAGCCGAGGGTGATCAGCCGCAAGCGGTGGGGCGCGGACCCGCGCCTGACCGAGCACTGCTCGGCGCCGCGCTACGGGCGGACCGCCCGGATGGTGTTCGTGCACCACACGGTGAACTCGAACAAGTACCGTCCCCGCGAGGCGCCCGGCATCGTCCGCGGCATCTACGCGTACCACACCCAGGGCCAGAACTGGTGCGACATCGGGTACAACGCCCTCATCGACCGCTTCGGCAACGTCTACGAGGGTCGACGGGGCGGGCTCAGCAAGCCGGTGCGCGGGGCGCACGCCGGTGACTACAACACCGGCACGGTCGGGGTCTCGATGATCGGCAACTTCGACGTCGCCAGGACATCGAAGCGGATGCGCCACGCCCTGGTGCGGTTCGTCGGCTGGCGGCTCGGCACCAGCTACCAGCCGGTGCGCGGTGGGGTGTCGGTCGCGGGGGCACGGTTCAGCCGCATCGCCGGGCACCGGGACGCGATGTCGACCGCCTGTCCCGGGCGCTACCTCTACGCGCAGCTGCCGCGGATCCGCAAGCGCGCCGCGAACTACCTGTCCCGGTACTCGTCGCGGCTGGAGCGCAAGGCCGACCGCCTGGGCAAGAGGCGGACCGGTGCGGTCTGGAAGGGCGAGCGCCCCGTCCGCGGCGGCTACCGGACGGTCTTCCACCGGGGCGTGATGTTCGGCAAGCGGGGGGTCGGCGCGCACTTCCTGCGCGGCCGCACCCTGAGCAGGTACCAGCACACCGGCGGGCCGAAGGGAGTGCTCGGCTGGCCGACGTCGAACGTCAAGCCCTCGTCGGTCCGCAGGGTACGGGTGCTCGTCACCCAACGGGGACGGATCTACCTGCCCAGGGGGAAGCCGGCGAGGGTTCTCCACGGCCCCGTCTACCGCCGCTACCGAGCCACCGGACTCGCCACCGGTCGGCTGGGGCTGCCGCGGACCAGCGTGCGGCGCACCACCCACGGTGCGCGGGCCCGCTTCCGCCACGGCGTCGTGAGCTGGAACCGCCAGACCGGGAAGACGACGGTGAGGTTCCGGTGAGCCCATGGACAGCGTGAGACCGGTGGACCTGACGCGAAGGGCGCTTCCCCGCCGGATGATCGCGACGGTCGCTGCCGCCCTGGCCGCTGTCACCGCGGCCGCGACCCTGCCCCTGCTCCCGGCGAACGCCGCCGACGGCACGGCGACACCGGCGGGAACGGACGCCCGAGGGACCCGGCTCGTCGTGCAGGGGCACGGTTACGGACATGGCCACGGCATGAGCCAGTACGGCGCCGAGGGCGCGGCGCGCACCGGGCGGTCCGCACGCCAGATCCTGCGCCAGTACTACCCGCACACGTCACGGGACAAGCGCGGCGGCCGGCTCCGGGTGCTGATCACCGGCGACACCTCGCCGGACGTCGTCGTCAAGCCCGCCAAGCGGCTGCGGGTGCGGGACATGGCCGACGGCAAGACCTGGCGACTGCCGACCAGGAAGCCGAACGCGCGGAAGTGGCGGGTCACACCCGTCTCCGGCCACGCCAGGCGGTCGGCGGTGCAGTATCGCAACCGGTCCGGCTGGCACCGGTGGAACCTCCCCGGCGGTCGCACCGTACTGAAGGGGGACGGGCAGTTCCGCGCCAAGGGGTCGCTCCGCCTGGTGCGGCCGGGTGGGGGCGTCACCGCCTACCGGGGCAGCCTGCGCTCGGTCTCGCCGAACCGGCGCTCGCGCACCCGCGACACCATCAACGTCGTCTCGCCGGACCAGTACGTCCGGGGCGTGCTGCCGAGTGAGATGCCGGCCTCATGGCACCGGGCCGCACTGCGTGCGCAGGCCGTCGCCGCCCGTACCTACGCGGTGTGGTCGCGGAGAGCGGCGGACGGCCGCCACTGGCACGTCTGCGACAGCACGTCGTGCCAGGTCTACGGCGGAGTCGATGCCGAGTACCCGCGCACCAACGCCGCTGTCCGGACGACGGCGCGCCGGATCCTCACCTTCCGGGGCAGACCTGCGTTCTCGCAGTACTCCAGCTCCTCGGGTGGCTGGACCGCCGCCGGCGGCAAGCGGTACCTGCCGGCCAAGGCCGACCGCTGGGACGGTTGGAGGGGCAACCCACACCACCGCTGGCGCCAGTCCGTGAGCCGCCGCGCCCTGCACCGCGCGTACCCGTCCCTCGGTCGGCTGCGCTCGGCCCGGGTGACCGACCGGGACGGGCACGGGCGGTGGGGTGGACGCGCTGAGCGCGTGGTGCTGCGGGGCAGCCGCAGCACGGTGCGTGTCAGTGGTGACGACCTGCGCTGGGCGATCGGACTCCGCTCCACCTACTTCCGGCTCGGCCGTCGCGGCTAGCCGGCGTCAGTCCCCGCCTGCGGAGATGACGCAGACCAGGTCGCCGCCGTCGGCCGAGCGCGGTCCCTCGATGACGACGCGCTCGACGGTCCCGCTGATGGGTGCGGTGATCGAGGCTTCCATCTTCATCGCCTCGACGGTGGCGACCGCCTGACCGGCCTCGACCGAGTCGCCCTCGGCGACGCCGGTGGTGACCACACCGTCGTAGGGCACGGCGACATGGCCGCTACGGCTCGGATCGGCCTTCTCGGCAGCCTCGACCTCCGCCCCCACCGAACGGTCGCGCACCTGGACCGGGCGCAGCTGCCCGTTGATCGTGCACATCACCGACCGCAGGCCGCGCGCGTCCGCCTCGCTGACCGCCTCGAGGCCGAGGATCAGCGTCTTGCCCTCCTCGATCTCGACCGCGGTCTCGGTCTCGGTGGACATGCCGTAGAAGTAGGCCCGGCTGGGCAGCATCGACAGGTCGCCGTAGGTCTGGCGGGCGGTGTCGAACTCCTTGGCCGGCCCGGGGAACAGCAACCGGTTCAGCGTGGCCTGGCGCTCCTTCGAGGAGCCGCCGAGCCCCGCACGGTCGTCGTCGTCGAGCGGTTGGGTGCCCCGCGGCTGGGCGCGACCCTCCAGGGCTCGCGTGCGGAACGGCTCGGGCCAGCCCCCGGGCGGGTCGCCCAGCTCACCGGACAGGAAGCCGACCACCGAGTCCGGCACATCGAACGTGCTCGGGTCCGCCTCGAACTCCTTCGGGTCGGCGCCGACGGCGACCAGGTGCAGGGCGAGGTCACCCACCACCTTGCTCGACGGGGTCACCTTGACGATGTTGCCCAGGAGGTCGTTCGCCGCGGCGTACACCTGCTCGATCTGCTCGAACTTCGTGCCGAGACCCAGCGCGATCGCCTGCTGGCGCAGGTTCGACAGCTGCCCGCCCGGGATCTCGTGCCGGTACACGCGTCCGGTCGGTGCCAGCAGCCCCGCCTCGAACGGTGCGTAGACCCGGCGCACCGCCTCCCAGTACGGCTCGAGGTCGTTGACGGCGGGCAGGGACAGCCCGGTCTCGCGCTCGCTGTGATCGGTGGCGGCGATCAGGGCCGACAGCGACGGCTGGCTGGTGGTTCCGGCCATCGCAGCGCACGCGGCATCGACGGCATCGACCCCGGAGTCGATCGCCGCCAGCAGGGTGGCGAGCTGCCCGCCGGCCGTGTCGTGGGTGTGCAGGTGAACCGGCAGGTCGAAGCGCTCGCGCAGCGCGGTGACGAGGCGCCGAGCAGCGGGGGCGCGCAGCAGCCCGGCCATGTCCTTGATCGCGAGGACGTGCGCCCCGGCGCCGACGATCCGCTCGGCGAGCCCGAGATAGTAGTCGAGCGTGTAGAGCGACTCGTCCGGGTCCGACAGATCGCCGGTGTAGCACAACGCGACCTCGGCGACGGCCGTGCCGGTGTCCCGTACGGCCGCGATCGCCGGTTCCATCTGGTCGACGTCGTTGAGGGCGTCGAAGATGCGGAACACGTCGATGCCCGTGGCGGTCGCCTCCTGGACGAAGGCGTCGGTCACCTCGGTGGGATAGGGCGTGTACCCCACGGTGTTGCGCCCCCGCAGCAGCATCTGCAGGCAGACGTTGGGCACCGCCTTGCGCAGTGCCGCCAGCCGCTCCCACGGGTCCTCGTGCAGGAAGCGCAGCGCGACGTCGTAGGTGGCACCGCCCCAGGCCTCGAGCGACCACAGCTGCGGGGTCGTGCGGGCCACGTGCCCCGCGACCCGCAGCAGGTCGATGGAGCGCACGCGGGTGGCCAGCAGCGACTGGTGCGCGTCCCGGAAGGTGGTGTCGGTGACGGCCACCTGATGCCGGGCGCGCAGCCTGCGGGCGAACTCCTCCGGGCCCACCTCGGCGAGCAGCTGCCGGGAGCCGGCGGGAGGGGGCTGAGAGAGGTCGACCGCGGGTAGCTTGGCGCGCAGGTCGACGTCGACCGGCGCCTCGCCGTGGGGCTTGTTGACCGTCACCTCGGCGAGCCAGGTGAGCAGCCGCGTGCCGCGGTCGGCGGAGGTGTGCGCCGTCAGCAGGTGCGGCCGCTCGTCGATGAACGAGGTCGTCAGGCGCCCGGCGCGGAAGTCGGCATCGTTGAGCAGCGCCTGCAGGAACGCGATGTTGGTCGAGACCCCGCGGATACGGAACTCCGCGATGGCCCGGCTCGCGCGGTCGACGGCGGCAGGGAAGTCCCGCCCCCGACAGGTCAGCTTGGTCAGCAGCGAGTCGAAGTGGGCGCTCACCTCGGCGCCGGTGTAGGTCGTCCCGCCGTCCAGGCGGATGCCGGCGCCGCCCGGGGACCGGTACGTGGTGATCCTGCCCGTGTCCGGACGGAAGCCGTTGCTCGGGTCCTCCGTGGTGATGCGGCACTGCAGGGCCGCCCCCCGAAGGCGGATCGTGTCCTGCGCCAGGCCGAGGTCGGCGAGCGTCTCGCCGGACGCAATCCGCAGCTGTGCCTGGACGAGGTCGACGTCGGTGACCTCCTCGGTCACCGTGTGCTCGACCTGGATGCGGGGGTTCATCTCGATGAAGTGGTGCTGCCCCGCCCGGTCCACGAGGAACTCCACCGTGCCGGCGCAGGTGTAGCCGATGCTGGTGGCGAAGCGCACTGCGTCGCCGCATATGCGCTCGCGCAGCTCGGGATCGAGCATGGGAGCCGGCGCGATCTCGACCACCTTCTGGTGCCGTCGCTGGACCGAGCAGTCGCGCTCGAACAGGTGAACCACTGCGCCGGTGGCGTCACCGAGAACCTGCACCTCGATGTGCCGTGGCTCGATCACCGCCTGCTCGAGGAAGACCGTCGGGTCGCCGAACGCGCCGTCGGCCTCGCGCATCGCCGCCTCGACCGCATCCCGCAGGCCCTCGGGCTCGCTGACGAGGCGCATCCCGCGCCCGCCGCCACCCGCCACCGCCTTGACGAAGACGGGGAAGTCCATGTCCGCACCCGCCGCGACGAGTGCGTCGGCGTCGGCGCTCGGCTCCGCCGAACCGAGAACGGGGACGCCGGCCGCACGTGCGGCTGCCACCGCACGGGACTTGTGACCGGTCAGCCGCAGCACCTCGACGCTCGGCCCGACGAAGGTGATGCCGGCGTCGGCGCAGGCCTGTGCCAGCGCGGGGTTCTCGGACAGGAAGCCATAGCCCGGGTAGACGGCGTCCGCCTCGGCCTGCACCGCCGTCGCCACCAGCCCGGCCGGGTCGAGGTAGGCGCGGACCGGGTGTCCACGCTCGCCGATCTGGTACGCCTCGTCGGCCTTGAGTCGGTGCTCGGAGTTGCGGTCCTCGTACGGGAACACCGCGACCGTGCGGGCGCCGAGCTCGTAGGCGGCACGGAAGCCGCGGATCGCAATCTCACCACGGTTGGCCACGAGCACCTTGCGGAACACGGTCACCTCTTGTCAGGGCGGGGGACGGAGCGCGGGGGCGCGGGCGGTCGTGAGAATGCCGTCGATCAGCTCCTGGGCGTCGCCGTCGTTGGCGGCAGTGGCGACGATTATGGCGTCGATCGTGGGGAACGTCAGCACGGTCACGGGGAGGCCCTCCCTGGTCCTGCTCGAGCCGAGCAGACCGGACAGGCCGCTGGGCAGTGTGGTCGCTTCGTCCGCCGCCCCCCGCCACCTCGCCCCGTAGCCGCCGTACAGCCGGTCGATCACGAGGGCGGAGGCGTTGTTCGGCCGGCTGACGCCGCAGCCGGGGCCGCCGTCGGGCGGAGCGCCCAGTCCGACGGTGTCGCGGAGGGGCTCACCGCACCGGAACGCGTCGGTGGCCCACCTCACCGGCACCGACAGGGTCAGCCCGCGGTAGCGCACGGCGCGGGTCTTGACGCCGGCCGGCAGCGTTGCGTCCGGCGTGGGGGAGGGCGTCGTCGTGGGTGTCGGCTCGTCCCTCTCCGGCGGAGCCGGGACGGCGCGATGCATGGTGCTGAGGACCTGGTCGGCCAGAGCGGTGTCAGCGGTCCGGGCCACGGCAAGGGTCCTGAGGGTGGGCACCAGCACCACGGTCACCGTCATGCCGCTGCGTGGCAGGACCTTCCTGCCCCGCAGGCCCTTCACGCCGTTGAGCAGCGTGACGGGGTCGTTGGCGAGCGGGCCCCAGCGTCGCCCGAAGCCGCTGTCCAGGGCCTCCATGGTGATCTCGGTGACGCCCCGCGGGCGCTCGGGGGAGCACGTGCCGCGGCGTGGCGTGGTCTGCGGCCCCCATACCTTCCCGAGCACGACCGTGTCGGCCACGGGCACGCCGCACTCCACGGCGTTCACCTGCCAGCCACGCGGAAGGTCCAGCGCAGCGAACAGATAGGCGACCGTCGTCGTTGCCCGGGACACCGACGGGATGCGGCGCGCGCTGTTGAGGATGCCCTTCACCAGCTGACGGTCCCGCGAGGTGGCCACCACCTGCACGTCGAGAGAGGGAACGGCCAGCACGGTGGTCCGCAGCG
Organism: Nocardioidaceae bacterium; assembly: GCA_029266455.1. Classification (GTDB taxonomy): domain Bacteria; phylum Actinomycetota; class Actinomycetes; order Propionibacteriales; family Nocardioidaceae; genus JACCWP01. Next base: position 43,925 of record JAQSWV010000001.1, read on the forward strand.
GCGGGTCCTCGCGGTCCTCGTCCCCGTCCGCGTCCTCTTCGTCGCCCGCCTGGCCGCCGCCCCCGGAGGCCGGATCGGGCACCACGGTCGACCCCCGCTGGGCACGGAGCCCGCTCGGAAGCGTCACCGGGCGCAGGCGCACCGCGGGCGCGGGTGCCGCGGTCTCGCCGGTGAGGGACGACATCACCACGTCGCTGGCCTCGGGATCGCGTTCGCCCTCGTCGCATCTCACCACGCCTGCGAGGCCCAGGATCAGCGTGTCCCCCTGCACGAAGCCGCAGTCGTCGACGAAGGCGAGGTCGGTCCAGTCGGCCGGGATCTGCAGTGACAGCTGGCTGTACGAGACGGTGCGGGGCTCCCGGACCAGGTCGGTGACGTCGGTGGGCTCGCTGCGCCGGTCGACGACCACCAGCACGGCCGCCACGATCACCGCGAGCGCCAGGAGCGTGCCGATGGAACGGATGACCAGCTGGCGGGGCGTCGGGCGGTAGAGGGGCTCGGGCGGCTGCTGCCCAGCCCGCTCTGACATCAACTGGCCCCCTCCTCTCCGCCGCGCTCCCGCGGGCGAGTCTACGGACGCCGCTCCCGCTGCCTGCGCCGCGTAGGGCCCCTACGGTCCGTCGCCCGAGCCGGTGGTGATCGAGCACACGACCGCGCCCGCGGCGACCGAGGCACCGGTCTCCGCCTCGAGACCGGTGATCGTGCCGGCCTTGTGCGCCGCCAGCGGCTGCTCCATCTTCATCGCCTCGAGGACCACGACGAGATCGCCCTGGGCAACCTCCTGACCCTCCTCGACGGCGACCTTGACGATCGTTCCCTGCATGGGCGAGGTGAGCGCGTCGCCACCAGCCCCGCCACTGCTGCCGCCCGCTCCTGATCTCCGGGTCGGCCGGCGCGCGGCACGGGCTCCCGCGGTGGCGGCAGCGCCCAACCCGGCGGGCAGCACCACCTCGATCCGGCGTCCGCCGACCTCGACGGTGACATGCTCGCGCTCGGCGGGCTCCGGCCCGGCTGCGGAGTCGGCCGCGTCGTAGGGCTCGATGGTGTTGTCCCACTCGCTCTCGATCCAGCGCGTGTGCACGGCGAGGTCGCCCTTCTCGGCGACGAAGGCCGGATCGTCGAGCACGGCGCGGTGGAAGGCGATGACCGTGGGCATCCCCTCGACGACGAACTCGGCCAGCGCCCGTCGGGACCGCTCGATCGCCTGCCGTCGGGTCGCCCCCCGCACCACCAGCTTCGCGATCAGCGAGTCGAACGCTCCCGGAACCGCTTCCCCCTGGTCGTAGCCGCCGTCGACCCGTACCCCGGGGCCCCCCGGAGCGTGCCACCTGGTGAGCGTCCCGGGTGCGGGGAGGAAGTTGCGACCGGCGTCCTCTGCATTGATGCGGAACTCGATGGCGTGACCACGTACCGCCGGGTCGTCGTAGCCGAGCTCCTCCCCGGCCGCTATCCGGAACATCTCCCGGACCAGGTCGATGCCCGTGACCTCCTCGGAGACCGGGTGCTCGACCTGCAGCCGGGTGTTGACCTCGAGGAAGCTGATGGTGCCGTCCGCTCCGACGAGGAACTCGCACGTCCCGGCGCCGACGTAGCCCGCCTCGGCGAGGATCGCCTTGGAGCTGTCACGGACCGCCCGGTCCTGCTCGTCGGACAGGAACGGCGCCGGCGCCTCCTCGACCAGCTTCTGGTGCCGGCGTTGCAGCGAGCAGTCGCGGGTCGAGATCACCACGACGTTCCCGTGCGTGTCCGCCAGACACTGTGTCTCGACGTGGCGCGGCCGGTCCAGGTAGCGCTCGACGAAGCACTCACCCCGGCCGAACGCCTGCGTCGCCTCGCGCACGGCCGAGTCGAACATCTCCTCGATCTCGTTCTCCTCGCGGGCGACCTTGAGGCCCCGGCCGCCCCCGCCGTACGCGGCCTTGATCGCGACCGGCAGGCCGTGCTCGGCCGCGAACTCCTTGACCTCGTCCACCCCGTCGACCGGCTCGGCGGTCCCGGGGACCAAGGGGGCACCGACCTTCTGCGCGATGTGGCGTGCCTGCACCTTGTCGCCGAGGGCGGTGATCGCCGCGGGCGGCGGACCGATCCAGATCAGCCCGGCATCGGTCACCGCACGCGCGAAGTCCGAGTTCTCGGACAGGAAGCCGTATCCGGGATGCACCGCGTCGGCGCCGCTTCGCTCGGCCACCGCGACGACCTTGTCGATCGAGAGGTAGGAGTCGCCCGGGTCTGCACCGTCCAGGGAGTAGGCCTCGTCGGCCAGCCGGACGAACAGCGCATCCCGGTCCGGGTCGGCGTAGACGGCCACGCTCCCGATGCCGGCGTCGCGGCACGCACGGATCACCCGGACCGCGATCTCGCCACGGTTGGCGACCAGCACCTTGGTCAGCGACTTCGCCACAGGCCTCTCCTACGCGTCGGGACAGCGGGAGTCTAGGGCGCCGGCTCCGGAGCCTCGGGCGAGCGGCTCCTTCTGGCCTACCGTGGGGCCATGACGTCGTTCACGCTATCCCGCGAGCACGAGGACTTCCGCGCCGTCGTCCGCGAGTTCGCAGCCGAGACGATCGCCCCGCAGGCCTCCGAGTGGGACCGCAAGCACGAGTTCCCGGTCGAGGCGGTCCGGGCCATGGGCGACCTGGGGCTGTTCGGCCTGACCGCACCCGAGGAGTACGGCGGCGCCGGCGGCGACTTCACCAGCCTGTGCGTCGCCATCGAGGAGATCGGCCGGGTCGACCAGTCGCTGGGCATCACGCTGGAGGCTGCGGTCGGGCTGGGGATCAACCCCCTTCAGGTGTTCGGGACGCCGGAGCAGAAGGACCGTTGGCTGCCCGACCTCGTCGCCGGCCGGGCCCTTGCCGGCTTCGGGCTGACCGAGCCGGGATCAGGCTCGGATGCAGGAGGTCTGCACACGCGTGCGGAGCTGAGAGACGGCAGCTGGGTGGTCAACGGGGCCAAGCAGTTCATCACCAACTCCGGCAGCGACCTGACCTCGCTCGTCACGGTCGCCGCCCGCACCGGTGAGCGGCCCGACGGCCGTCCCGAGCTCTCCTCGATCGTCGTGCCGGCCGGCACCCCCGGCTTCGTCGCCGAGCCTGCGTACGACAAGCTCGGCTGGCACGCCTCCGACACCCACCCGCTGAGCCTGACCGACGTGCGGGTGCCGGAGGACCACCTGCTGGGCGTTCGGGGTCGCGGTCTCGCGCAGTTCCTGGCCACCCTCGACGACGGCCGGGTGGCGATCGCGGCGCTGGCCGTCGGCTGCATCCAGGCGTGCCTGGAGATGAGCACCCAGTACGCCGGCGAGCGGACCACCTTCGACGTGCCGATCGGCAGCAAGCAGGGCGTGGCGTTCGGGATCGCGGACCTCGCGGTGATGGCAGCCGGCGCACGTGCGCTCACCTACCAGGCGGCGGCGATCAAGGACGCCGGCGGTGCCGCGGCGGAGTTCAAGCAGGCAGCCGCCATCGCGAAGCTGTACGCGACCGAGTCGGCGGTCACCGCGACCCGGGTGGCGACCCAGGTGTTCGGCGGGTACGGGTTCATGGAGGAGTACCCCGTCGCCCGCTTCTACCGCGACGCCAAGGTGCTCGAGATCGGCGAGGGCACCAGCGAGGTGCAGCGCATGGTGATCGCGCGCGGCCTCGGCCTGCCGGTGGAGTGAGCCGCTGCTGCCCTGCCGTCAGCGGGAGCCCCGATGTGCCCACAGCGTGTGCCACACCGTGCCCAGGTCGGCGATCAGGTCCCGCAGCAGCGGGAGGCTGATGCCCACCACGTTGTGCGGGTCGCCCTCGACGCCGCGAACATACGCCCCGCCGAGCCCGTCCACGGTGAAGGCGCCCGCCACTGCGAGCGGCTCCCGGGACCGGACGTACGCCTCCACCTCGGCGTCGGACACGTCCGCGAAGTGCACGGTCGTGGAGGCCACCGCCTGACGCTCGTCCCCACCGGGCAGGAGCCGGACGCAGTGGCCGGTGTGGAGCACTCCGGTCCGCCCGCGCATGCGCCGCCACAGCACGACCGCCTCGTCAGCGTCGGCCGGCTTCCCGTACCTCGCGCCGTCGAGCTCGAGCAGCGAGTCGCAGCCCACCACCAGCGTGGGAGCTGGAGCGTGCAGCACCGCGGCCACCGCTGCGCACTTCGCGGCCGACAGGACCGCAGCGACTCTGGCCGGTGTCGCGTCGGCGAGCGTCGCGGCGACGGCGTCCTCGTCGATACCGGACGTGAGCACGGCCGGGTCGAGGCCGGCCGCCCGCAGGGTGGCCAGCCGTGCGGGCGACCCCGACGCGAGCACCATGCGCACGGCGGACCGGTCCGGGGGCTGCACGAGGTCGATTGTCGCCCAGGCGGCGGGATGCCACAGCGACCGCGCAGGAGGCGTGATGACTGATGCCGGTTCGACCCGGCACGGCGCGGACTACCCGTTCGGCGCCGCCGCCGGCTCCGGCCTGCTGCGGGCGGACGGCAGCTGGGTGGACGTCGCGCCCGGCCAGGACTGGCCGGGGCGGATCCCGCTGGTGGCGGTCGGCAGCAATGCCGTCCCGGAGGTCCTGTACGCGAAGCTCGCCGCCGCCGTGGCCACGTGTCCCCTGGGCGACGTCCCGTTCGACCCGACGCCCGTGACCGGCCTCGGCGTCGCCCACTCGGCGCACGTCAGCCCCGGCGGGTACGTCCCCACCACGCCGTTGGCAGACCGGGGAAGGACGCGTCGACTGGTCGTCTCATGGTTCTTCGCGGAGCAGCTCGCGGTGCTCGACCGTACCGAGCCCAACTACGTACGCACCGCGCTGCCGGCGTCGGCGGGCGTGCCCGGTGCCCAGGTGTACGTGTCGCGGTGGGGAGTGCTCGCGCCGGGCGGCAGACCAGTGGCGCCCGCCACCCAGGCCGAGGTCCACCGGGTCCTCGCCGGGGACGCCGAGCTGGGACGCCTGCTGCCGCTGGACGACCCGCAGGCTGCCGTGGCGGCCCTCCGCGCACCCGGCATGGCCGAGCAGGTGCGGAGCCGGCTGCAGGTGATCGGCTGGGTCCTGCCCACCGGGCTGGTCTGAGCCCCGTCACGGCGGGCCGCTGCAGCAGAGGGTGATTCCGCGGAATCACGTCAGCGACCACCTGTCGGTGGCGACCAGTAGCTTTCGAACACCTGATCGAGAGGGGTCCCCCATGGCCGACCGCACCGGTCTGCAGCTCACCGACGCCGAGCTCGAGTCCCAGCTCTGCACCTGGGCCGGACGGCTGGCGGCCGCCACCGCCGAGTTTCTCCGACTGCTGGCCGAGTTCGACCGGCGGGAGGCCTGGGCGGGCCCCGGCATCCGCTCGTGCGCACACTGGCTGTCGTGGCGCTGCGGCATGGGGCTCCAGGCGGCTCGCGACCATGTGCGGGTGGCCCGCCGCCTGCAGCCGCTCCCGATCACGACGGACGCGTTCGCGGCCGGACGGCTCTCGTACACCAAGGTGCGGGCCATCTGTCGGGTGGCGACTCCCGCCACCGAGAACGACCTGGTCGACGTGGCGCTGTGCTCGACGGCGGCACAGGTGGAACGAGTGACCAGGACCTTGCCGACCATCACGCCGGAAACGGTCCCTGCGGCCGCCGGGCCTTCCCGGGAGCCGGCGCAGCCGCGGCTGCACTGGCAGACCGACAGCGAGACCGGCAGGACGCGCCTGTTCGGCTGGCTCGAGGCCGAGGACGCCGCCCTCGTCCTGTCCGTCTTGCGTGCGGCGGCCGACGAGCGCGCCAGGGTCGAGCCAGTGGGTGCGTCCGGGACGTCGCCAACCGATAGCTCGCGAACGGCCGTCGCAGGCTCCTTCGCCGCCGCCGTCGTGGTGGACGCGTTCACCGCGGCTGCGCAGGGGCTCGAGCACATCGCGACTGCGGCCGCCGCCGACGGCGCGGCCGTCCATCCTCCGCCTGTGCAGGTGGAGGTGCACGTCGATGCTGACCTGCTGACCCGGATGCGCAGCGAGGCCGACCGTGGCACGTCCCGCTGCCATGTGCAGGACGGCGCAGCGGTCCCGCTCGCCGTGGTCGAGCGCCTTGCCTGCGACGGCGCGGTCAGACTGACCACGCACGGCTCGGACGGGCGCACCCTCGACGTCGGCAGGCGCCGGCGCAGGCCGAGCTCGCGGCAGGCGCAGGCTCTCGTACGGCGTGATGGCGGATGCACCGTCCCGGGCTGTGAACGGACACGCTTCCTCCACGCACATCACGTCGTCTTCTGGTCCCGAGGCGGCCCGACAGCGCTGGACAACCTCGTCATGCTCTGCGGTGACCACCACCGCGCGCTGCACGACGGCGTGTTCGCCATCGACGCGCTCGGCCGGCAGCGCTTCCGGTTCCGTGACGGCGCCGGCACAGCGATCACCTACGCGCCGCGTACCCGGGGTGCTGCCCGGGACCTGGCCGCGGACGTGTCCGCATACGCCGTGATCGACGGCGCGACACTGACCCCCGACTGGTACGGGGACCGGCTGACCCGGTATGGGCTGGACGTGATCGCCGAGACCTACGTGCGCAACCGGGCCGCCGAAATGGCGGCTGACCCGTGGGCGAGGGCCGCCTGAGCGGGCTCAGCGGCTTCCCGGCGCCGTCAGCCGGGCAGGGCCGAGCGGCGCCAACCATCCGGTCCCGGACGGTGAGTCCCCCGCACCGCCCGCGTCGGGTGGCCCCAGGCCGAGCGAGGACTGGCCGGCCGCACCGCCTGTGCGGCGACGGAGCGGGCAGCCACCACGGCGACCAGCGCCGCCAGCTCCTCGGCCGTCGGATCGCCGCGCACGACGCGGAGCAGTGGCCGCCGTGACCCCTTGCCGGACTCTCTCGCTCCCGGGCTCACAGCGGGATGTTCCCGTGCTTCTTGGGCGGCAGGGTGGCTCGCTTGCTCCGCAGCAGCCGTAGCGACCGCACCACCTCGACCCGCGTCTCGTGCGGACGGATCACCGCGTCCACGTAGCCGCGCTCAGCAGCGACGTACGGGTTGGCCAGCGTGTCCTCGTACTCCGTGATCAGCTCGGCCCGCCGGACCTCGGGATCGTCGGCGTCCTTGAGCTCCGAGCGGTACAGGATGTTCACCGCGCCCTGCGCGCCCATGACCGCGATCTGGGCGGTCGGCCAGGCGATGTTCATGTCGGCGCCGAGGTGCTTCGACCCCATCACGTCGTAGGCACCGCCGTATGCCTTGCGCGTGATCACGGTGACGAGCGGCACCGTCGCCTCGGCGTAGGCGTAGATCAGCTTGGCACCGCGCCGGATGATGCCGTCCCACTCCTGGTCGGTGCCGGGGAGGAAGCCCGGAACGTCGACGAAGGTCAGCACCGGGACGTTGAAGGCGTCGCACGTGCGGACGAACCGGGCCGCCTTCTCGCTGGCGTCGATGTCGAGCGTTCCGGCGGTCTGCGACGGCTGGTTGGCGACGACGCCGACCGAGTGACCCTCCACCCTGCCGAAGCCGACGAGGATGTTGGGGGCGAACAGCGGCTGCACCTCGAGGAACTCGCCCTCGTCCAGAACGGCGGTGATCGCTGTGTGCATGTCGTACGGGGTGTGAGCCGCGTCCGGCACCAAGGTGTCGAGCAGCCGGTCGTCATCGGTGATGACCAGGTTCGCCGCCTCGTCGTAGGACGGCGCGTCCTCGAGGTTGTTGCTGGGGAGGTAGCTGAGCAGCGCCTTGACGTAGTCGAGGGCGTCGTCCTCGTCATCGGCCACGTAGTGGGCGTTGCCGGACTTCGTGTTGTGCGTACGCGCGCCGCCGAGGTCCTCGAAGCTCACGTCCTCGCCGGTCACGGTCTTGATGACGTCCGGTCCGGTGATGAACATGTGGGAGGTCTGGTCGACCATCACGGTGAAGTCGGTGAGGGCGGGGGAGTAGACGTGCCCACCGGCGCAGGTGCCCATGATCAGCGAGATCTGCGGGATCACGCCGGACGCGTGCACGTTGCGGCGGAAGATCTCGCCGTAGAGGCCCAGTGAGACGACGCCCTCCTGGATCCGGGCGCCGGCTCCCTCGTTGATGCCGATGAGCGGGCTGCCGGTGCTCACCGCGAGGTCCATGACCTTGCAGATCTTCTCGCCGTACACCTCGCCCAGGCTGCCGCCGAAGACGGTGAAGTCCTGCGAGAACACGCACACCTGACGGCCGTCGACCGTGCCGTAGCCCGTCACCACACCGTCGCCGTACGGCCGGCGGCTGTCCAGGCCGAACGCGACGCTACGGTGCCGCGCCAGCTCGTCGATCTCGACGAACGACCCCTCGTCGAGCAGCCGCTCGATCCGCTCCCGGGCGGTGAGCATGCCGCGGCTGTGCTGCTTCTCCACCGCCCGGGCGGACCCGGCGTGGATGGCCTCGTCGAGCCGGTGCTCGAGGTCGGCGAGCTTGCCGGTCGTGGTGTGGATGTCGATCTCGGGCTCGGCCCCGGAACCGGGATCGGCGGCAGCGTGGGTCACGAGGGGCGAGCCTAGCGAGCGTGGCAGGCTCGACCGGGTGAGCACCGACGGCAAGGGCGGCATGCCGTACAGCGACCTCGACCGGCCACCGCTGGACGCGGCTGCGCTGCGCCGGTCGCTGGGCGCGGGCCGGCCCGGCTCCTGGTGGGCGGCGGCCGACGTGGTCGCCACGAGCGGGAGCACCAACGTCGATCTCGCCGAGCGCGCCCGGGCAGGCGCGGTCGCTGCCCGGTCGGGCGCGGCCGTTCTCGTCGCCGAGCACCAGACCGCGGGGCGCGGCCGCCGCGGCCGTGGCTGGCAGGCGCCTGCCCGGGCGGCGCTGACCCTGTCGGTGCTGGTGCGTCCGGAGGTGCCCGCGGAGCGCTGGTCCTGGCTGCCGCTGCTGGCGGGTGTGGCTGTTGCCGAGGCGGTGGAGCGCACGACCGGCGTCCAGGCCCGGCTGAAGTGGCCCAACGACGTGGTGGTCGACGACCGCAAGCTGGCCGGAGTGCTGCTCGAGCGCGTCGAGTCCCGGCCGGCGCCGGCGGCTGTCATCGGCGTCGGGCTCAATGTGTCTCTGCGGCGCGAGGAGCTCCCGGTGCCCACGGCGTCGTCCCTGCTGCTGGAGACCGGTGAGGCAGTCGACCGGCAGCCGCTCCTGCTCGCGGTGCTGCGAACGTTGGAGGCGCTCTACCTGGCCTGGTCGGAGACCGCCGGTGACCCCCGGGCCGGTCTGCACGCCTCGTACGTGCGGCGGTCCGCCACCCTCGGCCGCTCGGTGCGTGTCGCCTTGCCGGACGGCAGCTCGCTGAGTGGCACCGCCGAGTCGGTCGACGGTGCCGGGAGACTGGTCATGGCCACCGGGGCGGGTCGGCGCACCATCGGCGCCGGCGACGTCGTGCACGTCCGACCGGTTGTCTGAGAGCATTTTCCTCATGTCCGTGCCCAAGAAGCTGCTCGTCGAGGGCGAGGACGTCGTGCTGTCGATGCGCACGCACGCCAAGGCGCTGATACTGCCTGCCGTGGTGCTCATCGTCCTGGCCGCGATCGGCGGATTCCTCACCGCGATCCTCGGCGACAGCTCCGCCGAGCGCTGGGTGGTCCTGGCCATCTGGGTGGCCATCGCGCTGGGGATGATCGTGTGGTCGGTCGCCCCGTTCGTGCGCTGGCTGACGACCGAGTACACGGTCACGACCAAACGCGTCATCTCCACCTCGGGTGTGTTCTCGCGTACGGGACGGGCCATCCCGCTGCACCGGGTCAACGACGTGAGGTTCGAGAAGGGCCTGCTGGACCGGCTGCAGGGCTGCGGCACGCTGGTGATCAGCGACGCCAGTGAGCAGTCCGGCATGCGGCTGCGGGACGTTCCCCGGATCGAGTGGGTGCACCGCCAGCTCACCGATCTGGTGTTCGGCACCGAGGACGGTGCCGACGACGACGGCACCCGCACCCCCGGGCGCTGACATCACCGACGAGACCCGGATGGGGCGTCCCCGTCCTGCCGACGCGCTGACCAGCGCGGAGGTGGCCGAGGCCGCGGGCGTTCCTCTGGACGACGCCCGGCGGCTCTGGCGGGCACTGGGCTTCCCCGACGCCGGAGGCGACGCGGCGTTCACCCGGGCCGACATCGAGGCGCTCGCGCTGGTCGCCACGCTGGGGCGCGAGGGTGGCCTCGACCTCGACACCATCGTGCGGCTCACCCGTGGGCTCGGACGCACCATGTCGCGGCTGGCGGAGTGGCAGGTCTCGACGCTGGCCGGGCGGCGGGCCGATCTGGCCGACCAGGATCAGACGGTGGCGCCGGCCTTCGAGCGGCTGCTGGTGTACGCCTGGCGCCGCCACCTCGACTCGGCGACGAACCGCATGCTCTCGCACGGCAGCGAGGACGTCGTAGCGGTCATCCAGACGGTGGGCTTCGCCGACCTGGTCGGCTTCACCTCGCTGTCCAACGGGCTGGACGAGGACGACCTGGCCTGTCTGGTCGAGGCGTTCGAGACCCGCTGCAGCGACGTCGTCACGGCTGGTGGCGGCAGGGTGGTCAAGACGCTCGGCGACTCGGTGCTGTTCGCCGCGGACCAGCCGGCGACGGCCATCGAGATCGCCTTGGGTGTGGTGGAGAGCATCGGCTCAGAGCCCGACCTCCCCGACGTCCGTCTCGGTGTGGCGACCGGCCCGGTGATCCTGCGGCTCGGTGACGTGTACGGCGCGCCGGTCAACCTGGCCTCGCGGCTGACCAGCGTCGCCCGTCGCAACCGGGTCATCGCCGACGCGTCGACCGCCGACGCCCTCCCCGTCGGGGCGTTCGAGTCGCGCGCCCTGCCGGCGCGGCCGATCCGTGGCTTCGGGGATGTGGAGCCGATCGCGGTCCGGCGTCGGTGGGTGGCGCTGTGAGCCCGTCGCCGGGCGGGCCGACGGGGAACACATGGGTCCGGTACGCCCAGAACCGGAACGCCGTCGCCAGCACCAGCCCGACGCCGTTGGCCGAGATGTTGTCGGCCAGCGGGCTGGTGAGGCCGAGCGCATAGTGCGACAGCGCCAGGCAGATCAGCGCGATGGCCAGACCGATCGCGTTGAACACCAGGAACAGGGTGATCTCCCGGTGCAGGCGGCGGCGGCTCCTGTTCCGCCACGTCCAGTGCCGGTTCCCGGCGTACGAGACCGCGGTCGCCACCGCCACGGAGATCACCTTCGCGGTCAGCGGCCGCTGTTCGAGCAGCCCCGGATCGCCCGCGAAGCGCAAGAGGTTGAACAGGCCGACGTCCACCACGTACGCCACCAGGCCGACGATCCCGAAGGCACCCAGCTCGCGGACCAGCGCAGGTCGGCGCGGTGCGTCGCGGGTGGCCACTGTGGCGAGGGTAGCCGGGCGGGGGGCCGCGCGGGGATGGCTAGGCTGCCTCGGTGACCGGGCCCGGTGCAGGCGACAACCCCGTGGACGGGCCGACGGTGGCAGTGGTCGGCGGCGGCCAGCTGGCCCGGATGATGCAGCAGGCGGCCATCGGCCTGGGCGTTCCGCTGCGGCTGCTCGCGGAGGGCCCCGACGTCGCGGCCGCTCAGGTGGTGCGGGACCCGCTGGTCGGTGACTTCCGGGATCTCGACCTGCTCCGCGAGGTGGCCCGCGGCTGCGCCGTCATGACCTTCGACCACGAGCACGTGCCGAGCGCCCACCTGCATGCCCTTCAGGACGAGGGGCTCGCCTGTCGTCCCGGACCGGCGGCCCTGGTGCACGCCCAGGACAAGCTGGTGATGCGCGAGCGGCTCACCGCTCTGGACGTGCCGTGCCCCCGGTGGCGCGCCGTCTCGGACGCCGCCGGGCTCGCTGCGTTCGCCGATTCCGTGGGTGGCTACCCGGTGGTCGTCAAGACGCCGCAGGGCGGGTACGACGGCAAGGGTGTGTGGGTCGTCGACGCCGGTGCCGGGCTGCCTCCTGCCGGTGGCACCCTGCTGGCCGAGGAGCGGGTCGACTTCGCTCGGGAGCTCGCCGTGCTGGTGGCCCGCTCGCCGAGCGGTCAGTCGGCCGTCTATCCCGTTGTCGAGTCGGTGCAGCGGCGTGGCGTCTGTCGCGAGGTCACCGCCCCCGCTCCGGGGCTCGACCCCGACGTGGCGGTCCACGCACAGCGGGTCGCGCTGGCGATCGCCGGTGCGCTGGACGTGACCGGGCTGCTGGCGGTGGAGATGTTCGAGGCCCGCGACGGCCGGGTGCTGGTCAACGAGCTGGCCATGCGTCCGCACAACACCGGGCACTGGACGATCGACGGCTCGGTGACCAGCCAGTTCGAGAACCACCTGCGCGCGGTGCTCGACCTGCCCCTCGGCGCGACCCACGCCCGGGCCCCGTGGACGGTGATGGTGAACATCCTCGGCGGCGAGCCCGGCAGCGAGGTGGGCCGGCTGTTCGACGGCTACCCGCACGTGCTCGCGCGCGACCCGGAGGTGCGGGTGCACCTGTACGGCAAGGCCGTCCGGCCAGGGCGCAAGGTCGGTCACGTGACCGCCTTCGGCGCCGACCTCGGGCAGGTGCGCGACCGGGCCCGCCACGCCGCGGGGTGGTTCGACGGCACGGTCGTCGATACGGAGGAGTCGCCATGAGCGAGCAGGCCCGCGTGGGGATCGTGATGGGCTCGGACTCCGACTGGCCGGTCATGCAGGCCGCGGCAGAGGCGGTCGCCGAGTTCGAGGTGCCGTACGAGGCGGACGTCGTCTCGGCCCACCGGATGCCGCACGAGATGCTCGGCTACGGCACGGGGGCACACGACCGCGGTCTGCAGGTGATCGTCGCCGGCGCGGGTGGCGCTGCCCACCTGCCCGGGATGCTGGCGGCGGTCACCCCGCTGCCGGTGGTCGGCGTCCCGGTTCCGCTGCGCCACCTCGACGGGCTCGACTCGCTGCTGTCCATCGTGCAGATGCCGAGCGGCGTTCCGGTGGCGACGGTCGCGGTGGGTGGTGCCCGGAACGCCGGCCTGCTGGCAGTGCGCATCCTTGCCGCGACCGATCCCGGACTCCGGCAGGCCATGGTGGACTTCCAGACAGCGCTGGCCGACTCGGCCAGGGCCAAGGGTGAGAACGTCCGGCACCGGCCCCCGCGCGCCGGCTTCTGACCGGGCCGGCGGCGCTCGCCAGGTCACGGATCGGTCTCGATCCGCGGGCTCATGCACCGCCGCGCCGCCGGAGGCGTCCTATCAGAGACACTGCAGCCTCACGGGGGAGACATCTGATGGTCCGAGCATCCAGCCGGCGCCGCCTTGCCATGTCGGTTGCCCTGCCCGTCGCGGTCGCCGTTGGCGCCTGCGGGCTCGCGACGGGCGCGGCACCGGCGTCCGGGCAGTTCGCCGGAGCGCACGCGGCGGCTGCCGAGCGCCCGACACTGAGCCTGCGCGCCGCTGCCGACAAGGTGGTCGGCGAGAGGTACGGGTCGGCGACCTACGTCGACCTGGGAACCCACCTGGTGGCCGGGGAAGTGCCGTTCGAGGTGCGGACGACCCGACACCCGTCGTACCGGCGCCCCGTCGAGGCCGTGCTGGTGGTCGGCGAGGCGGACTCGGCGAGCAACGGCGAGACCGACGACGTCCCGCTCGCGCCGAGCATGGTGGACAGCTTCCGCGGGATGCAGGACTTCGTGCGGCTGCGGGTCCGCAACAGCGACGGGCGCAAGCTCGTGGACAGCACCAGGAACTACTGCGTTCCCGGCAAGGGGGTGCGGACCGAGCCCGGTGCGCCCGACACCTCTCCGTATCCCGAGTTCCTCGGCTGTCCCTCCCACCCGTTCACGCTGGGCAGCGTGATGGGCATCCAGGCCGGATGGGGCTCACCCGTGCTCGGCCCGTACGGGATCCGGCTGCGGGTGCCCCTCGGGCGGTATGCCGTCACCGTGGCGGTCACGAAGCCCTACCGCGCCCTCCTGGGCATGTCGAGGGCCACCGCGGTGCAGACCCTGCGCCTGCGGGTGGTGCCGGGCGACGAAGAGTGCCGGGAAGGTCTCGGCCGGGGCTGCCGCGTTCAGGAGACCGCGGAACGGCCCGCGCCGGCGTATCGACCCGACGGGCGCGAGCCCGCATCCGACGTCGCCGCTCCCGACGGCACCCCGCTGCCGGACCTGCGGTCGCTGCCGTCCACGGGGATCAGCGTGCGCGGGGGGCACTACCTGGCCTTCGGGGCCACGGTCTGGAACGCCGGCCCGTCCCCGCTGGTTGTCGACGGCTTCCGCCGCGCCGACGAGGACGTCATGGACTCCTACCAGTACTTCTATGGGATCGACGGCGAGCCGGCCGGACACGCCAGGGTCGGGACGATGGTGTGGGATCCGCGGCAGGGCCATGTGCACTGGCACTTCAAGGACTTCGCGCGCTACCGGCTCCTCGACGCCGGCGGGTCTGCGGTCGTGCGCAGCAAGAAGGAGGCCTTCTGCCTGGCTGCCACCGACGCCGTGGACTACACCGTGCCGGGCGCCAACTGGGAGCCCTGGAACACCGACCTCGAGACGGCGTGCGGAGGAAGCGGCTCGCTGGCCGTGCGCGAGGTCCTCGACGCCGGCTCGGGTGACACCTACGGGCAGTACCGGCCAGGGCAGTCGTTCAACCTCGACGGGCTGCCCGACGGCCGCTACTTCATCTCGGTGGAGGCCAACCCGCGCCACAGCCTGCACGAGGCCGACCTGACCAACAACGACGCGCTGCGGCGAGTGCGGATAGGGACGGCTCCGGACGGTGACCGCACCGTCAGGGTCTTCGACGTCGGCCTCGTGCACACGCGCTGACCGTCGCCGCGCGCTGCTCACGCGCTCAGGCGCTGCGCCGACGCATCAGCACCCCGAGGGCGCGGCCGGCGACCGCGTTGCGGTCGGCCAGCCGGGCGGCGCGCGACCGCACACCCCAGGTCACGGCCCGGAGCCGGCTGGCGAGCTTGTCGCGGGAGCGGCCCTGCAGCTCGTCCTCGGTGGGCTTGTTCGACCACCAGGACGTGGCGTACCTCTGCGCCAGTCCTCCCAGCGCGACCACTGCGGCGTCCAGCAGCTCGTCGTCGCCGACGTCCTGCGCGGACCGGCCCGGCACGGGCTGCGGATCGAGGTCGGTCAGCTCACCGACGACGTCGTAGCCCCCGGCGCGTACCGCGGCGATCATGGCAGCCGCGCGCTCGCGCGCCCACTCGAGCTCGTCACCCGTCACGCCCAGCGGGACCGTCTCGACGCCCTTCGCCAGCACCCGTGCCAGCACCTGCTTGAGCACCCGGTCGCGCTGGCGCTGGTTCAGCTCGGAGAGGGCGGGGTTGAGCCGGCGGAGCAGCTCGGTCCCGAGCAGCCCGACCGCCGGGTTCCCCCATCCGGCCGGCTGCGTGAGCCACGCCGGCTCGAACCCGATGACCGAGCCCAACCGGCTGACCAGCAGGTCCGTCGGAGCACCCCGGGGCGGGACCGTGACCACGTGGATCCGCTCGGCCGGGACGACCCGTGCCCAGCGCTCCAGGATCGCCGGCAGGTCCTGGCGGGCGTAGAAGCCACGGGCGGGGCTCGTGCCGACCCGCGCGGGGTCTCGCACCGCGGTCGTGAACTCCTTCCAGGGGCGGCTGCTGCCGACCTTGATCTCCTCGTGCCAGGCCGACACGAGCACCCGGGCCAGGTCGCGCGCGGTCACGACCACATGAACCTCACGGTCGTCGGCGAAGGCCGACACGGCCTGTCTGACCTGTGCCGGCCTGGCCACGGACAGGTGCTCCTCGGAGACCAGCAGGTCGGCGGCGACCGAACGCGACTCCTCGACCAGCATCGACCACGCACCAGCGATGCGGCGGTCCTCGGCGCGTACGACTCTCCGGCCGAGCAGGTCCAGGACCGCGAGGTGCTGGTTGGGGCGGCCTTCCCCGCCCGGGTAGAGAATCCCGTGCTCACGCAACTGGGACCGGTTCGCCGCCATCAGGTGCTGGAAGTAGGTGGTGCCCGTCTTGTGCAGCCCGATGTGCAGGTACGCCGCGTGCACCTCAGTAGAGCGTCTCGGAGTACTGCGGACCGTAGTACCGCTCCAGGTCCTCCAGGCTGTCGTCCGGACGCTCGAAGCGCTGGGCGATCGCCGCCCGGGACGGCAGGGCCTCGAGGTCCCACTGCTCGGGCGACCACACCTGTGAGCGCAGGAACGCCTTCGAGCAGTGGAAGTACACCTGCTCGATCTCCACCTCCAGCGCCAGCCGGGGCCGGTGGCGGCCGACGACCAGCCGGTCGAAGTACGGAGCGTCCCGCACCAGCCGGGCGCGACCGTTGATCCGCAGCGTGTCGCCTCGACCCGGGACGAGGTAGATCAGGCCGACGTGCGGGTTGGCGAGCACATTGCGGAAGCCGTCGAGGCGGCGGTTGCCGGGCCGGTCCGGCAGCGCGATGCGGCTCGGGCCGAGCACCATCGTGAAACCGGGTGGATCGCCCTTGGGGGACACGTCGCAGCTGCCGTCCGCGCCGCCGGTCGCGACGAAGCACAGCGGGGAGCGTGCCAGCCACTGCTCGTGCAGGGGGTCGAGTCGCGAGCGTTCCTTGCGCAGTGCCCGCGGCATGGGTTCCCCCACGAGCTCGGCCAGCTCTGCCTCGGTGGTCACCTCGATGGTCATGCCCGGAGGGTACGCGGGGGACGCCCTTCGGGCGGCGCCGCCGCCGGCTCAGAACACGAACGGCGCGGACACCGCGGCCGGGATGACCCCGATCAGCAGCAGCGGTGACAGCGGTGAGCGACGGTGGATGAGCAGGCAGCCCGCGAGCGTCAGCAGGCCGACGAGGACGCCCATTGCCCAGAGCCCGGGGGCGTTTCCGTTCTCGGCCAGAGTGTCGCTCCAGACGCTGTAGCCCGCCATCGCCGTGGTGGAGATCATGCCCATCGTGAACAGCAGCGCCGACGCCACCCACTGCTGGACCTTGGTGATATCCACGCCGCACATCCTGCCCCGCCGCCGGAGCGGGAACACGCGCAGGGAGAGCGCGGTTGACATCCGGTGAGACATAGTTGACCTCTCAACGACGTAGCGAGGCGTGGCATGCAGTTCGGCATCTTCAGCGTGGGGGACGTGACCCCGGACCCGACCACCGGCCGTGCGCCGACCGAGGCCGAGCGCATCGCCTCGATGGTGACGATCGCGCTCAAGGCGGAGGAGGTCGGCCTGGACGTCTTCGCGACCGGAGAGCACCACAACCCGCCGTTCGTGCCCTCGTCGCCGACGACCCTGCTCGGCTACATCGCAGCGCGTACGAAGCGGCTGCTGCTCTCGACCTCGACCACGCTGATCACCACCAACGACCCGGTGAAGATCGCCGAGGACTACGCGATGCTGCAGCACCTGGCCGAGGGCCGGGTCGACCTGATGATGGGGCGGGGGAACACCGGGCCGGTCTACCCGTGGTTCGGCAAGGACATCCGGGACGGCCTGGCCCTCGCGGTGGAGAACTACGCCCTCCTCCGGCGGCTGTGGCGCGAGGACGTCGTCGACTGGGAGGGCCGCTTCCGCACCCCGCTGCAGTCGTTCACCTCCACGCCTCGCCCGCTCGACGGCGTGCCGCCGTTCGTCTGGCACGGCTCGATCCGCACTCCCGAGATCGCCGAGCAGGCGGCGTACTACGGCGACGGCTTCTTCGCCAACCACATCTTCTGGCCGCCGGAGCACACGCAGAAGATGGTGGGGCTCTACCGTCAGCGCTTCGAGCACTACGGCCACGGCAGCGCCGACCAGGCGATCGTGGGACTCGGTGGACAGGTGTTCATGCGTCGCCGTTCGCAAGCCGCGGTCAGCGAGTTCCGGCCGTACTTCGACAACGCGCCCGTCTACGGTCACGGCCCGTCCCTGGAGGAGTTCAGCGCCCAGACGCCGCTGACGGTCGGCAGCCCGCAGCAGGTGATCGAGCGGACTCTGGGCTTCCGCGACTACGTGGGGGACTACCAGCGCCAGCTGTTCCTGGTGGACCATGCCGGTCTGCCGCTCAAGACCGTGCTGGAGCAGCTCGACCTGCTCGGCGAGGAGGTCGTGCCGGTGCTGCGCCGTGAGCTCGCGGTGCGGCGTCCCGCCACCGTGCCGGAGGCGCCGACGCACGCGTCGCTGCGTGCCGCCGCGCGGACGCAGCTCCAGGGGAGCACCCGATGACCGGGCGCAGGCTGGCCGTGGTCAGCGCCGGGCTCAGCCGGCCGTCGACGACGCGGCTGCTGGCCGACCGGCTGGGCGAGGCGGCGAGCGCTGCGCTCGAGGATGCGGGCCTCGGCGTCGACCTGCAGGTCGTCGAGCTGCGCGACCTGGCGCACCAGGTCACCGACAACCTGCTCACCGGCTTCCCCGCGCCCCCGCTCCGGGCCGCGATCGACACCGTCGTCCGGGCCGACGGTGTGGTCGCGGTGTCGCCGATCTTCGCGGCGTCGTACAGCGGCCTGTTCAAGTCGTTCTTCGACGTGCTGGACGCGGACGCCCTGGCCGGCACTCCGGTGCTGCTCGGCGCGACCGGCGGAACCGAGCGACACTCGCTGGCACTCGAGCACGCGCTGCGGCCGCTGTTCGCCTACCTGCGAGCCGTGACGGTCCCGACCGCGGTGTATGCCGCCACGTCCGACTTCGGCACCGCCGAGGCGGGTGGTCTGGACGAACGCATCGGCCGAGCGGCCGGCGAGCTGGCGACCCTGGTGGCCGGTCGGCCTCCCGGCCCCCCGCCCGTTCCGTCGGTCGACCCGACGCCGTTCGCGGAGCTGCTTGCCCGCTGAGGCTCAACGGTCGCTGACGTACGCTTCCCAGGTGTCGACCTCCGCCGCCGCCGGGCCGGCTGCCGTTGCCGGTTCCGGGCGACGCGAGCGCCGCCGCATCCCCCGCTGGCTCGAGCTCGTGCTGATCGTCGTCCTGGCGCTGGCGCTGGCGGCTCTCACCAAGACCTTCCTGGCGCAGAGCTTCTTCGTGCCGTCGGGGTCGATGCGGCCCCTGCTGCAGGGCGGCGACCCTGCCCGCACCGACGACCGCATCCTGGTCGAGAAGGTGTCGTACTGGAACGGCGACGTCTCCCGGGGCGACGTCGTGGTCTTCGACGACTCGCAGAACTGGCTCCGGGTGGCCGCCGAGCGCGAGACCGGTCTGTTGCGGGCAGGGCTCGAGGTCGTGGGGCTGTGGCCGACCGGCGGTCATCTGGTCAAGCGGGTGATCGGGGTGTCCGGCGACACCGTCGCCTGCTGCGACGCGCAGAACCGGGTCACCGTCAACGGCGAGCCCCTGGACGAGTCGGACTACCTGGCCGAGGGGACGCAGCCGTCCGAGGTGGAGTTCTCGGTGCGGGTTCCCGACGACCGGCTGTGGGTGATGGGCGACAACCGGCAGAGCAGCGAGGACTCGCGGGCGCACATCGGCGAGCCCGGCGGCGGCTTCGTGCCCGTCGACGACGTCGTGGGCAAGGTGCTGGCGGTCGTGTGGCCGGCCGACCGGCGCGACCTCGTGGAGCGGCCCGACACGTACGACAACGCCTCGCTGGACGAGTGAGCGGCCACTATCCCCGTCGCAGCACCCTGAGCGGCTCGTCGTCCAGCCAGGCGACGATGTCCTCGACGACCCCGGTGAAGTAGACCCGGTAGTTCTGCCGGGTCACGTAGCCGACGTGCGGGGTGAGCACCACGTTGGGCAGCGAGCGGAGCGGATGATCCGGCGGCAGGGGCTCGTCGTCGTACACGTCCATCGCCGCGCCGGCGATGGTCCGGCCCCGCAGCGCGTCGAGCATCGCCTGCTGGTCGACGATCGGGCCGCGCGAGGTGTTGACGAGCCAGCCGTCGGGGCCCAGGCGCTCGAGCTGTGGAGCCGCGACCAGACCCCGGCTCCGCTCCGACAACGGCATGTGGATGCTCACCACGTCGCTGCGGCCGAACAGGTCGTCGAGACCCGCTGCACATCGGGCCCCGTGCTCGGCGGCGCGCTCGCCGGTCAGGTGCGGACTCCAGGCGACGAGCTCCATCTCGAAGGCACGGGCGTAGCGGGCCACCACCGTGCCGAGCCTGCCGAGACCCAGCACGCCGAGGGTGCGGCCGGCGAGCTCGGTGCCGACCGTCGACTGCCAGCGGCCATTGCGCATGGCCGACAGCTCCGTCTCCAGATGCCGGTGCGCCGCCAGGATCAGGGCCCAGGTGAGCTCGGGCGTCCCCGCGGGCGCCATGTCCGTTCCGCTGACCACCACACCCTGGTCCGCGGCGGCGGCCAGGTCGATCGAGTCGTTGCGCCGGGCGGTCGTCACCAGCAGCCGCAACCGAGGCAGCCGCTCGATCAGGCTGCCGGGGAAGGGGGTCCGCTCCCGCATGGCCACCACCACGTCGTACGGCTCGAGCCGCTGCGCCACCGCCTCCTCGTCGTCGAGGTGGTCGGTGTAGACGTCGACCCTGGCGCGGCCCTCGAGCGGCGCCCAGTCGGCGCTGGCCAGGGCCACCTGCTGGTAGTCGTCGAGGACGGCTATCCGGACAGCGGTCCGGCTGTCCATCTAGCCGAGACCGTTCGCCTGGCAGAGGTCGGCGCCGATGTCGCCGGTCTGGTCGGCGATGATCAGCTCGAACAGCTGCTGCGACAGCTCGGGGTCCCAGGTGGCGTCGGCGGAGGCCAGCGGCACCGTGCAGGTCTTGCCACCGCCGCTCACCCCGCCCATCGCCCAGGCGAAGCGCGCCAGGTCGATCGGTCCCATCTCCTCCCCGATGACCAGGGCGCCGGCGCCGGCCGAGGCCAGCCGGTAGTAGCGCCACGGGTTCAGCACCGTCCACGGCGACGCCGCCTTGTCGGCGATGGCGCTGACCACCTGGCGCTGGTTCTGGACGCGCTGCAGGTCGGCGCTGGCGAAGGCGCGGGTGCGGGCGAACCCGAGTGCGGTGGTCCCATCGGCCTCCTGGCAGCCGGCGGCGATGTCGAGGCCCGCCTTGCGGTCCTGGACGGCCTCCTCCGGACAGATCTCGACCCCGCCGAGAGCGTCGACCACGTCGACGAACCCGCCGAGGCCGATCTGGACGTACCCGTCGACCCGGATGCCGGTGTTCTGCTCCACCGTCTCGACCAGCAGCGGGGCACCACCGCTCGAGAATGCCGAGTTGATCTTCGAGCCCCCGACGCCGGGGATCTCGACCGGCGAGTCACGCGGGACCGACACCAGCGTGGTGGGGCCGTCGCCGGTGTGCAGGATCATGATCGTGTCGGTGCGCCCGCCCTCGGCGTTCCCTGTGGCCAGGTCCGCCCGCTCCTCGGCGCTCAGGCCCGCACGGCTGTCGGAGCCCACGATCAGGTACGTCGTACCCGGCTGGTCCCCTGGTCGCTCACCGGCGGGCGTGGCATCGACCTTCTCGATCTGGGACCAGGCCCAGATCGGCACCAGGACGAGAAACAGCAGCCAGACCAGGACCAGGGCCAGCAGCACGCGGCGCACGACCCGGGCGCGGCTGGGGGGGCGGCTGCGGGGCCGACTGCGGGGCTGCTCGCGGGGGGAGGCGCCACCGGGCGGCGGGAGGTTCGGAGGCGGCAGGTCGGCCCGGGGCTGCTGCGGCTGCTGGGGCTGCTGGCGGGGCCGCGGCCGGTCCGGCTCCGCGGGCGGCGGGGTGCTCGAGCGTGGAGCCGGCGGTGGTCCCGGGACGCGCATGGCGCGGGTGGCGTCGGGGTCGTCCTCAGCGCCGGGAGGGGAGCCGTCGGAGCTGTCGGAACTGCTCGGGCCGCCCTCGCCGGGGCCGCTGTACAGCCACCGGTACCGGTCGTCGTCGGACGAGCTCGGACGGTCGGGCATCACCTCAGGGTACGGGAGCAGCGGGGTCGCGGACCGTCCACGGCGCGCCGTGACCCCTGTGACTGGTGATGCTGGGGATACTTCCGCGAGTGAGCGACCACGTGTTGCCAGCAGGTCGACCCCCGGTGGCGGTCCGTGTGACCACGGCCGCCGAGAGGCTGCGCTTCCGCCGTGCCCTGACGCTGCTGGCCATGACCATGCTGCTGCCCGGATCGGCGCAGCTGGTGGCCGGCAGCCGTCGAGTGGGCCTGCTGGCCGTGCGCTGCGCGATGGCGCTGTTCGCGCTCCTCCTGCTGCTCGGTGTGGTCGGGTGGCTCGACCGGGGCCTCGTGCTGGGGCTGGCCACCGACACCCGGGTGCTGCAGGCGGTGCGCATCCTGCTGATGGCGCTCACGGTCGGGTGGGTGCTGCTGCTGCTGGACGCCTGGCGGCTGGGTCGCCCTCCCACGCTGCCGCGCCGGCCGAGACTCGCCCTGGCCGGCGTCAGCACCGTGCTGGTCGCCGTGGTCTCGTCCCTCCTCTTGTTCTCGGCGCACGTGGTGGCCGTGCAGCGCGACTTCATCCTGTCGGTGTTCGGAACCGGTGCGGCGGCCGAGGCGGTCGACGGGCGCTACACGGTGCTCCTGCTCGGCGGTGACTCCGGCCCGACCCGCTGGGGCGTGCGGCCCGACTCCATCACGCTCGCCAGCATCGACGCCGACACCGGTCGCACCGTTCTGTTCGGCCTGCCCCGGAACATGGCCGACGTCCCTTTCCCCGACGGGACGCCGATGGCCGAGCGGTTCCCCGACGGCTTCGACTGCGAGGGCTGCTACCTAAACAGCGTCTACACCTACGCCATCTCTCACCCGAAGCTGTTCCCGGGCGACCAGGACCCGGGTCTCACGGCCACGCGGCAGGCGGTCGAGGCGATCACGGGCCTCCCGGTCAACTACTACGCGATGGTCAACCTCAAGGGCTTCACCCGGCTCGTCGACGCGGTGGGCGGGGTGACGATCAAGGTCACCGAGCCGGTCGCCATCGGGGGTGGCGCGAGCGACGTGGCCGGCACCATCGACCCGGGCAGGCAGCACCTCGACGGCTTCGAGACCCTGTGGTTCGCGCGCAGCCGCGCCTTCGACGACGACTACTCGCGGATGGCCCGGCAGAAGTGCGTGATGAACGCCATGCTGCACCAGCTCAGCCCGCGCCAGGTCCTCCTGAATGTCCAGGAGATCGCCGACGCCAGCAAGGAGCTGCTCAGCACCGACATCCCGGGCAGCGAGCTGGACCGCTTCGTCGACCTCGCTCTCAAGGCGCGCAACGAGCCCATCTCCACGGTGTCGTTCGTTCCCCCGATGATCGCCACCGAGGACCCCGACTACGACCTGATCCGGACCAAGGTGGACGACGCGCTGGCCAAGGCCGAGGGCGTGAAGCCGTCCGGCGGGAGCGGTGGGGGCGGGAAGCCGAAGAACGGGTCGGCCAACTCGTCCGGCGACCTGGCCGCCGCCTGTTGAGCAACCGGTGACTACCGTGTCGTACTTGTGAGCTCCCGCGGGCCCCGTGTCGTCGCGGTGGTCGTCACCTGGAACCGTCGCGAGCTGCTGCGCGAGGCGCTGGGCGCGGTCACCGGCCAGAGTGCTCCGCCGGCGGCGGTCGTGGTGGTCGACAACGCGTCCTGCGACGGCACGCCGGACATGGTGGCGTCCGAGTTCCCCGACGCTGACCTGGTGGTCCTGGGCCGCAACACCGGCGGTGCCGGGGGCTTCGCGGCGGGCCTCGACCGGGCGCTCCGAAGACACGACCCCGAGCTGGTCTGGCTGCTCGACGACGACACCGTGCCCACTGCCGGCGCGCTGTCGGTGCTGGTGGCCGCCCGCGGCGCGTACGCGGCGCAGAGCCGGGGCGCCGCGCCGAGCCTGGTGGCGAGCAGGGCCGTGTGGACCGACGGCCGCGACCATCCCATGAACACGCCGCGGACCCGGCCCTGGGTGGGCCGCGAGGAGCGCGCCATTGCCGCCCACGTGGCCTGTGTGCCGATCCGGTCGGCGTCGTTCGTCTCGGTGCTGGTGGCGGCCGACGCCGCCCGGGCCAGCGGCCTGCCGCTGGCCGACTACTTCCTGTGGAACGACGACTTCGAGTACAGCACCCGGCTGCTGCGCGGCCGGGTCGGGCTGTACTGCCCGGACAGCGTGGTCGTGCATAAGACGCGCACGTTCGGGTCCACCGACGTGGACCCGGGGGAGCGGTTCTACTTCGAGGTCCGCAACAAGGTCTGGACCTTCACCCGCAGCAGGGGGCTGAGCCTGCCGGAGAAGCTGCTGTACGGCGGGTCCACGCTGCGGCGCTGGGTCCGCACGTACGCCGCCAGCGCCGACCGCGCCACGCTGCGGCGGGCGCTGCGACGCGGTCTGGCCGACGGCGCGCGCACCGCCCCGCGTCCCACCACCGCCGTGCTGGCCGATGCGGGGGCGCGGTGATGACCGAGCAGTTCTCGCTGCTGATGCCGCTGTGGTCCGGCGACGACCCCGCCTTCTTCCGGCTGGCCTGGCAGAGCACGGTCGTCGACCAGACCCGACGGCCGGACGAGGTCCTGGTCGTCCAGGACGGGCCGATCGGCCCCGCGCTGGCGGACACGCTCGCCGAGCTGATGGCGGCGAGTCCGGTGCCCGCCCGCGTGCTGGTGCTGGAGGACAACGTCGGCCTCGGGCCGGCGCTGGACCGAGGCCTCGCCAGCTGCCGGCACGACGTGGTGGCCCGGATGGACGCCGACGACGTGTCGCTGCCGCAGCGCTTCGCGGTGCAGCTGCCGCTGATCGAGGGTGGTGCCGACATCGTCGGGTCCGCCCTGCTCGAGTTCGTCCACGACACGGCGCGGGTCGAGGAGGTGCGCATCCCCCCGACCGACCCGGTCTGGATCCGGTCGGCCGTGCACTTCCGCGACCCGTTCAACCACCCGACCGTCGTCTACCGCCGGCAGGCCGTGCAGCGGGCCGGCGGCTACCAGGACCTCCCGCTGATGGAGGACTACCTGCTGTTCGCGAAGATGCTCGCCTCCGGCGCCGAGCCCGCGAACGTGGCCGAGCCACTGGTCTACTACCGCGTCGGCTCCGGGGCGTACGCTCGGAGAGGCGGTCTCGCCCTGCTGCGCTCGGAGATCGCCCTGCAGCGGACGTTCCGGGCGCAGGGCATCACCACCCGTCGCGAGTACGTCCGCAACCTGGTGGTGCGCGGCGGATACCGCCTCGTGCCGACCAGGATCCGCCAGCTGGCGTACCGGCGGCTGATCGCCCACCGCGGCTACGGCGGAACCGGTCAGCCGCACCCCGATCGTTAGACTGCACCCGCCCTCGGCCTCTGGAGCTCCTGCGTGAACACTGACCTCGTCGTCGTCGGGTCCGGTCTGTTCGGCCTCACCATCGCCGAACGCTGCGCCCGCGACCTCGGCCTGCGGGTGCTCGTGCTCGACCGCCGCTCGCACATCGGCGGCAACGCCTACTCGGCACCTGATCCCGCCACCGGTATCGAGGTGCACCAGTACGGCGCGCACCTGTTCCACACCTCCAACCAGCGGGTGTGGGAGTACGTCAACGGGTTCACGTCGTTCACCGGCTACTCGCACCGCGTGTTCACCAACTTCCGGGGCCGCATCTACCCCATGCCGATCAACCTGGCCACCATCTGCGAGTACTTCGGACGTGCCCTGAGCCCCACCGAGGCCCGGGCGCTGGTGGCCGAGCAGGCCGGTGAGATCGACAGTGAGCACGCGCAGAACCTGGAGGAGAAGGGGATCTCGCTGATCGGTCGGCCGCTCTACGAGGCCTTCATCCGCGGGTACACGCTGAAGCAGTGGCAGACAGACCCCAAGGAGCTGCCGGCGGAGGTCATCAGCCGCCTGCCGGTGCGCTACAACTTCGACAACCGCTACTTCAACGACACGTTCGAGGGCCTGCCGACCAACGGCTACACCGCGTGGCTGTCGAAGATGGCCGACGACGACCGCATCGAGGTGCGGCTCGACACCGACTTCTTCGACCTGCGCGACGACATCCTCGGCAACGTGCCGGTCGTCTACACCGGCCCGGTCGACCAGTACTTCGGCAACGAGCTGGGCCGGCTGTCGTGGCGCACCATCGACCTCGAGACGTCGGTGGAGCCCGTGGGTGACTTCCAAGGCACGTCGGTGATGAACTACGCCGACGAGGACGTCCCGTTCACCCGCATCATCGAGCCGCGGCACTTCCACCCCGAGCGCGCCGACCGCTACCCCGGCGACCGGACGGTGATCCAGCGCGAGTACTCACGGTTCGCCGGACCCGACGACGAGCCCTACTACCCCGTGAACACGGCCGAGGACAGGTCCCGGCTGGTGCGCTACCGCGACCTCGCGAAGGTCGAGAAGCAGGTGCTGTTCGGGGGGCGGCTCGGGACGTACAAGTACCTCGACATGCACATGGCCATCGGGGCCGCGCTGTCCATGTACGACAACAAGGTCCGGCCCCACTTCGCCGACGGCGCCCGGCTCGAGAGCGGAGGGGTCGACGGATGACCCCCGCTGTCGGGGCCGTGGACCGGCCCGACCTGGGACCGCTGCGCCCACCCGGGGACACGACCGGGCTGTTCGGGGTCCTGAAGCGGCGCTACCTGCTGAAGCTGCTGGTCCAGAAGGAGCTGAAGGTCCGCTACCAGGCGTCGCTGCTGGGGCTGGCCTGGTCGTACATCAAGCCGCTGGTGCGGTTCTCGATGTACTTCTTCGTCCTCGGCGTCCTGCTGAACCTGCGCGACTCGATCCCGCTGTTCGCACTGCACATCTTCTCGGCGATGATCATGGTCACCTTCTTCACCGACACGCTGAACGCCGGCACGAAGTCGGTGGTCAAGAACAAGTCCCTGGTGCGCAAGATGAACGTGCCCCGGGAGATGTTCCCGGTGGCCTCGGTGACCGTCACCACCTACCACGCCGGTCCGCAGCTCGTGATCCTGCTGATCGCCACCGTTCTGCTCGGCTGGTCACCCGACCCGACCGCGTTCGTCGCCGCCGTGCTCGGCATCTCGATCATGCTGACCATCTCGCTGGCCGTGGCACTGGCCTTCAGCGCCCTCAACGTGACCTACCGCGACGTCGGCAACTTCGTCGAGACCATCGGCATGATGGTGCTCTGGTCGGCGCCGCAGCTCTACCCGTGGGAGTTCGTCGCCGACCGGCTCGGACCCGTCGGTGAGCAGATCTACCTGGCGAACCCGGTGGCGATGGCGGTGCTGCTCAACCAGCGCGCCTTCTGGGTTCCCGCGGTCGACAGCGGCGAGACCGTCATGCCCGACAACCTGCTGATGCACGGCGGCATCATGCTGGTCTGCTGCCTGGGCCTCGTCGGTGTCGCGCAGCTCATTTTCGCGAGGCTCGAGCACGGCTTCGCGGAGAAGATGTGAGTTGATGGCTGAGTCGGTCGTCGTGAACCACGTGTCCAAGACCTTCACCCTGCAGAACGCCCGCACCCTCAAGCAACGGTTCGTCCGCCGCAGCCGCAGCGAGCGCGTCAACCCGACCTTTCTCGCTCTCGACGACGTCACCTTCACCGTGCAGCAGGGGGAGGCCATCGGCCTGATGGGCCTCAACGGCTCCGGCAAGTCCACGCTGCTCAAGCTGATCTCGGGCGTGCTGCGCCCCGACAAGGGAGAGGTGCTCACCCGGGGCCGGATCGCCGGCCTGATCGAGCTGGGCGCGGGCTTCCACCCGCAGCTGTCCGGACGGGAGAACATCTACCTCAACGCGGCGATCCTCGGCATGAGCGAGGCCGAGGTCAATCAGAAGTTCGACGAGATCGTCGCCTTCGCGGGCATCAACAAGTTCCTCGACTCACCGGTCGGTCGCTACTCGTCGGGGATGTTCGCACGGCTGGGGTTCTCGGTGGCCGCCATGGCCGACTCCGACATCTTCATCATCGACGAGGTGCTCGCCGTCGGCGACCCACCGTTCAAGAAGAAGTGCATGGCCCGCATCCGGGAGGTCCGTGACGAGGGTCGCACGATCGTCTACGTCAGCCACAACACGACGCAGGTACGCAAGCTGTGCACCCGCGCGATCGTGCTGGAGGAAGGGCGGCTGAGCTTCGACGGGGCCGTCGCCGACGCGGTGCACCACCTGAGGTACGACGAGGACCCGAGCGGCGACGAGGACGGTGAGGGAGGGGAGATCTGAGCCCGCCGGGCACGGGCGGCATGCCGGTCAGGGGCGCGACGCGGCAGCGGCGCTGGTCCAGGCCCGCCACGCGCTGAGCACCATCTCGTCCACGGAGTACGACATCCGCCAGCCGAGGTCCCGGGCGGCGGCGGATCCGTCAGCCACGATGCGAGGGGGGTCTCCCGGGCGCCGGGGAAGCACCTCCGGGGTGAAGTCGTTGCCGGTGGCACGGGTGACGGCGGCCATCAGCTGGGCCACGCTCATCCCCTCGCCGCTGCCGCAGTTGTACACCGGTGCGAGCGGCCGGTCCTCGGCCAGCGCGGTGGCGGCCGCCACGTGCGCGTCCGCGAGGTCGCCCACGTGCACGTAGTCCCGCACGCACGTGCCGTCGGGTGTGGGGTAGTCGGTCCCGAAGATCTGCGGGGACGCGCCGTCGGTCAGCGCCTTCAGCACCAGTGGCACCAGGTTGTGCGGGCTGGAGTCGTGGATGTCCGGGTGCGCCGAGCCGATCACGTTGAAGTACCGCAGGCTGGTGTGACGGAGATCGGTGACGCGTGCCACGTCGCGAAGCAGCCACTCGCCGATCAGCTTGCTCTCGCCGTACGGAGACTCGGGTCGCGTCGGCGTCTCCTCGGTGACCATCTCGGTCTCCGGTGTGCCGTACACCGCGGCGCTGGACGAGAAGACGATGTCGCGGACTCCCTGCTGGTGCATCACCCGCAGGAGCCGACGGGTGCCCTCCACGTTCTGCTCGTAGGTGTGCAGCGGCCGGTTGACCGAGACACCGGCGTACTTGAAGGCCGCCAGGTGCACGACACCGGTCACGTGGTGGTAGCGGATCACCCGGGTGAGGAGCTCGGTGTCCAGCACGCTGCCGCGGTGCAGCGAGCAGTCGTCGGGGACGAAGCTCGGGTGGCCGGACGACAGGTCGTCGACGACGACGACGTGAATACCTGCGGCGGCGAAGGCGCGTACGACGTGGGCGCCGATGTAGCCGGCGCCGCCGGTCACCATCCAGGACGTCATGGGCGGGAGCCTATCCGCGCAGCGACCCGGCCAGCGCATCCGGTCGCTCGGCCGTCAGCCCCGTGGCACTCCCCCGGGCAGTCCCCGTGGCCAGCAGCACCAGCGAGCCGCCCGTCACCAGTGGGACCAGCACCGTCTCGACCAGGCCGGCGGTCGTGCAGGGGCCGACGTCGGTGGCCAGCCGGCACCCGGGCCGCAGGCCGAGGTCGGCGGCCCGGGCCCGGGCGGCGTCGATCAGGGCGGCGTGGTCGTGTCCGGGCGTCGCCGCCGACGCCCTGGTCGGTGCTGAGTAGGCCACCAGGTGGTCCGGCTGGCCGAGCACCTCGGCGCCGGCGTCGAGGGTGCCCGCGGGCACCGCGCGCCGGGAACGCCCGCCCAGTGGCGACAGCCCCACCACGACCACCCTGTCGCCGGGTGGCGGCTCCGCGTCGTCGCCCGTGACCACGACGTCGGCCCCGGCGTACCGGTGTGACCGGTCGCCCCGGCCCACGGTGTCGTCGCCCGGCAGCACCTCCGCGCCCACCGACCAGCAGGCCAGTGGCCATGCCACCGCGAGCCAGTGCGCGGGGAGGCGCAGGTGGACCCGTTCACCGGCGTCCACCTCGACCACGTCCTGCAGCAGTCCGCCGATCTTGGCCACCCAGTTGGCCAGGGTGACCCGGCTGAGCTCCACGCGAGCCCCCTCGGCGGGGTCCAGCCAGGTGACGGCGGGCGTTGCCGGGTCGGCGCGCACGTGGTGGCCCAGCAACCGGGGAATGGTGTCGGGGACCGGGAACTCTGGTGGCACTGCGTCACCGTAGCCACCGGCCGTCCGGGGCGTGCGAGGATGCCGACCGTGGAGGCGGTGATCCTCGCCGGCGGGCTCGGCTCGCGGCTGCTCCCGCTGACCGAGCGCCACCCCAAGCACCTGCTGCCGGTGGCGAACCTGCCCTTCCTGACCCATCAGCTGGCGCGGCTGGCCGACGCCGGCGCCGACCACGTGGTGCTGGCCACGTCGTACCACGCCGGGGCCTTCGAGCCGGTGTTCGGGGACGGGAGCCGGCTGGGACTGCGCCTCACGTACGTCACCGAGCCAGAGGCGCTGGGGACCGGTGGCGCGCTCCGCAACGCCGCCGACCGGCTGGACGCGCGGGCGGGCGAGCCGGTCGTCGTGCTGAACGGCGACCAGCTGTCCGACCACGACCTGGCCGGGCAGGTTGCGGGCATGCGGGCCGCAGGGGCCGTGGTGTCGCTGCACCTCGTCGAGGTCGCCGATCCGCGGGCGTACGGGTGTGTGCCGACCGACACCGACGGACGCGTCACCGCGTTCCTCGAGAAGTCCGCAGCGCCGGTGACGCACCAGATCAATGCCGGCTGCTATGTCTTCGACCGCTCCGTGGTGGCGGCCGTTCCGGCGGGACGGGTGGTCTCGCTCGAGCGGGAGACCTTCCCGGGGCTGCTGGCCGCGGGCTCGCGGGTGGTGGGCTTCCTCAGCGGTGGCTACTGGGCCGATGTGGGGACGCCCGCCGCCCTGGTGCAGGCGTCGGCGGACCTGGTCCGCGGGCGGGTGCGGTCGCCCGCGCTGCCCGGTCCCGGAGGCAGCGCGCTGGTCGACGCGGCCGCCACCGTGCGTCCGACCGCGCACCTCGGGGGTGGGTCGGCGGTCGGCCCGGGCGCCCTGGTAGGAGCCGGGGCGGTGGTCGACGGGAGCGTCCTGATGGCGGGCGCCGCCGTCGCGGCCGGCGCACGCGTCACCGGGTCCGTGCTCGGCCCGGGTGCGCGGGTCGGCACCCGCACGACTCTCGACGGCGTCGCGGTCGGTGACGACGCCACGATCGGCGTCGACTGCCGGCTGGGTCCGGGAACCCGGGTGCCCTGCGGTGCCACCGTTCCCGACCGAGGGCGCTAGGCCGCGCCGGGCTCCATGGTGTTGCCGGCGGGGTACTCGTCCATGAACTCCTGCACCGCCTCGCCGCTCGGCTGGTCGCAGTACTGCCACACGCCCATGCCCTGACCCTCGATCGCGTCGTCGCCCTCGGCGGCCCAGTGGGTCAGCGCGACGTGCGCGCCGCGGGGGAAGTCTTCGCCGTCCTCCGCGTCGTCGACGTTCCACGGGGCCGCGATGAACTTGTTGGCCTCGTACTCGTCGGGTTCGGCGTCGGCCGGGTCGATGTCGAACCTGTCAGCGAGGTCCTCCACCACCTGCAGCGCACTGTCGTCGTCGGCGATCGTCTGGTCGTACCAGAGGATGGTGTAGCCGTGCTCGAGGTTGTGCACGAGCTGCTCCACCTCGGGGCGGTCGGCAGCGGTGTAGAACTTGCGGCCGAACTCGGCCGGTGCGCTCCAGTGGGCGCCGAAGCCGGGAGGTGCGTCGGGGTAGTCGATCTGCTCGCCGTCGCGGTGGTCGGCGCTCCCGTCGGCGCCGCGGGTGACGATGTCGGCACATCCGGCCTCGCTGGCGCTCACGCCGATCTCGTCGAGCGGTGTGCCCGCGGCCTCCTGCTCCGCCTGGTTGTCCTGGTAGATCTTCCAGCCCGTCAGCCCGCCGATGATCAGGGCGATGACCACGCAGACGGCCACCACGACCAGCGTCCGTCGGCGCTCGGCGCGCTCGGCCTCGCGGCGCATGCGCTCGAGTCGCTCGCGGCGCTCGTCCCGCTCGGAGGTCCTGTCCTTCTTGGCCACGGCCCCGAGTTTACGGAGAGTCGGTGAGCATCCACGCTGCGGTGTCGCCCGGTCCCGGCCCGGGGAGGGTGGCTACGGCGCAGCCGGCCGCCCACCCGAGCACCCGCAGGCGCTCGCCGAGGGCGCCGGCGGCGAGCGGATCCCCGCTGGCTCGGACCGTGCCCGTCGACGGGTCACAGGTGACCTGCAGCTCGGCGCCGAACGGTGCGGCGGCGACCCGCGCCAGCTCGGCCACCCGCACGCCGAGGTCGCGGGTGTCCGTCGCGAAGCCGGCCCGGTCGGGCTCGCCGCGCCGCACGGCGGCCAGCACCGCGTCCCCGGCACCGAGCCCGAACAGGTCGTGGCCCTCCGCGCGTGACAGCTCCGTCGCCCCGGGACCGGGATCGTCGGCGGGCAGCACGAGATGGCCCAGTCCGGAGATCACGGCGGCCGGCGTCATCGCGTCCTTGGCCGTGACCAGGTCCGCGGCCGCCGCGACCTCGTCGGCGACGGCGGGGGCAGTGACCTCCAGCACGGTGCCGTACCCGTCGGTCTGCCCGGCCAGGTCCAGCAGCGGCGCCAGGCCGGCACACCCGACCGCGATGTCGGTCTGGCCCTCCCGCCATGCCCGCCCGGCGGTGTCCGTGACCACGACGGCGACGCGCCTGCCGGTCCGGCGACCCAGCTCCGCGCGCAGCCGTCGCGCGGAGGCGTCGGGGTCGACCGGAAGTGGCACGACGGTGCCCGGCTCGGTGTTGGAGACGTCCACCCCCGCAGCGGCGAGGACGAGGCCGTGCCGGGTACGGGCGACGCGCAGCGGCCCGCGCCGGGCCACCACGCGCACCGTCTCGTCCCGGACCACCTGCTCGCGGTCGGCGGCCAGGACGCGTCCCTCGCTCTTGGCGACGGCCTTGCTGGACACGCACACCACGTCGCCGTCGGTCAGCCGCTCACCGGGCGGCGCGAGGGCCAGCGCGGTGGCCAGCAGGGCGGCGAGGTCGTCGCCCGTGCCCAGGCGGGGGACGCCCCGCACGGCGCGGACCCGCATGTCGTTCACGGATCGGTCCGGCCCGGCAGCGTAGCCGCCAGGTCGAGCGCGGCGGCGGCCATCTGCGCCGCGGAGGCCACGTCGGGCATCAGCAGCGGCGTTGCCCGGGTGACCAGCCCGGTGCCTCGCAGGGCGGCGACGGCGTCGGCGTCGGACTCGTCGACCAGCCACCCGTCGAGCACCCCACCCTCGGAGCGGGCACCGTAGTGCGCTCCTACGCCCGCCGCCGACACCTCGACGCCGAGATGACGCAGCAGCGGTCCGGCCATGCCCCGGACAGCCGCGCCGCCGACGACCGGGGACAGACCCACCACGGGCGCGGAGGTCGCGCGGACCGCCTCCCCGACACCGGGCACCCCGAGCACCGTCCCGACCGACACCACCGGGTTGGACGGTGGCACCAGGAGCACGTCGCACCCGGCGATGGCTTCGAGCACACCGGGGGCCGGGGCACTCGAGTCGAGGCCGACGACCACGACGTCGCGAAGCGCCGGAGCGGCCTGCAGGCGCACCCAGTACTCCTGGAAGTGGATGGCCGTGTCCACACCGTCCCGCGGCACGACGACGTGCGTCTCCACCCGGTCGTCGCTCATGGGCAGCAGCCGGACGGGGGAGCGAAGGTCGCCGAACCACCGGCTGCACAGTGCCGCGGTGACGTCGCTGAGTGGGTAGCCCGCCTGCAGCATCTGGGTGCGCACGATGTGGGTGGCGAGGTCGCGGTCGCCGAGGCCGAACCACGTCGGCTCGACCCCGTAGGCCGCCAGCTCCTCCTTCGCGTGCCAGCTCTCGTCGAGGCGGCCCCAGCCGCGGACGTCGTCGATCCCCGAGCCGAGCGTGTACATGACCGTGTCCAGGTCGGGGCACACCTTGAGGCCGAACAGCCAGATGTCGTCTGCGGTGTTGCCGACGACGACCACCTCGTCGTCCGGTCCGAGCACGTGCAGCAGCCCCCGCAGGAAGCGGGCGCCGCCGATGCCGCCGGACAGGGCCGTGATGCGCATCTGCCCAGTCTCCACCGCCGGTGCCCGGCAGCCCCCGGCCGGTGCGAAAGCCCCGCACTTGCCCGCATACCGCACCCGGTGACGACTCCGTGGGCACCAATACCACTCGCGGCCTTGACGTACGTGGAGCGACAGGCATGTAATTCCACCTGTGGAGTTCGGCTGGGCCCGCGACCCAGCATCGAGCAGCGCTGTTGCCGGTCACCAGGACCGGTACCGGCACGAGGGTCGAGGAGGCAGACCGTTGCGTGACTTCGAGTTGCTGGACGGAGAAGCCGACGAGGAACTGTTGTGGCAGGAGCGGGCGCTGTGCGCCCAGACGGACCCCGAGGCGTTCTTCCCCGAGAAGGGCGGGTCCACCCGCGAGGCCAAGCGGGTCTGTCTCACCTGCGACGTGCAGAGCGAGTGCCTGGACTACGCGCTGGGCCACGACGAGCGCTTCGGCATCTGGGGCGGGCTGTCGGAGCGTGAGCGCCGGAAGCTGAAGAAGGCCGCCGGCTGACCGACGCCGGCAGGGGCTACCGCGGGTCGATCTCGTCGGGGTCGCGATCGAGCAGGTCCGCGACCTCCTCCACCAGTACGTCGAGCACGAGCGCCGCCGTCTCCGCCCGCCCCCGAGCACGCTGGGCCACCGGCAGCCGGTAGACGACCACGCGGGCGTCCCGGCCGCGGCCGGCGGCGACGTGCGTGCCGAGAGGGACCTCAGCGGTCCAGTCGTCCGGCAGGACCGGTGTCTCCTCCACGCCGAACTGCACGGCGTCCAGCGTGCCGGGAAGCGTGCTGCGCAGCCGTTCCACCGCTGCTCGCACCAGCTCGTCGAACGCCTGCGACGGACCCGGCCGGGCGAGCACCCCCCCGGGGCTGAGCGGACCGGGAAGCGCGCGCGGCCCGCGCGGTCCACGTCCCCTGCGGTCGCGTCGGGGCCCCTGCCGAGGTCGCTGCGGAGAGGGCTGCTCCGGGGGCACGGGTCCGACCCTACGGCGAGGTTCCTACCGGCGCGGGGGCCCGGGCGGTAGCGTCGCCGCGTGAGTGCTGGCCGCCGTTGTTCGCGCACCGCTTGCGTACGCCCTGCGGTGGCGACGCTCACGTATGTGTACTCCGACCGGACAGCCGTCCTCGGTCCGCTGGCGATCTACGCCGAGCCGCACTGCTACGACCTGTGCCGCGCGCACGCCGAGACGCTGTCGGCCCCCCGCGGATGGGACGTCGTGCGACTGGCCCCCGACCAGGACTCCGGCCCCAGTGGTGACGACCTGGTGGCGCTCGCCGACGCGGTGCGCGAGGCGGCGCGACCGGTGGCCAACGGCCCTGGGGGCCCGGCGCGGGCCGAGCCGCTCGGCCGCGCGGTCGAGGTCGGGCGCCGGGGCCATCTTCGGGCGCTGCGCTCGACCGACGGCTGAGCCCACCAGGAGGCAGCGGAGTGACCTCCCTGGCGCACGTCGTGAAGGCCTACGACGTCCGGGGCCTGGCTCCCGACGAGCTCGGTCCGGAGGAGGTCGCCGCGCTGGCCCAGGCCTTTGCCGAGCTGGTGAGTGCCGATCCCGCGTCCGCCGTGGCCGTGGGCCGGGACATGCGCGACACGTCGCCGGTGCTGGCCGAGGCGGTGACCGCGGGGATCACGAGGGCCGGGCTGGACGTCGTCGACATCGGTCTCGCGTCCACCGACCAACTGTACTTCGCCAGCGGCCACCTCGACCTTCCGGGGGTGATGGTGACCGCCAGTCACAACCCGGGCGCCTACAACGGGGTCAAGCTGTGCCGCGCCGGCGCCCGGCCGGTGGGTCGCGAGACGGGGCTGGGCGCCGTACGGTCGCGCGCCGAGCACCTGCTGGCCGCGCCGCGGCCGGCCGGCCGCCCGCCCGGTGCGGTGACCAGGCGGGACGTGCTCGCCGACTACGGCCGCCACCTGCGCGGCCTGGCACCGGTGGCCGGGCGCCGGCTCCGGGTCGTGGTCGACGCCGGCAGCGGCATGGCCGGCCACACCGTTCCCGCCGTCCTGGGGCCGCTCGACCTCGACGTGGTGCCGCTCTACTTCGACCTCGACGGCTCGTTCCCCCACCACGCCGCCAACCCGCTCGACCCCGCGACGCTCGTCGACCTGCAGGCCACCGTGCGGGCCACCGGCGCCGACCTCGGCCTGGCCTTCGACGGCGACGCCGACCGGTGCTTCGTCATCGACGAGGAGGGGGACCCGGTGACGCCGTCCGCGGTCACGGCACTGCTCGCCACCCGTGCCCTGGCAGCCGAGCCGAACGCGGCCGTGGTGCACAACCTGATCTGCTCACGAGCCGTGCCGGAGATCATCCGCGAGCACGGCGGCCGTCCGGTCCGGACCCGGGTCGGCCACTCCCTGATCAAGGCCGAGATGGCGCGATCCGGTGCTGCGGTCGGCGGCGAGCACTCGGGCCACTTCTACTTCCGCGACTTCTGGTGCGCCGACTCCGGCATGCTCGCGGCCCTGCACGTGCTGGCCGCCCTCGCCGGGTCCGACGAGACCGTCACCTTGTCGGCCCTGCTGGCGCCGTACCACCGCTATGTGGCCTCGGGCGAGCTCAACTCCGCCGTCCCCGACCCGGCGGCCGCCGTCGAGGCCGTGCGGTCCCGGCACGCGGGCGACCCGGCCCTGGTGATCGACGAGCTGGACGGGCTCACCGTCAGCGGGCCACGCTGGTGGTTCAATCTACGGACGTCGAACACCGAGCCGCTGCTGCGGCTCAACGTGGAGGGCCTGGACATGGCCACCATGGTCGCGGTGCGCGACGAGACTCTGTCGACGATCCGCGCCGGTCGAGCCGGCGCCACCACAGGGAGCACGACGTGAGGATCGACGACGACCTGCTGGCCATCCTCGCCTGCCCGGCCTGCCGTGCGCCGCTCCGCGTCAGCGGAGGCGACGGCGGGGCGGCACCCGAGCTGCTGTGCACCGGCTGTCTTCGGGCCTACCCCGTACGGGACGACATCCCGGTGCTGCTGGTCGACCAGGCCCGCGAGCCCGAGCCGCCGGTGGCCCGCGCCGACGAGCCACCCGGCACCGAGGAGCCCGCCGATGGCGGGTGAGGTCTTCGACGACTCCGCACTGGACGACGAGCAGGTGCTCCGGCGGGTCGACCCGCTGCTGCGCCGGCTGGCCGAGTCCGGCGCGCGGGTGCGGCGCGAGGTCGACTCCACCCGCCCTGCCGTGACCGGTCTGCACGCCGAGGTACGGCCGCGGGCGATGGTGGTGGCGGGCGCCGACTCGCGGCTGCTCCGGGCGGTGCTGGAGCCGTGGTGCCCGGTCCCGTTCGTGGCCTGGCCCGGCCCGGGACTGCCCGGCTGGACCGGCGCCCTCGACATGGTGGTGGTGCTCGCCCCCCGCAGCGGAGACGACGCCGCATCCACGGCGGTCGCCGAGGCGGTCCGCCGGGGCAGCACCCTGCTGGTCGCGTGCCCGAGCCACGCCCCGATCGCCGAGCTTGCAGCCGCGCGCGAGACGACGGTGCTGCCGACGGTCACCGACGACACGCTGGCCGTCGCCGTGGCGGTGCTCGTCGCCCTGCAGCGCCTCGGCCTCGGGCCGGAGGTGGACCCCGATGCGGTGGCCGTGGCCCTGGACGAGGTGGCCGTCCGCTGCTCGCCGTTCCGGGACCTGGCCGGCAACCCGGCCAAGGAGCTCGCCATCGTGCTGGCCGAGGCCACTCCGCTGGTCTGGGGCGGGTCGGTGCTGGCCGCCCGGGCTGCCCGCCGCATCGCCGAGGCACTGCGGCGGGCCTCCGGACGTACTGCGCTGGCCGCGGACGCCGACCACTTGATGCCCGTGCTGGCAGCCGCGGCGCCCGCCGACCCCTTCGCGGACCCCTTCGCGGACCCGTTCGCCGACGGGCCTGCCGGCACCCTCCGTCCGGCACTGGTGCTGCTCGACGACGAGGTGGACGCGCCGGTGGTGCGGGAGCAGCGGGGCCGGCTGGTGGCCGCCGCGCAGGCACAACGCGTGCGCGTGCACACCGTGACCGGAGCGGAGGGCGGGGCCGTCGCCCGGTACGGTTCCCTGATGACCACCGGCGCCTACGCCGCGGCGTACCTCGGGGTCGGTCTCGGGCGCGCCGCGGTCGAGTGGTGACCTACGCTGGTGGCTCGGGGGAGCAGTCCTCCCCACGCAGCCGAGACGCGTGCCGACGCGCGCCGAGACGAAGGACCCCATGACTGTCGATTCCAAGGTCGCCGACCTGTCCCTCGCTGGCTACGGCCGGGCCGAGATCGACCTGGCCGAGCACGAGATGCCGGGCCTCATGGCCATGCGGGAGCGCCACTCCGGCAACCGTCCCCTGGCGGGGGCACGGATCACCGGGTCGCTGCACATGACCGTGCAGACCGCGGTGCTGATCGAGACCCTGGTCGCGCTCGGCGCCGAGGTCCGGTGGGCGAGCTGCAACATCTTCTCGACGCAGGACCACGCGGCCGCGGCCGTCGTCGTCGGCCCGGACGGCACCCCGGACGACCCGCGTGGCGTCCCCGTCTTCGCCTGGAAGGGCGAGTCGCTGGCCGACTACTGGTGGTGCGCCGAGCAGGCCCTGGTCTGGCCCGAAGGCCAGGCGCCGAACATGATCCTCGACGACGGCGGCGACGCCACCTTGCTGGTGCACCTGGGCGTGCAGTACGAGAAGGCCGGACAGGTCCCCTCGCCGGACAGCACCGACAACGTCGAGCTGCAGGAGATCCTCGCGCTGCTCACCCGCTCGGTCGCCGACCACCCCAGCCGCTTCCGCGACATCGCGGAGTCGGTGCGCGGAGTCACCGAGGAGACGACCACCGGGGTGCTGCGGCTGTACGACCGGTTCCGTGAGGGCACGCTGCTCTTCCCCGCCATCAACGTCAACGACTCGGTGACCAAGTCGAAGTTCGACAACAAGTACGGCTGCCGGCACTCGCTGATCGACGGCATCAACCGGGCCACCGACGTGCTCATCGGCGGCAAGATCGCCGTGGTGTGCGGCTACGGCGACGTCGGCAAGGGCTGTGCGGACGCGCTGCGCGGTCAGGGGGCTCGCGTCATCGTCACCGAGATCGACCCGATCTGCGCGCTGCAGGCCGCCATGGACGGCTACCAGGTCACGCGTCTCGACGATGTCCTGGACCAGGCCGACATCGTCATCACAGCGACCGGCAACAAGGACGTCGTCACGGCCGAGCAGATGGGCCGCATGAAGCACCAGGCGATCCTCGGCAACATCGGCCACTTCGACAACGAGCTCGACATGACCGGGCTGGCGGCCGTTCCCGGCATCGTCCGGACCACCATCAAGCCGCAGGTCGACACCTGGAGGTTCCCCGACGGGCACACGCTGATCATGCTGAGCGAGGGTCGTCTGCTGAATCTCGGCAATGCCACCGGTCACCCGTCATTCGTGATGTCCAACTCGTTCACCAACCAGGTGCTGGCCCAGATCGAGCTGTTCACGAAGACGTCCGAGTACTCCCTCGGGGTGCACGTGCTGCCCAAGCATCTGGACGAGGAGGTCGCCCGTCTCCACCTCGGGGCGCTCGGCGTGCGGCTGACCGAGCTGACCAAGGACCAGGCCTCGTACCTCGGGGTCGACGTCGCCGGACCGTACAAGTCGGAGGCGTACCGCTACTGACTGCACACCCGGACGACGGGGCCGGGCGTACGCTGGCAGGCGTGCAGCCCGAGTCCGCGACGCCGCCTGCCGCCACCGGCCGTGGCCGGGTGCTGGTCGTCGACGACGACCCGAGCCTGGCCGAGATGCTCACCATCGTGCTGCGCAACGAGGGGTTCGACCCGGTGGTGTGCAACACCGGTGACCAGGCGATGGCCGCGTTCCGGCAGTACCGGCCGGACATGGTGCTGCTGGACCTGATGCTCCCGGGCATGGACGGCATCGACGTCTGCAAGGCGCTGCGCGCCGAGTCCGGGGTGCCGATCGTGATGCTCACCGCCAAGACCGACACCGTCGACATCGTGGTCGGGCTGGAGTCCGGCGCCGACGACTACGTGGTCAAGCCGTTCAAGCCGAAGGAGCTGGTCGCCCGCATCCGGGCCCGGCTGCGCCGCTACGACGAGCCCGTCCCCGAGGTCATCACGGTCCGGGACCTGACCATCGACGTGGCCGGCCACAGCGTCAAGCGCGGCGACACCGTGCTCACCCTGACGCCGCTGGAGTTCGACCTGCTGCTGTGCCTGGCCCGCAAGCCGTGGCAGGTGTTCTCCCGGGAGGTGCTGCTCGAGCAGGTCTGGGGCTACCGGCACGCCGCCGACACCCGGCTGGTCAACGTGCACGTGCAGCGCCTGCGCTCCAAGGTCGAGCACGACCCCGAGAACCCGGAGATCGTCGTGACGGTGCGTGGTGTCGGGTACAAGGCCGGCACCGACTGACGGGCGCGCGCGCCTTCGGGCCGCCGCCGGGCTTCTGCGCAGTGTGGCCGCCTGGCCGGTGCGCGCCCTGATCCAGCTCTGGCGGGTGTCCTTGCAGGCCAGGGTGGTGATCAGCACGCTGGTGCTGGGAACCGTCGTGCTCGCGTTCACGGCGTTCCTGCTCCTGGACCAGATCAGCGAGGGGCTGGTCGAGAGCAAGCGGCAGACCTCCCTGGCGCAGGCGCAGGCCGGCTTCCTCGACGCCCAGGCCCAGCTCGACGCCGCCCCCGAGCCGCGCGCCGGCCCGGGCCAGCTGCTGGACGGCCTGCTGCAGAGCCTGGAGAGCGGCAGCGGCACGCCGCACGCCTACGAGGTCGTGGTGGCGCCCGTCCTGGCCGAGTCATCGACGATCAGCGCCGGCAGGGCCTCTGCCTCCGTGGACCTCGCCAGCGTCCCGGAGGACCTGATCGCCGACGTGCGGGACCAGCCCGGGGCGTGGTGGACCTACACCCGGCTGATCTACGACAACGTGCAGGCCCCGAGCCAGGACTCGGCGGCGATCGCGGTCGGCTCGCAGGTCGAGGTGCCTGGCACCGGCGACGACTACGCCGTCTACTACCTCTTCCCGCTCGACGAGCAGCAACGGGCACTGGGGCTGGTCGGCCGCGCGGTGCTCACCGCCGGGCTGGTGCTGATGACCCTGGTGGCGGGGGTGGCCTGGCTGGTCACCCGCCAGGTGGTGACGCCCGTGCGGCTGGCCCGCCGGATCGCGGAGCGGCTGGCTGCCGGGCGGCTGCAGGAGCGCATGCAGGTGCGCGGCGACGACGACATCGCGCGGCTCGGCCGCTCCTTCAACCAGATGGCCACCAGCCTCCAGCGGCAGATCCGCCAGCTGGAGGAGCTGTCCCGGTTGCAGCGGAGATTCGTCTCCGACGTCTCGCACGAGCTTCGTACCCCGCTCACGACGGTCCGCATGGCGGCCGACGTGCTGCACGACGCGCGCGGGGAGTTCGACGGCACGACCGCCCGGTCCGCGGAGCTGCTGCAGAACGAGCTGGACCGCTTCGAGTCGCTGCTGGCCGAGCTGCTCGAGATCAGCCGCTTCGACGCGGGTGCAGCACGCCTGGAGCTGCAGCAGCTGGACCTCGTGGAGACCGCGCAGCGGGTCTGCGCGGCGCTGCGCCCCCTCGCCGACAGGGCCGGGGTGACGATGTCCCTGCGCTACCCGGGTCGCCCGGTCCGGGTCGAGGCCGATCCCCGACGGGTCGACCGCATCGTGCGCAACCTGCTCTCGAACGCGCTCGCGCATGCCCACACAGACCGCGTGGAGGTGCTGGTGGCCGGTGACGACCAGGCCGTGGCCGTCGCCGTCCGTGACCACGGCATCGGGTTGCGGCCGGGGGATGCGGCCATGGTGTTCAACCGGTTCTGGCGGGCCGACCCGGCCCGTACCCGGACGGGCGGGGGCACCGGGCTGGGGCTGGCCATCGCGATGGAGGACGCCCAGCTCCACGGGGGGTGGCTGCAGGCCTGGGGAGAGGTCGGGAGCGGCAGCCAGTTCCGGCTCACCCTGCCCCGTCGCGCTGGCGACGACCTGCGCCGCTCGCCCCTGCCGCTGGTCCCGGACGACCTGGCCGGCCTGGTGGGCGAGCCGTACGGCCGGGTCAGCGAACCGCCGGCCACGGTCGGCGGCTCCGACCCGCGGAAGATCGGGACATGAGCGGCTCGGGCGGTCCCCGCCGGCCGTTCCTGAGGCGGCAGCCGCTGGCGGCGCTGCTGGGCCTGCTGCTGCTCGCGACCCTGGCGGCCGGCTGCACCAGCCTGCCGACCAGTGGGCCGGTCCGCCCGGTCGAGCAGGCGCCGCGTGACGAGACGGGAGGGGTGAACATCCCGAGCGGTCCGGTTCCGGGTGCGTCACCGGCGCTGATCGTCTCCGACTTCCTCGACGCCATGGAGGCCTATCCGGTCTCGACCGCCGTGGCCACCCGGTTCCTCACCGACGAGGCCGCGCAGCGCTGGCGACCGGACCGCGGCACCGTCGTCTACGACGAACGGACGACGACCCAGGTCGGGCGCGGCAGGGTGGCCCTCGAGGTCGCCGAGACGGTGCGGCTGAGCGCACGGGGCACCTACCGGCCGGTCGTGGGCCGGCACGTCGGCCGCAGCCTGTTCCCGCTCACGAGGGTGGGCGGCGAGTGGCGCATCACCGACCCGCCCGACCGGTTGTACGTCCGGGCGTACTTCTTCGAGCGGTATTACGCGCCGTTCGACCTCTACTTCCTGGACCCCACCCGCGAGGCGCTGGTGGCCGACCCGGTCTTCCTGCCGATCGGCGACCAGCTGACCACCCGGCTGGTGCGCGGCCTGCTGGCCGGGCCGACCCCGTGGCTGGGCTCCCAGGCCACCACGTTGTTACCGCGTTCGGCCGAGATCGAGGTCTCGGTGCCGGTGCGCGACGACGGGGTGGCAGAGGTGCAGCTGAGCGACGCGGTGGCCGACCTGTCCGACACGCAGCAGCAGCTGCTGTCCGCACAGCTGGTGTGGACCCTGCGCCAGGTCTCCGGGGTGGATGCCCTGCGCATCACCGTCGACGGTGCCCCCCTCATCGTCGTGGGGGCCGATGACCTGCAGTCGATCGACGAGTGGGCGCAGTACAACCCGTCCGGGCCCCTCACCCGCCGGGTGCTGTACGCCCTCGACGTCGGTGGGGCGCTGGTCGAGGTCGGTCAGGACGCTCCCGTGCCCGGCCTGTGGGGGGTCGAGGGTCGGCGTCTGCTCGACTTCAGCGTCGACCGCTACCGGCAGCGGGTGGCCGGCATCGGTCCCAGCGGCCGGCACCTGGTCCTGGGCCCGCTGACGGCCGACGAGCCCGGCCTGATCATCCGGCGCCGGGTCACCGACGGCCGGCTCAGCGACCCGCAGTGGGACCGTACCGGCCTGCTGTGGGCGCTCGACCACTCGCGGGGGCGGACGTCCTGGCGGGTGCCGGCCGGCGGTCCGCGGGCACAGACGCCCACCGGACCCCTCACCCGCGCGTCCGCGACCTCGATGGCCGTCTCCGCGGACGGGGCCCGGGTGGCTGCCCTCGTGCCGGAGTGGAACGGCCCGGTGTGGGGCGGCGGCCAGGTCGACGGACCCTGCGTCGTGATCGCGCGGGTGGTGCGCGGACCCAACGGGCGTTCGGTGCCGCGGCTCGACTCCGCCTACGCGCTGCGGACGCCGGGGACGGATGCCTCGGCCCTGCGCGACGTCTCCTGGTCGTCACCCTCCGATGTCGTCGTCATCGCCGACGTCCCACCGCTGCCGGCGCAGCCGCTGGAGCTGGCCATCGACGGGTCAGGCGTGGTCGGCGTCGAGTCGGGCGAGGACCTGCTGCCCACCCTGGGCGCGGTGGCGGTGGCCAGCGCGGGGGTCACCGAGGCTCCCACCGTCGTGGGCAGCCGCTCGGGCGAGCTGTCGGTGATCAGCGACGACCTGCAGTGGTCGACCCTCGCCACCGGGCTCTGGCGCCCGCACTACCCCAGCTGAGCCGCATCCACCGAGCCGCCGGTCCCCGCTCGGCGACCGGACACCTCGTGGCGGGCCGGCCGTGCACAGGCCGGTTGCCCGATCCGCCGCCTCCCGCCGGCGCCACGCAGGCTTCCGTCGTGAGCCTGCGCGCCGCCGCCCTCGACCTGTTCCTCGGCAGCCGCTGCGCCGGCTGCG
Source organism: Nocardioidaceae bacterium (assembly GCA_029266455.1). GTDB lineage: Bacteria > Actinomycetota > Actinomycetes > Propionibacteriales > Nocardioidaceae > JACCWP01. The sequence continues at coordinate 87,498 of JAQSWV010000001.1, forward strand.
GGCTGCCCGGCGGCGCGCTGTGCGGCCGCTGCCGGCGCGCGCTCGCGCCGCTGTCACGCCCGTGCTGGCCCGAGCCGGCCCCCGACGGCCTGCTCGGCCCGCCCCCCGTGCCGCCCTGGGCCGCCGGGGCGTACGCCGACCCACTGCGCCAGCTGCTGGTGGCGTACAAGGACCGCGACCGTGCCACGCTCGCCGGCCCGCTGGGGCTCGCGCTCGCGGCCGTCGTCGAGGAGGCGCTGACCGCAGCGGATCGGACGGCGGTCGCGGTCGAGCTGGTACCGGTCCCCTCGGCCGCTGCCAGCGTCCGCCGTCGGGGCCGCGACGTCGTCGCCGACCTCGCCCGGGTGGCGGCCGCCCGGCTGCGCCGACGGGGCTGTGACGCTCGCACGGTGCCCCGGCTGAGACCTGTGCGCGCCGTGTCGGACCAGGCCGGCCTGTCCGCGGACGCGCGGGCCGCGAACGTGCACGGTGCGCTGTGCGCTCGCCGCCTGCGACCGCCCCAGGCGCCGGTCCTGGTGGTCGACGACGTACTCACCACGGGTGCCACCGCGGCCGAGGCGGTACGGGCGCTGCGGGCCGGTGGCGTGGGAGCGGCTGCGGTCGCCGTGGTGGCCGCCACCCCCCGGCGCGGGGCCCCGGGACCGCCTGGATCAGCCGTACGGCCCCTTTTCCCGCCTCCGCGCAATGGCTAGCGTCATACCGGGTACAGAGGTGCCGCCAGTCGCAGGAGGAGGTCCGTCTTCGTGGATGTCGCTATCTCGAGTCGTCACTGTGAGGTGTCCGAACGGTTCCGCCGGCACGTCGAGGAGAAGCTCACCAGGCTCGAGAAGCACGACCAGTCGGTGGTGCGCGTCGACGTCGAGGTGACTCAGGAGCGCAATCCGCGGCAGGCCGACCGGGCGGTCCGCATCCAGCTCACGCTGCACTCACGGGGTCCGGTGGTCCGCGCGGAGGCCGCGGCCGAGGACAAGATGGCCGCGCTCGACGGCGCCCTGTTGCGACTGCAGGCGCGGCTGCGCAAGACGGCTGACAAGAAGCGGATCCACCGCGGGAGCCGCACCCCCACGTCGCTCGCGGCGGCGGCCGCGTCCGCCGCCCCCCCACTGTTCGACGGCACCACCGTCGACGGGTCGGCGAGCAGCGACGACCCCGCCGCCCCGCACCGCGTGGGGCCGCTCACCGTGTTCGGGGAAGGCCCGATGGTCGTGCGCGAGAAGACGCACCAGGCGGCGCCCATGACCTTGGACCAGGCGCTGTACGAGATGGAGCTGGTCGGCCATGACTTCTTCCTGTTCGTCGACAAGGAGACCGAGCTGGCCAGCGTGGTCTACCGGCGCCGGGGCTACGACTACGGCGTGATCCGCCTGGAGGTCTGACCTGGCGACCGGCGACGTCAGGGCGGGCGCCGGGGACGGCGGACGGCCGGCGGCAAGGGCGGTGTCTGGCATGCTCGGCGGGTGGTGAGAGCCAGCACGACCCGCGACGAGACGACGGACGAGGGGGGCGCAGTGGACGAGCCGGACGTCGACCCCGAGCGGGACGAGCCCGTCCGCGTGCTCGTGGTCGACGACCAGGAGCTGTTCCGGCGTGGGTTGACCATGGTCATCGGCGCTCTCGACGGCATCCACCTCGTGGGCGAGGCCGGTGACGGCCGGACCGCCCTTGAGGTGGCGGTCCGCACCGACCCCGACGTGGTGCTGCTGGACGTGCGCATGCCCGGGTTCAGCGGCATCGAGACGTGCGCCGAGCTCAAGGCGATCATGCCCTCGGTGCGGATCGTGATGCTGACCGCCAGCGACGACGAGGCGGACCTGTTCGACGCGGTCAAGAGCGGCGCGTCCGGCTACCTGCTGAAGGACGCCTCGATCGACGACGTCGCCTCCGCCGTGCGACTGGTCGCCGAGGGCCAGTCGCTGATCAGCCCGGCGATGGCGATCAAGCTGCTGGACGAGTTCAAGCAGCTCACCGAGCCCGAGCGCTCCGCCGTCGTCGCTCCGCGGCTGACCGACCGCGAGCTGGAGGTGCTCCGGCTGGTGGCGCGCGGGCTGAGCAACAAGGACGTCGCCAAGGATCTGTTCATCAGCGAGCACACCGTGAAGAACCACGTGCGCAACATCCTGGAGAAGCTGCAGCTGCACTCCCGCATGGAAGCCGTGATGTACGCGGTGCGAGAGCGGCTGCTCGACGTCCCCTGACTGCTGCGCACCCGCGACCCACCGTCCGTGCCGGGGGGTACGGTCCCCGCGTGCCACGTGAGCTGTTGACCCGGTGCCAGGCTCGCCGGGTCGCCCTGGCGGCCCAGGGCTTCCGTGACCCCCGGCACACGGTGGCGACCATGCGGACGTTCACGCGCACCCTGTCCCGGACGGCGGTCCTGCAGATCGACTCCGTCAACGTGCTGCAGCGCGCCCACTACATGCCGCCGTTCTCCCGGGTGGGTCCCTACGACGTGGGCCTGCTGCGCCGCGCCGCGGAGCAGCCCCCGCGCCGGGTGGTCGAGTACTGGGCGCACGTGGCGGCGTTCATGCCGGTCGAGCTGTGGCCGGTGATGCGGCACCGGATGCGCCACTACCGCGACCGCGGCCACGACTGGGAGTCGGTCCGACACGACGACTCGCTGGTGTCCTCGCTGGTCGCCGAGGTGCGCGAGCGGGGGGCGTCCACGGCGCGCGACCTCGATGACGGCCTGCCACGCGTCCGGGAGCACTGGGGCTGGAACTGGTCGGCCACGAAGAAGGCCCTCGAGTACCTCTTCGCAGCCGGGGAGCTGGCGGTGTCCGGCCGCAACAGCCAGTTCGAGCGGCTGTACGACCTGCCCGAGCGGGTTCTCCCCCCTGCGGTGCTGGCACTGTCCGAGCCGACCGACGCAGACGCGCACATCGAGCTCGTCCGCCGGGCCGCCATGGCGCACGGGGTGGGCACCGAGCCGTGCCTGCGGGACTACTTCCGGATGCGTCCGGAGCAGAGCCGGGCCGCGGTTCAGGCCCTGGTCGAGGCCGGTGAGCTGCTGCCGGTGCGGATCGAGGGCTGGGACCGCCCGGCCTACCTGCACCGCGACGCCGCGCTGCCGCGGGCGGTGCATGCACGCGCCCTGCTCAGCCCCTTCGACCCGGTCGTGTGGGAGCGCACCAGGACCGAGAAGCTCTTCGGCTTCCACTACCGCATCGAGATCTACGTCCCCGAGCGGCGGCGGCAGTTCGGGTACTACGTGCTGCCGTTCCTGCTCGGCGACCGGCTCGTCGCCCGGGTGGACCTGAAGGCGGACCGCAGAGCAGGCGGCGGCGCGGGGGCGCTCCGGGTGCTGGGCGTCTTCGCCGAGCCCGGCGCTCCGCCCGACACCGCCCCCGAGCTCGCGGCCGAGCTGGTCTCGCTGGCGCAGTGGCTCGGGTTGTCCGACACGGTGGTCGAGCCGCGCGGTGACCTGGCCGCGGCGCTGGACTCGCACCTCGGCGACTGAGCGGACCGGGCTCGGCCGGAGCCGGGTCGCCTACGATGGGCTACGGCCCGTCACCGCCAGCGTCCACCAGGAGACCTCCCAGTGCCGATACTGATCGACAAGATCCTCCGCATGGGCGAGGGCAAGGTCCTGCGCCGGCTCGAGACCGTCGCCAAGCAGGTCAACTCCCTCGAGCCCGAGTTCGAGGCCATGAGCGACGAGGAGCTCCAGGGCCAGACCGCCGACTTCCGTGCCCGGCTGGAGGACGGTGAGGCGCTCGACCGGATGATGCCCGAGGCGTTCGCGACCGTCCGCGAGTCGGCGCGTCGCGTGCTCGGGCAGCGTCACTTCGACGTGCAGATCATGGGTGGCGCCGCCCTGCATCTGGGCAACATCGCGGAGATGAAGACCGGCGAGGGCAAGACGCTGGTGGCGACACTGGCCGTGTACCTCAACGCGCTGCCTGGCAAGGGCGTCCACGTCGTCACGGTCAACGACTACCTGGCCCGCTACCACGCGGAGTGGATGGGCCGCGTCTACCACTTCCTCGGCATGACCGTCGGCATCATCCTTCCCGGCATGAGCTCGGCCGAGCGTCGCGAGGCGTACGCCTGTGACATCACCTATGCCACCAACAACGAGCTCGGCTTCGACTATCTGCGCGACAACATGGCTGACTCGATCGAGCAGTGTGTGCAGCGCGGCTTCAACTACGCCATCGTCGACGAGGTCGACTCCATCCTCATCGACGAGGCGCGCACCCCGCTCATCATCTCCGGCCCCACCCAGGACGAGGTCCGCTGGTACGGCGAGTTCGCGAGACTGTCCATGCGGCTGGTCCGCGACGAGGACTACGAGGTCGACGAGAAGAAGCGCACCGTGTCGGTCCTCGAGGGCGCGATCGACAAGGTCGAGGACCACCTCGGCATCGAGAACCTCTACGACTCCGTCAACACACCGTTGATCAGCTTCCTCAACAACGCCATCAAGGCCAAGGAGCTGTTCCGCCGCGACAAGGAGTACGTCGTCATCGACGGTGAGGTCCTCATCGTCGACGAGCACACAGGCCGCATGCTCGAGGGGCGCCGGTACAACGAGGGGCTGCACCAGGCGATCGAGGCCAAGGAGAACGTCCGGATCCGCGAGGAGTACCAGACGCTCGCGACCATCACGCTGCAGAACTACTTCCGTCTCTACGACAAGCTCGCCGGCATGACCGGTACGGCCATGACCGAGGCCAGCGAGTTCGACAAGATATACAAGCTGGGCGTGGTGGCGATCCCCACCAACCAGCCGGTGGCGCGGGTCGACCAGCCCGACCTCGTCTACCGCACGGAGGACTCGAAGTTCGCCGCCGTGGTCGAGGACATCGCCGAGCGGCACGCGGTCGGTCAGCCGGTGCTGGTGGGCACGACCAGCGTGGCGAAGAGCGAGAAGCTCGCCCGGGCACTGGTGCAGCGCGGTGTGCCGCACGAGGTGCTCAACGCCAAGCAGCACGACCGGGAGGCATCGATCGTCGCGCTCGCGGGGCACAAGGGCGCGGTCACCGTGGCGACGAACATGGCCGGTCGAGGTACCGACATCATGCTCGGCGGCAGCGTCGAGTTCCTCGCCGACCAGCGCCTGCGCGAGCGGGGGCTGGACCCCAGCGAGACGCCGGAGGACTACGAGGCAGCATGGCCGGCGGCGCTGGACGAGATGAAGGCCCGCGTCGGCGACGAGCACGACGAGGTCGCGGCGGTCGGCGGGCTCATGGTGCTGGGCACCGAGCGGCACGAGTCCCGGCGGATCGACAACCAGCTGCGCGGCCGCTCCGGGCGGCAGGGTGACCCCGGAGAGTCCCGGTTCTACCTGTCGCTCGAGGACGACCTGATGCGGTTGTTCAAGTCCGACTGGGTCGACTGGGTACTGCAGACGCTGAAGGTGCCCGACGACGTCCCGATCGAGAACAAGCGGGTCACCGGCGCCATCGCGTCGGCGCAGGCCCAGGTCGAGTCGCAGAACTTCGAGTCCCGCAAGAACATCCTCAAGTACGACGACGTCATGAGCCGGCAGCGCGAGGTGGTCTACCGAGAGCGCCGCAGGATCCTCGAAGGCGAGGACCTGTCCGCGCTGGCCCGGCAGATGATCGACGAGACGGTCGAGGGCTACGTGGTCGGGGCCACGGAAGGCTTCCCCGAGGAGTGGGACCTCGATGCGCTGTGGACCGCGCTGAGGCAGCTGTACCCGGTGTCGTTCACCCGGCACGAGTTCGAGGACGAGTACGGCGGACGGGAGGCCCTCGACCGCGACCTGCTCGTGGAACGGCTGCGTGCTGATGCGCAGCAGGCCTATGACGCCCGGGAGGCAGACCTGGGCGGCGAGGTGATGCGCGAGCTCGAGCGCCGGGTCCTGCTCAGCGTGCTCGACCGCAAGTGGCGCGAGCACCTGTACGAGATGGACTACCTGCGCGAGGGCATCGGCCTGCGCGCGTACTCCCAGCGGGACCCGTTGGTCGAGTACCAGCGCGAGGGCTTCGACATGTTCAGCACGATGATGGACGGCATCAAGGAGGAGTCGGTCGGCTTCCTGTTCAACCTCGAGGTCCAGGTCGAGACCGACGACCCGGGCGGCCCCGACGAGGGGTACGCGGCGATGTCGGACGAAGCCGACTTGGACAGCCAGCCCCTGCTCGACTCGGCGGCACCGGCGGGCGGGGCCGCGTCGACCGGCGACGGAGGCCCCCAGATCCACGCCAAGGGGCTGGCGTCCTCGGGTCCCCGTGAGCTCACCTACGCCGCGCCCAGTGCGGACGGGGACGCGGAGGTCGAGGTTCACCGCGAGCGGGTCGAGGAGCCCGACGGTGCCCCCGAGCCCGCCCGCGCCGGTGCACGCCGCCCGGCGCCTCGCACCGGCCCGCGGCAGGGCACGAGGAAGTCGAGGAACAAGAAGAAGCGTCGCTGACGGCCGGGAGCGGTCGGGCATCAGCCCCCAAGGTCAGCCCAGGGTCAGCCCAGGGTCAGCCCAGGGTCAGCCCAAGGTCAGCGCGGTGCAGATCCAGCGGCCGTCCCGGCACTCGAGCCTCGCCGCGAGGGCCCTGCTGCGCCCGGCGTGCCGCACGTGCGCAGACACCTCGCTCACGTCCTTCCGGGGCCGTTGCAGGTGCAGCGACACGATCCGTGCCCGGCCGGTGCGGGCGCGGTGGCGCGTGTCGCTGCCGGCGGACACCATCTCCGCGCGACGGGAGACCTCGGCGTAGACCTCGGGGGTCGCCAGGCGCAGGAGCTGGATGACCGGCCGGTCCGCCCCGACCATCTCGACCACCGCCTGCAGGAGCTGGCGCGCCTGCGCGGCCAGGCGGTCGTCCGGCGACGGCCGGGCGAAGGGTGGTGCCACCAGGGCGAGTCCGCGGCCGCCAGCCGGCAGGGCCGGCTTCGGCTTCGGCTCCGGCTCTGGCCGCTGCGGCTGCGTCTGGGCGGGCGCGGCCAGAGCCGCGGTGGGTGGGGTCATGGGGACGTCCTCTCCGTGGCGTCGGGTGCGATGAGGCGCTGACCCGGCTGGATCAGGTCCGGGTCGGGGCCGATGGTCCGGCGGTTGGCGGCGTACCAGGCCCGGCACGCGTGGTCGACGCGGGCGTCGCCCGCGGCGGGGGGCAGCGTGGCCGCGGCCAGCGTCCAGAGGCTGTCGCCGGGTGCCACCGTGACCGCCCGCGCCGAGGCCACGGTGCGCAGGGCCGCCGGCGTCAGGTCGCCGACCGGCCGGTCCGGGAGTCGGAGGCCGTTGAGCCGGGCGGCACCGGATCCGACGTCGGATCCGGCGGCGGATCCCGCTCCCGGCACCCCCACTCCCGCGGCAACGGCCAGCCCCAGGCAGGTGGCGGCGGCCGCGCGCCATCTGGGCGGGGCGATCCAGGCGGCCGCGCGGCGTCCCGTGCGGTGACCGGCGGCGGTCACGACCAGCACCAGGCACCAGTGGCTCCAGCCGGCGGCCGCCGCGAGCACGAGGGCGGCGGTGAGGAGCTCACCGGCACGGTCGGCGGGCAGGACGGCAGGGCCGGAGTCGGTCAACGAGCGCCCGACCGATGCGGCCAGGTGCAGCAACAGTGCCTCTACGCCGGCGATGACGGCCATCCGGCAGGCGCGTCTACCCTCGTTGTGGGTCATTATGCTCTCGATTTCATGCGTTTACCTGTGTTTGCCCACTTTGGCGTGTGCGCCCTTCGAGGTCAATCGGTTGTCCACCGCCCGTGACGGTACGGTCGGCCCCATGCGCTGGGAGCGGCTGTTCACCGAGCTGGAGGCGGAGGCCGCCGAGCTGGACGGTCAGGACCGCGAGGCCGAGATCGCGGATCGCACCAGGGCGGAGGTCGCACGCACCTCCTGGGTCGACCGGATCCGGGCCGGCATCGGGACCTCGGTGCGACTGCGGCTGCTGGGCGCGGACCTGGTGGAGGGCACGGTCCTGCAGGTCGGCTCCGACTGGATGCTGCTCCGGGCCGGCGCCAACGACGTGCTGGTGCCCGTCCACGCGGTGGTGGGTGCGGTGGTGGGTACGGTGGTCGGCGCAGAGGGCGCCGCGGCGGCGGCCCGGGTCGCCGCGCCGGCGCCGGGGGAGGTCGGTGCGCCGACCTGGACGGCCGCCTGGCGCGTGCTCGCCCGCGATCGCGCCTCGGTGCGGGTGGTGCGGGCAGGGGGGAGCACGGTGCACGGCGTGCCGGTGCGCGTCGGTGCCGACTTCGTCGAGCTCGACCAGACGCTCGGCCAGGAGCAGCGGGACCCTGCGGGTGGCGGCAGGGTGCTGGTGCCGTACGCGGCGATCACCGCGGCCTACACCCGTACGGATTCCCCCACCCGGTGACCGACTTCGTCCCGGCCGGCTCTTGCCCGACGTCGCGCCGACGTGGGGTCACTCGTCGGCGAGGTCCTCGGCCAGCTCGCCGAACGGGTGCGCGTCGATGAACTCGCGGGTCTCCGAGTACAGGCGCTGGATGTAGGCCTCGAGCTCGGAGGCCTCGACCCGCCAGGCCCCACGCCCACCGATCTTTATCGCGGTGAGATCCCCCCGGCGGACCAGCGCATAGGCCTGCGCGGAGGAGATGTTCAGGATCTCGGCGACATCGGCCAGCTGCAGGAAGCGCGGCTGTCCCGGACCGAGCGGCATGGGGCCAGTGTGCCAGCCGGGACCATCGGGACACCGCGCCGGACGTGGCTGTGGACGGGGTTGTGGACAGGCACTGGACTCTGCGCCGCTCTCGGCACACAATCGCGACCGTGTCGGTTTCTCCCGTTTCGTCCGGTTCCCGGGATGCCGGCGCATCCACGTCGTCTCCTCCGACCGGGACGTCCGGCACGACCGACGGACCCGGGTCTGCCTGGGCGGTCCGGCTGCGCCGGCCGCGCTGGACCGACCCGCGGCTGCTTGTCGGTCTGGTGCTCGTCGCGGTCGCCACGGTGGCCGGCAGCCGGGTGGTCGCCGCAGCGGACGACACGGAGCCGGTGTGGGCCGTGTCGTCCCCCGTCCGCGCCGGCGATCCCGTCCGCTCGGCGGACCTGGTGGCGACGCCGACCCGGATCGGAAGCGACGACGCAGGCGTGTCGGCCTACCTGTCGGCCGGCTCGGCGCCTCCCGCCGGCATGTACACCAGGGACCTGGCAGCCGGCGAGCTGGTGCCGACGACCGCGGTGGGCGAGAGCACCGCCGGCCGAGGTGTCGAGGTGCCGCTGGCGGTGGAGCCCGGGGACGCGCCGGCCGATCTGGCTCCGGGCGACCTGGTCGACGTCTGGGCGGTGCCGTCGGGAACGTCAGCCCCGCCCGCCGTGCCGCCGCGGGCAGCCCAGGTCCTGAGCGGCGTCGAGGTCGTCGCCGTGGCCGGGCCCGCCGGCGGCCTCGGGGCTACCGGCCTGCAGGTGCTGTTGCGCATCGTCAGCAGCCCGGACGAGCTGGGCAGGCCGCTGGCCAGACTGTCCGCCGGCAGCGTGGTGCTTGTCCGGGTCGGTGGCTGAGTGCCTCCGTCCCGTCTCCTGGTGGCTGCCGGCGGTGCGGGCTGGGAGGCGCGGTTGCTGCCGTTGCTGGCGGCCCCGGCGACGCCGGTCGCCCTTGCTCGCCGCTGTGTCGACGTGCCGGACCTGATCGCGGCGGCAGCCGCCGGACAGGGCACGGTCGCCGCTGTGTCGGCCGGACTGCCCGGGCTCGACGCCGACGTGGTCGCCCGCCTGGCGCGGGAGGGCGTCCCGGTCGTGGCCGTGGCCGTGGACAGCCCCTCGGCGACCCGGATGGTCCAGCTCGGGATCGAGGCGGTGGTCCACGCGAACAGTGTCACCGCCGACCCTGCGGTCCTGGTCGGGCGGGTGGTCGAGCTGAGTGCCGGAGGCGCGCGCCCCATGGTCGGGGACGGTGGACCGGTGCGCGCCGTCGGTGGTCCGGTCGACGGGACCGACGGTGCCGGTGCGGGGCGCCTGGTGGCCGTGTGGGGGCCGACGGGGGCGCCCGGCCGGTCGACCGTGGCTCTTGGTGTGTCGGCCGCGGCCGCGGGTGCGGCCACGGAGACGCTGCTCGTCGATGCCGACGTCTACGGCGGCGCCACCGGCCAGATGCTGGCCGTCCTGGACGAGCTGTCCGGTGTGCTGGCGGCCGCCCGGGCCGCATCCACCGGCTCGCTCGACCAGTCCGCGCTGGCCGAGGCCGCCCGGCGAGTCTCCCCGCGGCTGCGCGTGCTGACCGGCCTGCCCCGCGCCGACCGGTGGACTGCCATGGGGCCGGCGGCACTGCGTGGTGTCCTCACCCGCGCCCGGCAGGCGGCACCGCTCGTCGTCGTCGACTGCGGGTTCTGCGTCGAGCTGGATGAGGAGCTCTCGTACGACACCGCCGCCCCGCGCCGCAACGGCGCCACGGTGACCGCGCTGGAGCAGGCTGACCTCGTGGTGGTGGTGGGCAGCGCCGACCCGTTGGGCCTCGCCCGGCTGGCCCGGGCGCGGCACGATCTGCGCGACCGTGTCCCCGGCGCCCATGTGCGCCTTGTCGTCAACCGGGTGCGCGGCGGGCTGGGCTGGTCGCGCGACGACGTCTCGCGGACCCTGCTGCGAGCCATCGGGGAGGTGCCGCTGGCCTACCTGCCACTCGACCAGTCCGCGGTCGACGCCTGCTGGATCACCGGTCAGACCCTGCCCGAGGCCGCGGCCCAGTCGCCGCTGACCCGGGCCATGGCCGAGCTGGCAGCCGCCGTCGGCCATGAGCTCGACGCGCTTGCCGGAGCGGTGCCCCCTGCGGTGCCCGGTGTGCCGGGGCGCGCGCCCAGCCGTCGTCACTCCCGGCTCAGGCGCTGAACAGGAGCAGCAGCCCACCGGTGGTGTATCCCACCATCACCACCAGCAGCGCCAGCTGACCGCTCACGCGATGCCCGGCGGGGAGCACGCGCACGGCCCGGTCATGCGCGGCCACGACGCCCAGCACGTGGCCGGCGACGATCGCCGAGACCTTGAGCCCGGCGAGGATCGCAGGATGCGCGGACAACACGAACTGCACCTCGAGCCCGGCGGTGCCGAGGTAGTCGTCCCCGCGAGTGAGCGGGTCGGACAGCTGCACGAGCACCGACTGCCCGTACTCCACCAGCAGGGTCAGGTAGTGCGCGATCACATAGCCCACCACGATGGGGACCAACGAGTGCGCCAGCAGCCGGGGCAGCTCGCGACGTCGGGTCGCGTCCACCCCCGCCGTCGCCATCGCGGCCAGGCCGAACGTGACCGCCACCAGCAGCACGAAGCCGGTCAGCACCAGGGTGTCGCGCAGCTGCGGGTCGAGGTCGCCGGGCCGGGCTGTCTGCTCCAACCAGTACGTCGAGGCGGCGAAGCTGTCGAACGCCGTGGAGCCCAGCAGCACCGACACGACCGCGAGCAGGCCACGGTCGGCGACGACGCCGTCGAGCCCGTCCAGAGGGTTGCGCACCACCAGCCGGCCCGCACCTCGGTCATTCTGTCGCCGCCCCCACGGTGACAGCCTCGCCACCAGCCCGAAGTAGACCTCGAACGGGTCGGCACGTTCGAACCAGCGGGTGCCGAAGATCGCACCGCCGAGCAGCATCACGCCGGCGTACACCAGCAGCCAGGTGAGCACGGTCGACACGAACGCCGAGTCGCGGTCGACCAGCTCGGTCCACACGAACGCGAACAGACCGCCGGCGGCCGGCCAGTACCCGAGCCGGGCGGGATACTCCGCGATGCCCCGGGAGGGCCGCGTGCGCATCATCCGGGTCAGGCCCAGGTGCACCGTGCGAACGGGGGACAGCAGCGGCCAGACGTTGCCCGCGAGCAGGCTCACGGGCACCATGCCGACCCACAGGTAGACGTAGAAGACGCCGATGACCGGGTTCACGGTGACGTCCTGCCCGGCGACGGCGGCCCAGCCGACGTAGGCGGCCAGCGCGAGGCCGAAGGCGCGCACCCCGTTGCGAACCCACGGCGAGTCGACAGCCGCGGTCACCACCGGCGGCAGGTCCCGGCCGGCGGCGTCCCCCCGGAACCGCGACGTGGGCCATGAGAAGGCAAGGATCGCGAACGACACCGCCAAGGCCCAGCCCGCGCCGGCGAGCACGTACGACAGCGGCAGCGGCAGGTCGCTGGCACCTCCGACCCCGTGCGCGAGCAGCCGGTCGGTCACGTCTCCTCCGGTGGCACGGCGAGCAGGGATCCCGCGGGTATCCGGTCCGCGCGCAGCCCGGACGAGCGTGGCACGATGCCAGTCCGCGAGGGACAGTGAAGCCTGTCGACGGCCTCGACGGCGGAAGGACCACGATGCCAGACCGGATGCGTGCCGAGGACATGGCCCTGCTGGCCGCGGAGACACCCCGCGCCCCGCGCCAGGTGTCGGTGGTGCTGGTCCTCGACCCCGGCCCCGACGGGTTCGACTCAGAACGGCTGCAGCGGCTCATCGACGACCGCATCGCCCTGGTGCCGCGCTACCGGCAGCGCGTGCAGCCGGTCATCGGCGGGCTGGCGCCGCCCGCGTGGGTCGATGACGAGCACTTCGACCTGAGCTACCACGTACGACGCTCGGCCCTGCCGCGCCCCGGAACCATGGCCCAGCTGCGCGACCTCGTCGCCCGCCTGGTGGCCAGGCCCCTCGACCGCGAGCGCCCGCTGTGGGAGATCTATCTGGTCGAGGGACTCGAGCGTGGGCAGGTCGCCGTGGTGCTCAAGACCCACGAGGCCCTGGTGGACGGGGCCGAGACCGTCGCGCTCGGCCAGATCATCCTGGACGAGACCCCGGAGCCTCCCGAGCTGCCCGCCGACCACTGGGTGCCGATGGCGGCGCCGTCACAGCTCAGCCTGGCGGCGGAGTCCGTGTTCCACCTGATCCGCAACCCGCAGCGGCTGCCCCGGCTCGCCCTCACCATGGCGCAGGCCGTCTCGGACACCGCCGAGCGGCTCGGAGACGCGGTGGGGCTGCCCACCGCCGGGCCGGTGCCCACCTCGCCGCTGTCTCGGCAGCTGTCCCGCCAGCGCCGGTTCGTGACGGTGGCCAGCGGGCTGGACGATCACCGTGCCGTGCGGGACACGCATGGCGGCACGGTCAACGACGTGGTGCTCAGCGCCGTGACCGGAGCGCTCCGAGCCTGGCTGCTCACACGGGGGGAGCGGATCCCGCCGGAGTCGACCGTCCGGGCGATGGTGCCGCTCAGCGTGCGCGACGGAGCGGCCGAGCCGACGTCCCTGGGCAGCCAGGTGGCCGGGCACCTGCTCGCCCTGCCGGTCGGCGAGGCGGACCCCGTGATGCGGCTGCACCAGGTGTCGTACGCCCTCAAGGCACACAAGGAGACCGGGATGGCGGTAGCGGCCAGCCGGCTGGCCTCCCTGCCCGGCTTCGCCTCCACGACGTTCCACCTGCTCGGAGCGCGGGTCGCCGACAGCCAGGCCGGGCTGCCGTACCAGCTGGTCGTCACCAACGTGCCCGGGCCGCAGGAGCCGGTGTACGCGGCCGGAGCCCGGCTCGTCGCGACCTACCCGGTGCTGCCGCTGCGCGAGCATCGCGCGCTCGCCATCGGGGTCACGTCGTACGACGGCGCTGTCTTCTACGGCATCAACGCCGACCGGGACGCGATCGGTGACGCAGAGCTGCTCGGTCAGTGTCTTGCGGACGCCATCGAGGAGCTGGTGGAGACGACCCGCGACCGGTCGCGGGCCCCCCGTGGCCGTGCCGACCCGGACGCCACCGTCGCGCCTGCCGTGAAGAAGCCGCCCGCCAAGAAGCCCGCGGCGAAGAAGCCTGCGGCGAAGAAGCCTGCGGCGAAGAAGCCTGCGGCGAAGAAGCCTGCGGCGAAGAAGGCGGTGGCCCAGAAGAAGGCGCCCGCCAAGAAGGCGCCCGCCAAGAAGGCGCCCGCCGCCACGAAGTCGCCGTCGTGACCCAGCGGGTCTACGTCCCCCTCGACCGCGCGGCGCTCGAGCGGCTCGCAGCCGGTGAGCTGGGGCCGCCGCCGCTGGACGGCTACGCCGCCACTGACGCGCTTCGGGGCTGGTACGACGAGGGCGCGAGGCCGGGCGCCGACGATGAGCTGCTGGAGGCGGTGGCGGCAGCGCTCGCGGCGCAGGCGAGCCTTGCCGGGCTGGACGCCTCGGGGTCCGCCCGGCTGGTGGCCGCCGTGGACGTGAGCGAGGTGCGGCCGGATGAGTCGGAGCAACCTGGCCGGGTCCGACTCGATGCGGCCGTGCCGCTGCGCGACGTGGCCGCCGTGCTGGCTGACGGCCCGGACGCCGCCGACGACGTGCGCGCAGCGGTCTCCGACCCTTCGGACGAGCATCTGGACGCGGTGGAGAGACACGGTCTGGCCTGGTGGGGGCCGGCCGAGGTCTCTGACCTGGCGGCACAGTTGACCGGCTGACCTGCGGACCGTTCGCCCGGGGTTGGCGCCATCCATCAGCGGTGTCAGGATCGGAGCATGATCGACGCCCGCACCAGTGTCCCCCCGCCCGTGAACGAGCCCATCCTGACGTACGCGCCCGGCAGCGCCGAACGCGCCGAGCTCGAGGTGACACTGGCCCGCATGCAGGGGGAGCAGGTCGAGTTGACGCAGACGATAGGCGGTCGACAGGAGCTGGGTGGCGGGCGACGCATCGACGTCGTGCAACCGCACGCGCGCCGGCACGTGCTCGGCAGCATGAAGAACGCGACCGCCGCAGAGGCGCGCTCGGCCGTGACGGCCGCCAAGGAGGCGGCGGCGAGCTGGCGGGCGCTGCCCTACGACGAGCGCGCGGCCGTGTTCCTGCGGGCGGCCGAGATGCTCAGCGGACCGTGGCGCCAGACCCTGAACGCCTCCACCATGCTCGGGCAGTCGAAGACCGTCTCCCAGGCCGAGATCGACTCCGCGTGCGAGCTGATCGACTTCTGGCGCTTCAACGCGGCCTTCGGCGAGCGCCTGCTCTCCGAGCAGCCGGAAGCCAACTCCCAAGGAGTCTGGAACCGGCTCGACCACCGGCCGCTCGAGGGTTTCGTGCTCGCGATCACCCCGTTCAACTTCACCGCGATCGGTGCCAACCTGCCCAGCGCCCCCGCGCTGATGGGCAACACCGTGGTGTGGAAGCCGGCGCCCACGCAGACGCTCTCGGCGTGGTACACGATGCGCCTGCTGGAGGCCGCCGGGCTGCCTCCGGGCGTCATCAACATGGTCACCGGTGACGGAGCGGCGGTCTCGCAGGTGGCGCTCGGCGACCCCGACCTGGCCGGCATCCACTTCACCGGGTCGACGCCGACCTTCCAGCACCTGTGGAGCCAGGTCGGCAACAACATCTCCTCGTACCGCAGCTACCCGCGCATCGTGGGTGAGACCGGCGGTAAGGACTTCATCGTCGCCCACCCCAGCGCCGACGTCGACGTGCTCCGCACCGCCATGGTGCGCGGGGCGTTCGAGTACCAGGGGCAGAAGTGCTCGGCGGCGTCGCGGGCGTACGTCCCCCGCAGCCTGTGGCGCCGGATGCGCAAGGACCTGGTCGACCTCACGGAGTCGCTGCCGATGGGCCCGGTGACGGACCTGTCGAACTTCATGGGCGCCGTGATAGACGATCGGGCGTTCGCCAAGCACGCGGCTGCGCTGGACCGGGCGGCGAAGACCGAGTCCATCGAGGTGGCCGCCGGTGGCACGTACGACGACCGCGAGGGCTGGTTCGTGCGTCCGACCGTGCTGGTGGGCGACGACCCGACCGACGAGATGTTCAGCACCGAGTTCTTCGGGCCGATCCTGTCCGTGCACGTCTACCCCGACCGGCAGTGGGACCGGATGCTCGGCCAGATGGACTCGGCGACGCCGTACGCGCTGACCGGTGCCGTCGTGGCGACCGACCGCACGGCGATCGTCGAGGCGCAGGAACGGCTGCGCTTCACCGCCGGCAACTTCTACGTCAACGACAAGCCCACGGGCGCGGTCGTCGGGCAGCAGCCGTTCGGAGGAGCGCGAGGCTCGGGCACCAACGACAAGGCCGGCTCGCTGCAGAACCTGCTGCGCTGGACGTCGACCCGCACGATCAAGGAGACGTTCGTGCCGCCCACGAGCTACGCCTACCCGCACATGGACTGACCACTCGGCCGGCAACGGCTGGCTACGGGCGGGACAGCCCGCGGACGCCATCCGGGTCGGTGACGACCCGGCGGGCGACGTCGCTCAGCCGGGTGCCGGTCGACCGGGCGTGCGAGCGCAGCAGGTCGAAGGCATCGTCCACGCTGACACCGTGCATCTGCGCCAGGGCGCCCTTGGCCTGTTCGACCACGATCCGGCTGTTGAGCGCCGTCTGCAGCTGCTCGGCCAGCACCTCGCTGCGCCGGATGGCACGCTCCTGCATCAGCCCGATCGTGGCCACGTCGGCAAGCGCCTGCACGATGTGCGCGTCGGCCGGCTCGAGCCGGGTGGGCTGACGACCGAAGACGTTGAGCGCCCCGATCACCTCACTGCGCAGCTTGAGCGGTACCGCGTGCACCGAGCGGAAGCCGGCCTCGACGGCGCGCGGAGCGAACTGCGGCCAGGGCGTGTCGTCGTCGTGCAGGTCGGCGTTGACCACGCCGACGCCCGTCCGGAAGCAGTCGAGGCATGGCCCCTGGTCGTTCTGGACCTGGAACAGCTCGAGCAGCCGGGTCGCCTCGGTGGAAGCGCCCATGAACCGCAGCCGACCCTGGTGGTCGGCCAGCATCAGGCCCACCGCCGAGTCGGGGACCAGCTCGGCCGCGCGCGCGGTGATCAGGTGCAGGAAGTCGACCACGTCGAAATCGGCGACCAGCGTGTCGGCGACCTCCACGAAGACCCCCGCGAGCCGCTCGACCGGAAACGTCGTCATCTGCCACCCTCCCGCTTCACGGGTCCATCGTAGGACCCGCCCTCGTCGTCCGGACGGTCAAGCCGTAGCTGGTGGTTGACCACCTGTCGCGCGACGTCGGCGAGGTCGGCGTCGTTGACGAAGGCGTGGGCCCGCAGGCGCAGCATCGCCTCGTGCAGTGAGACCCCCAGCTGCATCATCACCATGCCCTGTGCGTGGAAGATCTCGGCCCGGTAGGGCAGGGACGCCGGCGGTCCCGTCACTGCGCCCTCGACCGGGAAGTGCTCGTCCAGCAGCAGAGTCACTGCCGCGTCGGCCAGGGAGAACGCGTTGGTCAGCTCGTCGGCGCTCAGCCCCCCCGCAGCGCTCCGGTAGAGCTCGAGCGAGCCCAGCCGAACCGCGCCCACCTGGAGTGGGATCGCGAAGACCGCGTGGATCCCGTTGGCTCGGGCGGCGGCCACGTACCCCGGCCAGCGGGCCGGGTCCAGCTCGTCGAGATCAGGGACCAGGACGGGCCGGGACGTCCCGAACGCCTCGGAGCCCGGGCCGTCGCCGGTGATCTGCTGCAGACCGTCCAGCGGCCGCTCGACACCGTCGGATGCGGCGACGAGCTGGGGGGCGCCGTCGGTCGCCACCACGTTGACGGCCACGCCCTGCGCTCCCACCAGGCGCGTCGCCACCTGGCAGAGCCGCCGCAGGGATCGCGTCGAGGGGTCGGCGTCACTGGGCAGTTCCTCGCTACGGACCTCCCGGAGGATGTCGGCGACCGGGTTCCCCATGCCGCATCACCTCCGCCGTCGATGCCGCGTCCGACCGGCAGCAGGTCCGACCCTACCGCTGCTGCGAGCCTCGTCCGGGGCGAGCGCTCAGGTGGACAGGTACGCCAGGCCCCGCCGGTGCTCGACGTGGAGGCCCGCGCGGACGCCGCGCGCCACCTCCTGCTCCAGCTTGCCGCCGACCAGCGGGATCGACACCTTGATGTCGCCGTCGACGGTCAGGGCGGCACCGTCGCCGGCGGGCGCGATGGTGGCGGAGCCGAGGAGCTTGGCGGGCTGCCCCGCGACCTCGACGAGGAGCTCGGCGTGGCGGAAGACCTCGCCCTCCCCTGGCTCCCACTGCTCCGACTGCACGATCTCGATCGTCTCGCCGACCAGCCGCTTGACCAGGTCCGGCACCTCCGCGGGCATCACCCGGCGCACCGTCACCGAGGCGCCGGCATCGCTGCCCGTCCCGGCCGGGTCGATCTCGACCGACCAGGAGAGCGCACCCGTCGCCTGGCACACGTCCTCACGGAACGCCTTGTCCGTCATCATCGCGAACACGTCGTCCGGTGCCGCCGGGTAGTCCAGCCGCTCGCTGAGCCTCATGCGCCCATCATGGCCGAGGGCGGTCCTTACGGCGCACCCGGGACTCGGCGCCGCCGGGCGGGGGCGTGTCGGGGCGGTCGACCTCGACCCGGTCACCGCCGCGGGCCTTCGCCGCGTAGAGGGCCGTGTCCGCGCGGCTGACCAGGTGCTCCGGATCGCTGTCCGCCGCACCGGCCGCCACGCCGATGCTCACCGCGACACGCAGCCCGGGAGCCAGCTCGTCCCACGGCACCTCGGCCAGCCGACGTCGCAGGTCGGCGGCCCGACGGCGGGCGGAGTCGACGTCGAGGCCGTCGAGCAGTGCCACGAACTCGTCACCACCCAGCCGGGCGACCAGGTCCACGGCTCGGGTGCCGCTGGCCAGCGTGTCGGCGACGCGCACGAGCACCTGGTCACCCACCGCGTGGCCGTGGCTGTCGTTGACCGACTTGAACGCGTCGATGTCGAGCAGCAGCACGGCCAGCTGGGTCCCGACCCGCCGGCGGCGCAGCTCCTGCAGGTGCCGGCTGTACCCGCGCCGGTTGGCCAGTCCGGTCAGGTCGTCGACCCGGGCCGCTCGCGCATGCCGGTCGCGTTCGATCCGGAGCTGCTCGATCTGCAGGCTCGCGCGGGCCGACCCGACCATCTCCTGGCGCATCTCCCAGCGCCTTCGCGAGCAGTAGAACGCGTACTCGACGGCTGCGTCGGCGTCGGGGCTGCCGGACGCCTCGGCCCGGGCCACCAGACTCATCGCGAGGGACCGGGCAGCCGTCGCGAACTCGTCGGTCGACAGCTCGGTCGCGCGGCGGGCGAGTGCGGTGACGCGGTGCCAGTCGCCGTCGTCGGCGGCCGCCAACGCCTCGGCCAGCCGCAGCATGCCCAGGACGGGATCGGACCGCACCCTGAGCTCGGCGCTCACCCGCCGGCCCAGCGTCTCGGCCGGTTCCCGCGGGGTGGACCCCATGAGGGCGTCGAGCAGGTGCCCGAACACCTCGACCTCGATCAGCCAGGCCGCGGGCATCGACTCGCTCAGCGCCGCGTCGACGGCGGCCCTGGCCGCAGGCGCCCGGTCGTGCAGCTCGTCGGTCGCGTCGACCTCACGGAGTCCGCACAGCATGCGCAGAGAGGCCTCGGCCCGGTTGAAGCGCACCACGGCGTCCAGGACCGGCAGCTCGCACTGGGCCAGCACCGGCGTGACCGTGGCGTACAGCTCCTCCTCCAGCTCCCACAGCTCGCGCGCGCTGTAGGCGGTGGCGCATGCCACATACGCCGTTGCCCGCTCGAGCGGGGGCTCGGTGCTGAGCTCCAGCAGGGCGGTGGCCCGCGCCAGGTCGAGGTAGGAGCCCTGCCGTACCGCGAGGTCGTCGGAGGTCAGGTGGTGGTCGGCGCGGCTGGCGAGCGCCGCAGAGAGCATCGCGTGGTCCCCAGCCGCGTCGGCCAGGTCGTGCAGCCGGGTGATCGCGTCCTCCACGGCAGGATCGGCCGCCGTCATGCCAGCGACCACCTCGGCGTACAGCAGCACCAGGGTCACCTCGGGCCAGTCGTGCTCACGGGCACGGGCCTGCGCGCTGGCGAGCGTCTCCGAGGCGGGCCGTTGCTGGACGGCCTCCACCAGGCGGAACGCATCCAGCCGCGCAGAGACTCGCTCTTCGTCGGTGGTCATGAGGTTCGCGTCCGCGTGGCCATAGCAGCTCTTGTCTACCCGCAACCAGCCGTCCTTGTACCGGTTTGCGCCGACCTGCAGGCCGTATGGCGAAAAGATCGGTACGTCCGTCGTCGGCCGGCCCGGGCCGGGCGGTCTAGGGTCAAGAGGGTCGATCGCACACCGTCGTGCGACGGCGGAGTGGAGGCAGCCAGCATGACGATCCGGCCGGACACCGCCTTCGACGACACCCTGGAGGCCGCGTGCCAGGTCGCGGCGGCCCGGCGGAGCACGTCGGGCGTCGATACCAGGACCGTCCGCACCCTGCTGCGCGCCTACTACCACCATGTGAGCGCCGAGGACCTGGCAGGCCGGGACGCCGAGGACGTCTACGGCGCCGCCATGAGCCACTACCGGCTGGCCGGCCGCCGCCCGCAGGGCACCGGCACCGTCCAGGTCTCGACACCGAACGTCGACGAGCACGGCTGGTCGGCCGCCGGCCACACCGTGGTCGAGGTGGTCACCGACGACATGCCCTTCCTCGTCGACTCGGTGACGATGTACCTCGCCCAGCACGACCACGGCATCCACCTGGTCATCCACCCGCAGCTGAGGGTGGAGCGCGATGTCGCAGGAGACCTTCGCGGGTTCGCCCTCGGCACTCCGGGCGAGAGCGGCGTCGAGGAGGCGGCCGGCTCCGACGGTCATGGAACGGTCGACGAGTCGTGGATGCACGTCGAGATCGACAGGGTGGAGGACGCCGACCGGCTCGCCGAGCTCGAGGCGGGGCTCTCCGAGGTGCTCCGTGACGTGCGGGAGACGGTCGAGGACTGGGCCAAGATGAAGGAGCGCGTCCGCTCCATCGTGGAGGGCCTGCGCGCCGACCCGCCGCCGGTGCCCGAGGACGAGACCGAGGAGGTGCGTGCGCTGCTCGACTGGCTGGCCGACGACCACTTCACCTTCCTCGGCTACCGCGAGTACGCCCTCGGTGAGCCGGGGGAGGAGGAGACGGGCCGGAAGAGCGACGTGCTCCGTGCCCTGCCCGGCACGGGCCTGGGAATTCTCCGCTCGGACCCACGGGTGATGGCCGCCAGGCTGCCCGGGCCGGTCGCCGAGCGGGCCCGGGACAAGGTGCTCGCGGTCATCACCAAGGCCAACTCGCGGGCGACGGTGCACCGGTCCGCCTATCTGGACTACATCGGCATCCGGACCTTCGGCGCCGATGGCGAGGTGACCGGCGAACGACGGTTCCTCGGCCTGTTCTCGTCGGCCGCCTACACCGAGTCGGTGACCCGGATCCCGGTGCTGCGGCGCAAGGGGACGGCGGTGCTCGAGCAGCTCGGCTTCCACCCGATGAGCCACAGCGGCAAGGCACTGCTCGACCTGCTGGAGACCTACCCGCGCGACGACCTCTTCCAGACGCCGGTCGAGGAGCTGACGTCCACGCTGAAGGCGGTCCTACGTCTGCAGGAGCGCCGCCAGCTGCGGCTGTTCGTGCGGCAGGACGCGTACCGCCGCTACCTTTCCTGCCTGGTCTACCTGCCCCGCGACCGCTACACCACTCAGGTGCGTGAGCGGATGCAGACGATCCTGGCCGGCGCCCTCGGTGGGCCGGAGCAGGGCGTCACCATCGACTACACCGCACGGGTGACCGAGTCCGTGCTGGCCCGGCTGCACTTCGTGGTGCGGCCTCCGCGCGGCACCTTCGTGGGCGAGGTGGACCAGGCCGCGCTGGAACAGCGGCTCTCCGAAGCCACCCGGGCGTGGGCCGACGACTTCGGCCAGGCCGCCTACGAGCTGCGCGGCGAGGCCGACGGGGCGCGGCTGGTCCGTGCGTACGGCGCCGCCTTTCCCGAGGCGTACAAGGAGGACTTCGGTGCCCGGGTCGCCGTCACCGACCTCCACCGGCTCGAGTCGGTCGACCCCGAGGACGGGATCGGGCTGCACCTGTACGAGCCGGCCGACGCGCCTCCCGGGGAGGGCCGGTTCAAGATCTTCCGCACCGGCACACCGCTGTCGCTGACCGAGGTGCTGCCGCTGTTCACCTCGTTGGGGGTCGAGGTCGTCGACGAGCGGCCGTACTCCCTCATGCAGCCGCACGACCAGGAGCCCATCGCATGGATCTACGACTTCGGCCTGCGCTACGACGCGGAGCCCGGTGAGGCCGGCCGACGGCTGCTGACCGACGCGTTCCTGGCGTGCTGGCGGGGGATGGCCGAGGCCGACAGCTTCAACCGGCTCGTGCTGGCGGCCCGTCTTCCCTGGCGGCAGGTGAGCGTGCTCCGGGCGTACGCGCGCTGGCTGCGGCAGGCGGCGACGCCGTTCAGCCAGGCCTACATCGAGGACACCCTGCTGGCCCACTGCAGCGTGGCCCGGCAGCTGATGGAGCTGTTCGCCGCCCGGTTCGATCCCGGCGAGGATGGCGAGCTGGCCGACTCCGATGCCCGGGCGACCCGGATCGCCGAGTTGAACGAGGCCATCACCTCGGCACTCGACGACGTGGCCAGCCTCGACCACGACCGGATCCTGCGGGCCTACGTCACCGCGATCAACGCCACCACGCGCACCAACTACTACGTGCTGGACGACGACGGCAATGACCGGTCGTACCTGTCGCTGAAGCTGGAGCCGGAACGGCTCCCCGACATCCCGCTGCCGCGGCCGCGCTTCGAGGTCTTCGTGTACTCACCACGGGTGGAGGGTGTGCACCTGCGCTTCGGCCCCGTGGCGCGCGGTGGGCTGAGGTGGTCGGACCGCCGGGAGGACTTCCGCACGGAGGTCCTCGGCCTGGTCAAGGCGCAGATGGTCAAGAACGCCGTGATCGTCCCGGTCGGAGCCAAGGGCGGCTTCTACGCCAAGCAGCTGCCCGACCCGGCCGCCGACCGCGATGCCTGGATGGCCGAGGGGGTCGAGTGCTACCGCACGTTCATCAGTGGGCTGCTCGACATCACCGACAACCTCGAGCGTGAGAAGTCGATACCGCCGCCGCGGGTCGTGCGCCACGACGGCGACGACGCCTACCTGGTGGTGGCCGCCGACAAGGGGACGGCGACCTTCTCCGACATCGCCAACGGGATCGCGCTCGAGTACGGCTTCTGGCTGGGCGACGCGTTCGCCTCCGGAGGCTCGGCCGGCTACGACCACAAGGCGATGGGCATCACCGCTCGCGGCGCCTGGGAGTCGGTGAAGCGGCACTTCCGCGAGATGGGCATCGACTGCCAGCGCGAGGACTTCACCTGCGTCGGCGTCGGCGACATGTCCGGCGACGTGTTCGGCAACGGCATGCTGCTGTCGCACCACACCCGCCTGGTGGCCGCCTTCGACCACCGGCACGTGTTCATCGACCCCGACCCCGACGCCGAGACCTCCTACGCCGAACGGCGCCGCCTGTTCGAGCTGCCGCGCTCCAGCTGGGACGACTACGACCGGTCGCTCATCTCCGCAGGCGGCGGGGTCTACCCGCGCACGGCCAAGTCGGTGCCGGTCTCGCCGCAGGCGCGGGCCGCGCTGGACCTCGACGAGTCGGTGCAGCAGCTGTCACCGGCACAGCTGGTCAACGCGATCCTCAAGGCGCCGGTCGACCTGCTGTGGAACGGCGGCATCGGGACGTACGTCAAGGCGGGAAGCGAGACCCATGCCGAGGCCGGCGACAAGGCCAACGACGCCGTACGGGTGAACGGCGCCGAGCTACGGGTGCGCTGCGTGGGAGAGGGCGGCAACCTGGGGCTGACCCAGCTGGGCCGCATCGAGTACGCCCGGTCCGGAGGCCGCATCACGACCGACTTCATCGACAACTCCGCCGGGGTGGACACCTCCGACCACGAGGTCAACATCAAGGTGCTGCTCGACCGGGTCGTGGCGGACGGCGACCTGACCGACAAGCAGCGCAACGTCCTGCTCCAGGACATGACCGACGAGGTGGCGGAGCTGGTGCTGGCCGACAACGTCGCCCAGAACATCGCCCTGGCGAACGCCGAGGCCGCGTCCGGGTCGCTGATGCACGTGCACGCCGACTGGATGCGTCGGCTCGAGCGCGGCGGCCGGCTCGACCGGGAGATCGAGTTCCTGCCGTCGTCCAAGGAGATCGCGCGTCGTCGGAGCGAGGGGCAGGGCCTGTCCAGTCCGGAGCTCGCAGTGCTCCTGGCCTACACCAAGATCGTGCTCAGCGAGGAGCTCCTCGACACCGACCTCCCCGACGACCCGTTCATGCGGGCGAACCTCTACCGGTACTTTCCGAGCGCCATGCGCCAGGACTACCGCGACCGCATGGACTCGCACCCCCTGCGCCGCGAGATCATCGTGACCCAGGTGGTCAACTCGCTGGTCAACGACGCCGGTATCACGTTCTTCCACCGGCTCTCCGGGGAGACCGCGGCCACCGCCGACGAGCTGGCCCGGGCGTACGCGATCGCCTCCGAGATCTACGGCGCCGAGGCGCTGTACCGGCTGCTGCGGATGGTCGACAACGAGGTCGACGCGGCCGTGCAGACGCGGATGCGCCTCGACGTGCGTCAGCTGATCGAGCGCGCGACGCGCTGGTTGGTCAACCAGCGTTGGCATGCCGACGCCGAGCGCACGGTGGAAGAGGTGGGGACGGCCGTGCAGGAGGTGGTGCGGGGCCTGCCCGAGATCCTTGCCGGCCGGGAGAACGAGCGGCTGCAGGCGAGGGTCGAGCACCTGCGGTCCCACGGTGTGGCCGACGAGCTGGCTCTGCGTGTGGCCGCACTGCCCACGGCGTACAGCGCGCTGGCCGTCGTCGAGGTCGCCCGCCGGCTGGGACGGCCCCCGCTCGAGGTGGCCCGCGTGCACAGCGCGCTCAGCCAGCGGCTCAACCTCGATGTGCTGTACGACCGGGTCGTCGGCCTGGCCCGCGACGACCGGTGGCAGACGATGGCCAGGGCAACCCTGCGCGACGACCTGCAAGAGGTGCACGCCGCGATCACGGCGCGAGTGCTGGAGACCGACCCCGACGGCACGTCGACGGACAGCCCGTTCGACGTCGACGCGAGGATCGAGGCGTGGGTGGCACAGCGGCGAACCGTCTTCGACCGCGCGCTGTCCACCCTCGAGGAGATCTGCCGGGACGACTCGGCCGACCTCGCCCGGCTGTCGGTGGCGCTCCGGGTGACACGGACACTGATCGCCTGACCCGACCGGACCCGACCTGATCAGGAGGGAGACGTTCCGACATGGAGACGACGCTGGCGGCGCTGGCGCCCGCGGAGGCCCGGGCCCGCTTCCGTTCCGGCGAGCGGGTCCCCACGTCCGGCTGGGCCGACGGCTTCGCGCAGGCCAACCTGGTCAGTGTTCCCCGCGAGGCGGCGTACGACCTGCTGCTGTTCTGTCAGCGCAACCCCAAGCCGTGCCCGCTGCTGGACGTGACCGAGCCCGGGTCGTGGACGACACCGCTCGCGCCGGGCGCCGACCTCCGCCTCGACCTGCCGGGCTACCGGGTGTGGCAGGACGGCCGGCTCGTCGACGAACCGACCGACGTGCGCGGGTGGTGGGCCGACGACCTGGTGACGTTCCTGCTGGGGTGCAGCTTCACGTTCGAGACGGCCCTGCTCGAGGCAGGGGTCCCGGTGCGGCACCTGGAGCAGGGGCGCAACGTGCCCATGTACCGGACCGTGCGCGAGTGCCGGCCGGCCGGACGGCTGTCGGGGCCGTTGGTCGTGAGCATGCGCCCGGTGCCGTCAGAGCTCGTACCGACCGCCGTGCAGGTGACGGCGCTGGTGCCGGCGGTGCACGGGGCGCCGGTACACGTGGGCAACCCCGCCTCCCTGGGCATCGACGACCTGGACACGCCCGACTACGGCGACCCGGTCGAGGTGCGGCCCGGGGAGGTGCCGGTCTTCTGGGCCTGCGGGGTGACCCCGCAGGCGGTGATCGAGCAGGCCCGGTTGCCGTTCGCGGTGACGCACGCCCCCGGGCACATGTTCGTCACCGACCTCGCCGACGCCGACCTCCGCCGGGCGGGCTGACATGGCACCTGCCGAGGGTGCGCGCGTTCTGCGCTGTGGGGGGAGCGCGGCGCTCGTCGAGGTCGCCGACCTGGCGCAGGTGCTGCGGCTGTACGAAGCGCTGCTGGCCGAGCGGCCGCCGGGTGTTCGCGAGCTGGTGCCGGCCGCCCGCACCGTGCTGGTCGCCTACGACGCCGGCGAGACCCGCTTCGACGACCTCACCCAAGCGATCATCGAGCGCTGGCAGGCGGCTGCCGAGCGTGCGCCGGAGCCTGACCATGGGGCGGATGTGGTCGAGGTGCCGGTGCACTACGACGGCCCGGACCTCGCCCAGGTGGCCCAGCTGACCGGGCTCGACGAGGCCGAGGTGGTCCGCCGGCACACCGGAGGCGACTACCGCAGCGGCTTCTGCGGGTTCGCGCCCGGGTTCGCGTACCTGACCGGGCTGGATCCGGCTCTGCACGTCCCTCGCCGCGACGACCCGCGCACCAGGGTCCCCGCCGGGTCGGTGGCGCTGGCCGACGAGTTCACCGCCGTCTACCCCCGCGACTCGCCGGGCGGCTGGCAGCTGGTCGGGCACAGCGACATCGTCTTGTGGGACGTCGAGCGTGACCCGCCGGCGCTGCTGGCGCCGGGCACACCCGTGCGGTTCGTCGACGCGGGCAGCGGCTCGTGAGGGATTCCGGCGCGCTCGAGGTGCTGCGCACCGGGGCACTCGCGACCGTGCAGGACCTCGGCCGGCCGGGGTACGCCCATCTCGGCGTCAGCGGCTCGGGTGCCGCCGACAGGGGCAGCCTGCGGCTCGCCAACCGGCTGGTGGGCAACCCTGAGTCCGCGGCCGGGGTCGAGGTGGTGCTGGGGGGCTTCGCCGCGCGGGTACTGGGCCGGCCCGCGGTGGTGGCGGTGACCGGCGCACGCTGCTCCGTCCGGGCGGGCGATCGCCTGCTGGCCATGGACAGTCCGCTGCAGCTGTCCGCCGACACCGTGCTCGAGCTCGGGGCGCCGGAGGCGGGCCTGCGGACGTACCTGGCCGTCCGGGGCGGGCTGGACGTGGCGGCCGTGCTGGGCTCCCGGTCGACCGACACGCTGTCCGGGCTGGGCCCCGATGCGCTGGGCGAAGGGGTGGAGCTGCCGGTGGGCACCGAGGAGCTCGAGGCGCCGTCGGTCGACATCGCTCCGCAGCCGCACCCACCCGCCGATCTCGTGCTGGGCGTCCGGGTCGGTCCACGAGACGACTGGTTCGCCGACGGCGCGGTGGACCAGCTGTGCTCCACGGGTTGGCAGGTGAGCAGCGACACCGACCGGGTCGGCATCCGCCTCGACGGTGAACCACTGGAGCGTCGCGGCGACGGCGAGCTGAAGTCGGAGGCCATGGTGCGCGGCTCCATCCAGGTGCCGCGCGGCGGCCGGCCGATCGTCTTCGGCGCCGACCACCCCGTCACGGGCGGCTACCCCGTGATCGCCGTGGTGGACCACGACGACATGGATCTGGCAGCACAGGCCCGGCCCGGACAGACACTGCGGTTCCGCGCCCGCTGAGGGCGACCGGCGCCCGGCCTGTCCTCGGCATCATCCGAACGGTCATGACTCGGCTACGTCCGGCGGGTGGCCACCGCGTTGCCATTGCCGCCTGGTCGCGGCGCGAACAAGGATGCAGTTCGCACCACGCGCTGACGGTCGCCGCGGGTGGTGCCGCAAGCGCGGGGGAGGGAGCGACCACCTGAGCCCGCCGGCGAACGCCCCGGACGCGACCACCGGGGCGTTTGCCATGTCCGGGTGCGACTCGGACCCACCACTCGACCCCGCGCCGGATCAGCGGACCACGAACGCGTCGACGAGCTCGCCGGAGTGGTCGATCGCCCGGCCGACGATCCGGTCGTCGTAGAACAGCAGGTCGAGGAAGTGCAGGGTCGAGGCGCTGACCGCGGTGAAGTCCTGTGCTCCGGTGGGGTCCAGCTTCGCGCCGGCTCCGGACACCACATAGGTCACGCCGTCCTGCGGCTCCGACCGCTGGTAGTCGTGGTCGTGCCCGGCCAGGACCAGGTCGACGTCCGCATCCGCGAACATGGGCACCCACGCCTCGCGCACCTCGGGGTGGGAGCCGTGCATGCCGGCCGAGTACGGCGGGTGGTGCAGGCCGACGACCGTCCAGGACCCCGGCGGCTCTGGCCGGGCGAGGACCGTGTCGAGCCACTCGGCCTGGTCCGGGTCATCGACCTGCTGGGTGTCCAGCACCACCACGCGCACCGGGCCGACCTGCTCGACGTACCAGGCCCGCGGCCGGCCGAGCTGGTCGAGGATCTCCTGCTGCTCCCCACTCTCGTAGTCGTGGTTGCCCAGCACCGGCAGCAGCGTGCCGTCGGTGCCGAGGACCGGTGCGAACGGTCGGACGACGCGGCTCTCGGTCAGGTCGGCGTCGCCCTCCTCGTAGATGAGGTCGCCGAGCAGGAGCAGTCCGTCGTACGGGACGTCCGCCCGCTGGGCGACCATCTGCTGCGCAGTCGCGTCCTGCTCGGCCTCCCCGGTGCCGGTGTCCCCGGCGACCGCGAGCCGCGCCTCGGGCGTGCCGGCGATCGGCGGTACGGGCTCGCCGGCCACCGGCGACGGCTTCTCGTCGGCGAACAGGGACCAGAGGAACGGCGGAGGCCACACCGTCAGCACGGCCGCCAGCACCGCTGCCAGCACCACTGCGCCCGCCGTCGCCAGTACCGTCACCCGGCGTCTCCTCACGCCGCCATCCTCGCCCCACCACCCTCACCACGATCCGCCACCATCACCACGATCCGCGACCATCACCACGATCCGCGACTTGTGCAGGCGCCACCATCCGCCACCATCACCACGATCCGCGACTTGTGCAGGCGCCACCATCCGTCACCATCACCACGATCCGCGACTTGTGCAGGCGCCACGGCGGCCGGGGGGAGTAGCGTCGTCCGCAGCAGATCGTTGGTTCTGCCCCTTGGGCGCCGAGAATCCAGGTACTGGCATGGCTCGATCCTGGTGTCACCCTTTCACCGCTGTCGCCGCCGCAGTCGCCTGCGTCGTGTTTCCGCTGACGGCGTTGCCGGCTTCCGGGTCGTCGACCACCGGGGTCGCAACGATCGGCGTACCCGACGACGCTCGCCGGGCGACTGTGGTGCGCCGGGTCTCCCCGGTGGACCGGTCCGGGGAGCTGAACAGCAGGTACCGGGTGACGAACGCCCGGCGTGGGTCGTGCTGGACCTCGTCGGCCGTCCACGCCCGGCTGTACCGGTGCGAGGGCGGTCGCTTCATCCGTGACCCCTGCTGGCGCGAGACGGGCCGCGCACGCCGCACCGTGGTCTGCCTGGGGCTTCCGTGGGGGCGCACAGTGACGCGGCTGCGGCTGACGAGCCGGCTGCCAGACACCTCGCCAGGACCGGCTCGCGCGTGGGGTCTGCGGCCGCCGAAGCGAGGCAAGTGCGTGTACGCGCAGGGAGCCAGCGGCGTCGTCCACGGGCACCGGATCAGCTACTTCTGCCGTAAGCGTTGGGTCCTGCTCGGTGACCCTGACCGGGGCCGGGTCTGGGACATCCGTACGGCCCGGCGCGTGTCCGGGGACTACGAGATGCGGGGTAGGCAGCCGCTGCGCGTGGCCTGGGTGCCCAGAGCCTGAGGCCATGGAGCCTGAGCACACCCGCTCTGCCAGGATCCGTCGGCATGAGCGAGGGCAGCCAGACCCCTCCGCCGGAGGACCCAGGCGAGAGGCGGCGGTCGTTCCTCGACGGCGTCCGGCTCGGCGTCGGGCCCGGCGCCGCGGCGTTCGTGTTGGCTCTGACGTACGGGTCCTCGGCGGTGGCCGCGGGGTGGGGGATCACCGCCCCGGTCGTGTTCTCGATGTTCGGCTTCTCCGGGTCGGCACAGTTCACCCTGCTGGCCGCCCTGTCCAGCGGCTCGGTGCTGGCCGGGGTGACGGCGGCGCTGCTCATCAACGCGCGTTATGTGGTCATGAGCGTCGCACTCAACCACAGCCTGCACGGCGGCCGGCTGCGGCGCGCGCTGGTGGCGCAGACGCTGGTGGATGCCTCCTTCGTCGTGGCCCACCGCGGTCACGGCCGCTTCGACGTGGCGCAGCTGGTCGGGGCATCGGCGCCGCAGTGGGTCTTCTGGGTGAGCGGGACACTGATCGGCGCCCTGCTCTCGCCGCCGCCGGACCTCGCGCGCACCCTCGGTCTCGACGTGGCATTCCCGGCGTTCTTCCTCGTGCTCGCGCTTGGCGAGCTGCGGGGCAGCCCCCGGGCGGCGGCCGCTGCCCTGCTCGGGGCGGCCATCGCGGCGGGGCTGCTGATGGTGACGAATCCCGGCCTGGCCCTCCTTGGGGCGAGCGTTGCCGTGCTCGTGGGCGCTCGCGGTGAACCCCTGGGTGAGGGGCGGGAGCGCGGCGTCGGATGAGAATCTGGTTGTCGGTGGCCCTGGTGACGCTCGGCACCAGTCTGATGAAGGCCAGCGGGCCGTTGGCGCTGGGCGAGCGCAGGCTGCCGCCGGTTGCGCTGCGCATGGCTGCACTGGCCGCGCCGGTGCTGTTGGCCGCGCTGATCGTCACCGATATCGGTGGCGAGCGGTGGGCTGATTTTGAGTGGACGCGGCTGGCCGGGGTGGGTGTTGCGGGGGTGGCGCACGTGCTGCGGGCCCCGCTGCTGGTGGCGGTAATGCTCGGTATCGTTGCTACCGCGCTGCTCCGGCTACCGATCGGTTGAGCGGATTCGGCGCTGGGGTCGGCCAGGCGAAAGCGGCGCGCCTCTGGACCGTCTACGCCCGGCCGACCTTCGGAACGTACCCAAAGCGGACACGTCTCATGAGTTGCGCCGGCAGGCAGGCCTTTGTGCCGGCCTCGACATCCGGCCGTCTGCCCGCCGTCGGTCGGTCGTCTCCAGTGACGGGTGTGGCTGCGGGGACCAGAGCGGCAGAACGGTTGTCCACAGGAGTCTGCTGGATCTAGGCGCGGCGGTCGGGGACCCCTAGAGTCCGGAGGTCCTTGTCGTTTCGCCCCATTTGTCCAGGAGGCCCCGTGGCTGTGTCGCCTGCGGAGGCACTGGCCGAGGAGGTGCGGGCCGAGGTACGGACGCGCGGCGTCGACCCGCAACGCGAACCGGTTGCCGTGCGCCTGCTCGCCGAGGAGGCGACCCGACGGCACGAGCGGCGCAGTCTGACCGGAGCCGTCGCCCCGCTGGCCGACGAGGAGGGAGCGCTCGGTGAGATCGTGGCCCGGGTGTCCGGGCTGGGGGTACTCCAGCCGCTGATCGATGACCCGGAGGTCGAGGAGATCTGGGTCAACGACCCGAGCCGGGTGTTCGTTGCCCGCCGTGGCCGCCACGAGCTGACCCCCCTGGTGCTCACGCGCGACGACGTACGGGAACTGGTCGAGCGGATGCTCAAGACGAGCGGTCGCCGCCTCGATCTGTCCCAGCCTTTCGTCGACGCCATGCTGCCCGGCGGGCACCGCCTGCACGTGGTGCTCGACGGCATCAGCCGGGATTTCACCGCCGTGAACATCCGGAAGTTCGTCGCCCGGGCGCACCGGCTGTCGGATCTCGTCGAGCTGGGCACGGTGACGACAGCGGGAGCAGCGTTCCTGGACGCCTCCGTGCGCGCCGGGCTGTCGGTCGTCGTCTCGGGGGGCACCCAGGCAGGCAAGACCACGATGTTGAACTGCCTCTCGGCGTCGATCCCCGGCCACGAGCGGGTGGTGTCGTGCGAGGAGGTGTTCGAGCTTCAGTTCGATCACCCCGACTGGGTGGCGATGCAGACGCGGCAGGCGGGCCTCGAGGGCACCGGTGAGGTGCGGCTCCGGGCGTTGGTGAAGGAGAGCCTCCGAATGCGGCCGTCCCGGCTGGTGGTGGGCGAGGTTCGTGCCGAGGAGTGTCTGGATCTGCTGCTGGCGTTGAACGCCGGGCTGCCGGGCATGGCGAGCCTGCATGCCAACTCCGCGCGCGAGGCGCTGATGAAGATGTGCACGCTGCCGCTGTTGGCCGGCGAGAACATCGGGTCGCGTTTCGTGGTGCCGACCGTTGCTGCGTGTGTGGACTTGTTGGTGCACCTGGCGTTGGGCCCGGATGGGGTTCGGAGGGTCGAGGAGGTCGTCGCGGTTCCTGGTCGGGTGGAGTCGGACGTGATCGAGGTGGAGCCGATCTTCACGCGGGTCGATGGTGAGCTGCTGCGGGTGGGCGGGCAGCCGCCGCATTCTGAGCGGTACGCCCGGGTCGGTGTCGATCTGGGGTTGTTGCTCAGCTCCGCGGTGCGGTCCTGAGCCATGGGTGCGCTGCTGGGTGTGGTGTTGGGCACGGGGTTTCTGCTGGTGTGGGTGGCGCTCAGCGATCCGCATCCGGGGTCTGCGTCCGCCAGGGCTTCTCGCCGGTGGTCGCTGGCCGACCGCACTCGGAACCTGTTGGCCGGTGCCGATGCGGCCAGGGTGAGTCCGGCCGCGCTGGCCACGTTGTGTGTGTCGCTGGGCGTGGTGGTCGCGTTGGCGATGACCGTGGTGTCGGCTGCGGCCCCGGTGGGTGCGGCATTCGGAGTCGCCGCAGCGTACGGGCCGGTGGCGTTGTTGCGCGCGCGTGGGCGCCGTCGTGACAGAGAGCGGTCCGGCCTGTGGCCTGATGTGGTCGATGACCTGGCCTCGGGGGTACGGGCCGGCATGTCGTTGCCGGACGCGTTGTCCCGGGTGGGTGAGCGGGGGCCGGAGGGGCTGCGTCCGGCATTCGTCGCGTTCGGGCAGGAGTACCAGACGACGGGTCGGTTCGGTCCGTGCCTGGACCGGTTGAAGGCGGCGTTGGGCGACCCGGTGGGCGACCGCGTGGTGGAGGCGTTGCGGGTGGCCCGTGAGGTCGGTGGTGGGGATCTGGGGCAGTTGCTGCGGGCGTTGTCGGGCTATCTGCGCGACGACCTGCGGACCCGCGCCGAGCTGGAGTCACGGCAGTCGTGGACTGTCAACGCCGCCCGGCTGGCTGTGGCGGCGCCGTGGACGGTGCTGTTGCTGATGTCACTGCAGCGTGACGTCATCTCCCGCTACGCCAGTCTCGGCGGCAGCGTGGTGCTGTTGGTGGGCGGAGCGCTGTGCGTGGTCGCGTACCGGTTGATGGTGCGGATCGGCCGGTTGCCGGCCGAGCGGCGGGTGCTGGCGTGAGCGCCGTCGGCACCGGTGCGGTGATCGGTGCCATGACCGGCCTCGGCTTGGTGCTCATCGTGAGCGGGCTGCCGACGGTTCGCCGGCCGCTGCTGTCCGATCGGGTCCTGCCGTACGTGCGGGATCTGCTTCCCGTTGACGGGTTCGTCCCGGTGAGTGCCGCCCCGCAGCAGTCGGGCACGGCCGCGACCGTGCGCGATGTGTTCGGACCGAGTCTGCGGCGTACGGCCGAAGGAGTGGGCCGCGTGCTGGGCGGTGGTGCGGACCTGCGGGTGCGGCTGCGGCGGGCCGGCAGTCGGCTGAGCGTGGAGGAGTTCCGGGTCGAGCAGGTGCTGTGGGCCCTGGCCGCGGCGTTGTGCGCCGCGGCGGTGGGGTTGCTGGCGGCGGTGCGCGGCTCGGTGACTCCGTTGCCGCTGCTGGTCGCCGTCGCGGCTGCGTTCATGGCCGGGCTGATGGTGCGCGACCAGCGGTTGTCGAGCCAGGTTCGTGAGCGTGAGCGGCAGATGCGCCTGGAGTTCCCGGCCGTGGCCGATCTGCTGGCGCTGGCGGTGGCCGCCGGCGAGGGCCCGGTTGCCGCGCTCGACCGGGTGTCGCGGGTAGCGCGCGGGCACCTGGCCGACGAGCTCACCGGCGTGCTGGGCCAGGTTCGCACCGGCACCCCGGTCGCGGTCGCGCTGGACCGCTTGGCAGCCCAGACCGGGGTGGCCGTCGTCGCCCGCTTCGCAGCCACGCTTGCCGTCGCGATCGAGCGGGGCACACCGCTGGTCGATGTGCTCCACGCCCAAGCCGCCGACGTGCGTGAAGCGGGCCGTCGCGAGCTCGTCGAGACCGGCGCCAGGAAGGAGGTCCTGATGATGGTGCCGGTCGTCTTCCTCGTACTTCCCGTGACGGTGGTGTTCGCGTTCTACCCCGGTGCGGTGGGTCTGCAGCTCACCTCGCCATGACGAGCAGGAGGTTTGATGGACAGCGTGCTCAGGGCATGGATCGTCATGCAGGCAAGGGCGTCACGGGACGAGCGTGGTGATGTTCCGGGGTGGGTGATGATCGTGGTCATGACGGCGGGGCTGGTGGCGATGCTCACGATGGTCGCGGGGCCTCAGCTGCGGACGATGTTGAACTCCGCGCTCGACAGCGTGTCGGGCTGATCCCGGCGGTGAGGGCCGGCCCGTTCCGTCGGGCCGCGGTGTCGGGGGAGCGTGGCGCGGCGGTCGTCGACTTCGTGCTGGTGACCGTGCTGCTGGTGCCGTTGGTGCTGGGCATCGTCCAGCTCGCTTTGGTGCTGCATGTACGCAACACGCTGACGGCGGCGGCGTCGGAGGGGGCTCGCCTGGCCGCAACCGTGGATCACGGCCCCCAGGACGGGGTCGGTGTCACTCGCTCGCGGGCTGCGGGGGTGCTCGCGGGCCGCTACGCCGACGACGTCACCGCTCAGCAGTCCAGCGTGGACGGGTACCCGGGTGTGGTGGTCCGTGTGCGCGCGGTGGTGCCGGCGCTCGGCCTGTTCGGTCCTGCGGTGACGCTCGATGTCGAGGGACACGCTGTGGAGGAGCAGCTCCCGTGAGTCGCGCACCGGACCGCGGCGGTGAGCGCGGCAGCGCGGTCGTCGAGTTCATCTGGCTGGTCCTGCTGCTGATGGTGCCGCTGGTCTATCTGCTGCTGGCAGTCTTCGATGTGCAGCGTGCGTCGTTCGGGGCTGCTGCGGCGAGCCGTTCGGCAGGTCGGGCGTTCGTGCTGGCGGCGGACCAGCCGACCGCCTTCGCTCGGGCCGAGGCGGCGGCACGGGTCGCGCTTGCCGATCAGGGCGTCGACTGGTCGACGGCCGGGATGCACGTCGGCTGCTCGCCGCTGCCGGCTCAGTGCCTGACGCCGGGGTCGACGATCACGGTGGCGGTCACCGTGCAGCAGCCGGTGCCGCTGGTGCCGGACGTGCTCGGCGGCTCCCGCCCGACCGTCCGGGTGACCAGCAGTCATGTCGAGCCGTACGGGACCTTCCGTGAGGCCCGGCCGTGACCGCGGCGCGAGCTCGTCCGGCCCGTCGACCGGAGCCTCCACCGGCTGGGGCCGAGCGCGGGACGGTGACGGTGCTGGTGGTGGGCTTCC
Source organism: Nocardioidaceae bacterium (assembly GCA_029266455.1). Classification (GTDB taxonomy): domain Bacteria; phylum Actinomycetota; class Actinomycetes; order Propionibacteriales; family Nocardioidaceae; genus JACCWP01. The sequence continues at coordinate 122,394 of JAQSWV010000001.1, forward strand.
TGGTCGTGCTGGGTCTGCTCACCGCGATGGTGGTCGATGCGTCGGTGGCGTACCTGCGGCGCCAGTCGGTCAACGGGCTGGCCGATGGGGCGGCCCTGGCGGCCGCGGACGGCGCCCAGGGTGCGGCACTGTACGAGGGCGGCCTCGGCGACGTCGCCCCTCTCGACCCCTTGGCGGCACGGGCGGCCGTCGACGACTACCTGACCTCGACCGGAGCCGCCACCGAGTTCCCGGGCCTCTCATGGCAGGTCTTCACCACCGGCTCCACCGTGACCGTCCGCCTGAGCACACCGCTGGACCTCCCACTGGACCCGGCCGGCTGGGCCGCCACCACGACGGTCACCGCCACCGGCTCCGCCATCGTGCAGGTCACCTGACGCCGCATGGAACCCTCAGCGCTACCCGAATTACCCCCTGCATGCCTAGCGCGAGAGCCTTCGGCGCCGCCCGCAGCCGCAGCATCCGCGTGACCTGTCGACGACGCTCGACTCAGGCCGATGCGACGGACACCACAAGCGACACGACCAAGACCCACACACGGTCATGACCTCCGCCGCCAGCCCCCGGGGCGAGCCAGGGAGCAGCTACCGGTCAGCTCTCACCACATCAGGAACGGCTAGCGCGGTACACCTTCCAAGCGCGACCGTTCCACCAGTAAACGACGACGACCTTGCTGAACACGGCGCCGCAGTGAGCATAGGCCCGCTTCTGGTAGCGACCATGCTGCCAACGCAGATAACCGGTTATGTCGAATAAGGCGTGGACGTAGCGCTGAGTGTCGCCAATGTCGAACTGGTTCCACTCGTAGTTGCTTACGCAGTTGTGCGTTCGTGGCGCGGCGCCACGGACGTCCTCAGACGATCCGGCCTGCGCCGCTGGACTGACGAAACCAAGCGTCCCCACCGCTACGATCAGCGTGATCAACACCGCCGCAAACCGATGTGCCATGGTC
>JAQSWV010000124.1 GCA_029266455.1 Nocardioidaceae bacterium
CGACACCGAGCATCGGCTCACCCACGACGTCGATGTCTGGGTGGCCAGTGCCTCGGCGGACGGTGCGCCGTATCTGGTGCCGCTGTCCTTCGACTGGGAGGACGAGGCGCTGCTGGTGGCCACGCCGACGGACAGCCCGACCGGCAGGAACCTCGCCGCCACCCGAACCGTTCGGCTGGGGCTGGGCCACACCCGCGACGTGTCCATGATCGATGGCGAAATCGAGGTCCTCGAGATCGACGCGCTGCCACAGCAGCGGGGTGACCGGTTCGCCGCGCGCACCGGCTTCGACCCGCGTGTGTCGGCCACGCCGTACCGCTGGTTCCGCATCTCCCCGCGCCGCATCCAGACCTGGCGCGAGGTGAACGAGCTGCCCGACCGCGAGCTGATGCGCGACGGCCGCTGGTTGGTCGACGCATCGGCCGGACGCGCCGCGTGGCCGGGGCCCAGAGGCTATACGGGCCGAAGCGAAGGAGAACCAGACGTACCGCTCGAAGCTCGTCAGATCGAGCCAGGCGACGCCGACGGAGACCGCGAAGGCGGCCCAACCCAACTGAAGGAGACACGATGAGCATGGCTACGAGGACGGACACGCAGTCGCCTGCGCTGCACGTTGCCGACAGCCACGATGTGATCCGCGTGCAGGGCGCGCGCGTGAACAACCTCAAGGACGTCAGCGTCGAGATCCCGAAGCGCCGGCTGACGGCGTTCACCGGAGTCTCAGGCTCGGGCAAGAGCTCACTGGTGTTCGACACGATCGCCGCGGAGTCGCAGCGGATGATCAACGAGACGTACAGCGCCTTCGTGCAGGGCTTCATGCCGACCCTGTCGCGGCCGGAGGTCGACTTCCTGGACGGCCTGACGACCGCGATCATCGTGAACCAGGAACGGATGGGGGCCAACCCCCGCTCCACCGTCGGCACGGTCACGGACGCGAACGCGATGCTGCGCATCCTCTTCAGCAGGCTCGGCGAGCCGCACATCGGGCCGCCGACTGCCTACTCGTTCAACGTCCCGACCCGGACGGCGAGCGGGGTCATGAGCACCGACAAAGCCAACCGGGTGGAGAAGAACGTGGTGCGGCACGCCGTGTACCTGGGTGGCATGTGCCCGCGCTGCGAGGGCATGGGCGCGGTCAGCGACTTCGACCTCACGGCGCTGTACGACGAGAACAAGTCCCTCAGCCAAGGTGCGCTCACCATCCCCGGCTACAGCATGGACGGCTGGTACGGCCGGATCTTCAGCGGTGCCGGCTTCGACATGGACAAGCCGATCGGCAAGTATTCCAATAAGGACCTCGACAAGCTGCTCTACGGGGTGCCGACGAAGATCAAGGTCGAAGGTGTCAACCTCACCTACGAGGGCGTGATCCCGAAAATCCAGAAGTCGATGCTTTCCAAGGACGTCGACGCGATGCAGCCGCACATCCGCGCCTTCGTGGAACGCGCGGTCACCTTCCAGACCTGCCCCGAGTGCGACGGCACCCGTCTCACCAAGGAGGTCCTGTCCTCGAAGATCAAGGGCAAGAACATTGCCGAGGTCTGCTCCATGCAGATCAGCGACCTGGCCGACTGGGTCCGGGGCCTCGCGGAGCCGTCGGTGGCGCCGCTGCTCGCCGGCCTGCAACATCTGCTCGACTCGTTCGCCGCGATCGGGCTGGGCTACCTCTCGCTCGACCGGCCCTCGGGCACGCTGTCCGGGGGAGAGGCGCAGCGCACCAAGATGATCCGCCACCTCGGCTCGTCGCTCACCGACGTCACCTACGTCTTCGACGAGCCCACGATCGGCATGCACCCCCATGACATCGAGCGGATGAACACGCTGCTGCTGCAGCTCCGCGACAAGGGCAACACCGTGCTCGTCGTTGAGCACAAGCCGGAGACGATCGCGATCGCCGACCACGTCGTCGACCTCGGCCCGGGCGCCGGCACGGACGGCGGCACCGTCTGCTTCGAGGGCACCCTCGAGGGGCTGCGGGGAAGTGACACCATCACCGGCCGCCATCTCTACGACCGAGCGACCCTCAAGGAATCGGTGCGCTCGGCTTCCGGCACGCTGGAGGTCCGCGGCGCGTCGAGGCACAACCTCCAAGACGTGGACGTCGACATCCCGCTCGGGGTGCTTTGTGTGCTCACGGGCGTCGCCGGCTCCGGCAAGAGCTCGTTGATCCAAGGCTCGGTCGCGGGCCGCGACGGCGTGGTGGTGATCGACCAGGGCGCGATCCGCGGTTCGCGACGGAGCAACCCGGCGACGTACACGGGCCTGCTCGACCCGATCCGCAAGGCGTTCGCGAAGGCCAACGGTGTGAAGCCGGCGCTCTTCAGCTCCAACTCCGAGGGCGCCTGCCCCACCTGCAACGGCGCCGGCGTCATCTACACGGAGCTGGGCGTCATGGCCACCGTCGAGTCGACCTGCGAGGAGTGCGAGGGGAAGCGGTTCCAGGCGTCGGTGCTGGAGTACACGCTGGGCGGCCGGAACATCTCCGAAGTGCTCGCGATGTCGGTGACCGAGGCTGCGGAGTTCTTCGACGACGGCGAGGCACGCACGCCGGCCGCCCACAAGATCCTCGACCGGCTCGCCGACGTCGGGCTCGGCTACCTCTCGCTGGGGCAGCCGCTGACCACGCTCTCTGGCGGCGAGCGGCAGCGGCTCAAGTTGGCAACCCGCATGGCCGAGAAGGGCGGCGTCTACGTCCTCGACGAGCCGACCACCGGCCTGCACCTCGCCGACGTCGAGCAGCTGCTCGGCCTGCTCGACCGGCTCGT
>JAQSWV010000029.1 GCA_029266455.1 Nocardioidaceae bacterium
TCATCGACGGCGATGACACCGGTGGCGGCGAACAACGCATCGACACCGGTTGCCGACGTGATCGCGCCGGCGGTGTGCGACTTCCCGGCGAGCCGACCGGCCTCGGAGGTGCCCGCCCGGACAGCCAGCAGCGGCTTGCGCCGGGAGAAGCGCGACGCGAGCCGCGCGAACTTGGCCGGGTTGCCGAACGACTCGAGGTAGAGCACGGCAGCAGTCACCTCAGGATCATCGGTCCAGGCCGCCAGCAGGTCGTTGCTCGAGACGTCGGCCTTGTTGCCGAGAGAGACCAGGACAGAGACGCCCAACCCGACGTGGCGTGCCGCGTCGACCAGAGCGATGCCCACACCACCCGACTGCACGCCGATGGCGACGCCGCCGGGTGGCGGCTGAATACAGCCGAAAGTGGCGTTCAGACGGACGTCTGAGGCGGTGTTGAGCACCCCGAGACAGTTGGGTCCGACGACGCGCAGGCCGCCGGTCAACGCATGCGCCACCATGTCCTGCTGCGCTGAACGCCCGCTTGGCCCAGCCTCCGCCAAGCCGGCGCTGAGGATCACCATGGCTCCGACATGTGAATGGCACGCGTCGTCGACAACTTCCGCCAGCCTTGGGGCTGGAACGGCCACCACCGCGAGGTCCACCCGATCGGGCACCGAGCCCAGGTCGGGATACGAGGCCACGGCACCGATCGCGTGAGTGGCCGGGTTGACCGCCACCACCTGCCCGGTGAAGCCGCCGGCGAGGACGTTCTCGAGCACCTCGCGGCCGATACCTCCCCGCCGTCGCCCAGCGCCGACGACGGCGACTGTGCGTGGCGCCAGCAGTGGCCGCAGGGACTGGGCCTCGGCCTGACGTTCTCGAGCGTCCATCGCCTCGAGAGTCGTGTCGGTGACCTCGGTCGCCATCTGGACGGTGGCGATGCCTCCGTCGTTGTGGCGCACGACTGTGTAGCCGGCGTCGACGAAGACGCGCAGCATCGGGACATTGTGTCCCAGCACCTCGGCCTCGAAGGTCGTGACACCCCGTCGCCGCTGGGTGGCCGCGAGGTTCGTGAGCAGCAGGGTGCCCACGCCGTGACCTTGCATGGCGTCCTCGACCATGAAGGCCACCTCGGCCACGCCAGGCTCCACGTCCTCGGCCGCCGCCATGCCGACAACAGCGCCCTCCACCTCCAGCACGAGCGCCCTCGCACTGACATCGTCCGCCGCACACAACCGGTGGGCATAGGCATCGGCCTGGGTCCGACCGGCACTGAAGAAGCGCCGGTAGAGGCTCTCCTCGGAGCTGCGCTCCGCCAGGCCGTGCAGGGCCTGCTCGTCGGCCTCGCGGAGCGGGCGGATGATGCCCAAGTGTCCGTCGGCGAGAAGCACCGGGACGACTCCGGTGCCGGGCATCGCGCGGATCATCGGGCTGCCTCCGCAGGCCACCGGCTGAGCACCTGGTCGAGACGCCGGCGGGGAGTCTCGGGAAGCGGGTCGAGCGACGCAGGCAACCAGCCCACTCGGATGAGCACCTGCGGGATCCAGCAGCCGCCCAGCAGCTCGTCGCGGACCATCCGCCTGGTGGTCTCCACCTCGAGAGGCTGGGTGATGGGGCACGTGGCGAGACCCATCGCGGTGCCGGTCAACAGCACAGCGCTGAGCGACTCTCCGGCCAGAAGCTGCGACCGCACGTCATCGGACGTGGTGGCGAGCACGAGCAACTGGTCGGCATCATCGGCGTCAACGGCTGGGTCACCCTCGACAACCTCGGCCGCTGGAAAGGCCCGGAGCGCCCTATTCGCGGCGGGACCTGCCGGAACGTTGCCGGCCGGGACTCCGTCGTCGGCAAGACGCCCCCGTCCGGACCACTCGATGAGCTCGGCCCGGTACGCGGGGGAGCCGTTCTGTCGGGCCGCGGCCTCGACGGCGGCATCGAGAAGGTGGCTCCGTACGCCGGGCTCGCTTGCGTCCGCGAGCATGCCGCCGTTCTCTTGCGCCGCAGTCGCCAGGCGATCGAGGAACGGGGTCGAAACGGACCAGCCGCTCAGCAGCCGGCGCTCCGAGCGCCTGCGCGTGATCGCTGCCGCCAGCTTGACGTCCTCGTCGCTCGGAGTCATGGGCGCCATGTCGACACTCGCAATGTGGCCGGGATGTCTCGGGTCGGGCAGCCGGTGCACCCAGGAGGCCCAGCCGGCAGCGGCAAGAGCGATCCGCAGATGATGCAGCGCGGTACCGCAGCTGATCACCAGGTCGCGACCATCGGGGTCGACCTGCCCGAGGCGGCGAGAGGGGTCCGCCAACAACTGGATGGTGTGCTCGGTCGTCCGCCACTGCCACGGTTGAGAGTTGTGCACCGATGGTGCGCGGCATGCAAGTGCGATCGCGGCTTGCTTCGTCGCCAGGTCTGGACGACTTGTCATGGGTCACCGTCCCGGTTGGCGGGTCGAGCGTCATCGGACTGCTGGTCCCAATGTGCTCGACTGAGCCGCTCCCCACGAGGGCACAAAGGCCCTGCCTGGGGCCAGATGGTCCTGGCCAGGAAGACCGCGACAGTCGTCGCCGAGGGCCTGGTCGTGTCGGAGCAGGTCTGATGGTCGCGGTCGGCACCCATACGGGTGGTCTCGCAGCAACCCAAGCCGCCCTGGTGGGTGGTGTCGCCCGTTCCGCGCCATCTCGCTTGCGCAAGCGTCGTAGCGGTGTCGAGCAACAGCGGTGACATTGGTCCTGGAACCCTCGGGGCGTTCGGACCTTATCTGCCGCCGGCCCCTTGGGTTGACTGAGACCGGGACGACCGTCCCCGGGCAGGCGCGTGGACGCGGAGCCCGAACGCACTGCATGAGGAGACATCATGAAGGCTGCCGTTGTCCCAGAGCTCGGCGCTCGGCTGGAGATTCGTGACGTTCCGGTCGGTGAGCCGGAGGCCGGCCAGGTGCTGGTCAAGATCGAGGCGAGCGGCCTGTGTCACACCGATATTCATGCCGCGCGTGGCGATTGGCCGGTCAAGCCGAAGATGCCGCTGATCCCCGGACACGAGGGTGTCGGCACCGTGGTCGCCGTCGGGACCGGGAGCTCGCCGGTCGCGGTGGGCGACCGCGTCGCCTTGCCCTGGCTCGGTCACGCCTGCGGCCACTGTCGCTACTGCGTGACCGGCTGGGAGACCTACTGCCCGACGCCGCAGTACATGGGCTACACCATCGACGGCAGCTATGCGGAGTATGCGATCGGCTACGCCAGCCATGCCGTCAAGGTGCCGGACGGCGTGTCGTCGTTCGACGCAGCACCTATCACTTGTGCCGGCGTCACGACGTACAAGGCGCTCAAGGTGGCGCATCCGCAACCCACCGAGACAGCCATGGTCGTCGGCATCGGAGGACTCGGCCACCTCGCACTGCAGTACGCCGATATCTTCGGGACGCGCACCATTGCCGTGGATGTCGAGGACGACAAGCTGCAGCTGGCCAAGGAGCTCGGGGCCGACCACGTTATCGACGGGCGTGGCAACCAGCGGGCCGAGACCGACGCGCTCGGTGGCGTGGACGTCGCCGTCGTGACGGTGCCCTCACCCGCCTCGATGCGGATCGCGCACGCATCCCTGAATCCCAACGGCCGGCTCGTCCTGGTGGGACTGCCTGCCGACAACCGGCTGGAGCTGCCAGTCTTCGAGACGGTCCTCAAAGGCATCTCGGTCATCGGGTCGCTGGTGGGTACCCGCAACGACCTGGCCGAGTGCTTTGACATGCATGCCCAGGGGCGAACCAGGGTGATCGCCGAGACACGACAGCTTGAGGACGTCAACGACTGCTTCGAGGACGTACTCGCTGGACGCGTCCCCGCCAGGCTCGTGTTCGACCTGAGCTGAGCCGCCTCGTCGAGTGGGGACGCGGTTGCGGCCTGTGCTCACTCACCAGTGCTGTGTCTGGGCAGTGCGCTCGACGCCGGATGGGGAGTCAGAGCACGGTGTCGCCCGGGCTCGCCGGCCCGCACGGGACCTGGTGGGTGGTGGTCTCGCTCCCGCGCTGACATGTATGTCACGGTGCCGGCCGGGCTTCGACGTACGCGGGACGATCTCACTAGCGATACCCACCGCGCGACGGTCATCCCCGAACCGAACGCACCCGTGCGCCTGACTTCATCGGCACAGGCCGCTGTGCCACCATGTGGACGCCACGGGCGGCGGGCAGTGGGGAGCGAAGAGCTCATGTCCATCATGCTGTACCGGCTGGGCCTGACCATCGCCCGCCGTCGAGGGTTGTTCATCGGCGTCTGGATGGTCGTGCTCACCGGGATCGTGGGTGCCTCGGTGGCGCTGGGGGACAACTACGACGATACCTTCACCGTTCCGGGCACGCAGTCGCAGCAGGGTCAGGACCTGCTGCTCGATCGGTTCAACCAGTCTGGGACGAGCGCCCAGATCTTGTTCACAGCAGCGAGCGGCAAGATCACCGACTCCGCGAACGCCTCAGCGGTGAAGCGGTTGGCGCACCGGGTCGATGAGGTCGAGCACGTGAGCATGAGCAACCCGCTGGCTGCTGACGATCCGGTGATCTCGCCCGACGGCCGGTCGACCCTGGGACAGGCGCTGTTCGCGCAGCAGCTCCCCTCCGAGCGGACGCTTGACGGGGTGCAGGTGGCGGGGGCATCGGGTTCCGGGTCGCCTGTCACCACCGACGTTGGCGGTGACGCGTACAAGAGCACCGCCGACGAGAGCAAGCTCCCGGAGCTGCTGGGGCTGATGGTGGCGTTCCTGATCCTGTGCATCACGTTCGGTTCTCTCATCACGGCCGGCATGCCGATCCTCACTGCCCTCATCGGGGTGGGAGTGACACTGAGCGCGGTGGTGGTGACCTCCCAGTTCGTCACCGTTTCGAGCACGTCGCCGACGCTGGCGGAAATGCTGGGTCTTGCGGTGGGCGTCGACTACGCGTTGTTCACCCTGTCGCGTTACCGGCGACAGCTGGGCGACGGGGTGCCTCCGGGCGAGGCGATGGGGCGCGCGCTGGCCACCGCCGGCAGCGCTGTCGTGTTCGCGGGCGCCACCGTGGTCATCGCCCTTACGGGGCTCACCGTGGCGGGCATCCCTGTGCTCACCGTGATGGGTCTCGCGGCGGCGGTGGCGGTGACCGTTGCCGTGCTGGTCGCGCTCACCCTGCTCCCGGCCATTGCGCTGCTCTTCGGCTCGAGGCTTCGCCCGCGTGCGCGCCGGCGGGGGTTGCCGGGGCGACGACACCGGCCGGCAAACAGGACGCGCGGCGGTGTCTCGACCCGGTGGGTGACACTCGTCTCGCGCCATCCAGTTCTGACGATCGGGACGGTCGTGGCCGCCCTGCTCGTCGTCGCTGTCCCGGCGACCAGCCTTGAGCTCGCTCTGCCGGACAACAGCACGGCGCCCGAGGCGTCCCCGGAACGGCAGACCTACGACGCCATCACCAAGGCATTGGGGGAGGGCTACAACGCTCCTCTGACGCTGACCGCGGGAGTCATCACAAGCAGCGACCCGGTGAGCACCGTCGACAAGCTGGCCAAGGCGGTTGGCAACGTGAACGGTGTCGTGGCCGTGACCCAGGCGACTCCCAACGAGGGCGGCGACACCGCCCTCATTCAGGCCATACCCAAGGCGGGACAGACCGCTGAGTCAACCGCGACGTTGGTGGCCCAGCTGCGAGAGCGCAGCCCTGGTTGGGAGAACCAGTATGACGTGGACGAGATCCTCGTCACCGGGCCCACCGCCATCAACATCGACGTGTCCGACCGACTCACCGAGGCACTGCTGCCCTTCGCCTGCATCGTCATCGGCCTGTCGCTGCTGTTGCTGATGGTGGTGTTCCGATCAGTAGCGGTGCCGGTCAAGGCCACGCTCGGGTACCTGCTCTCTGTCGGGGCTGCGCTTGGCGCCGTGGTGGCGGTGTTTCAGTGGGGATGGCTCGACGCCTGGGCGCCGGGATTGTCGGAGGGGCCGATCGTGAGCTTCCTGCCCATCTTCCTGATGGGCGTTCTGTTCGGCTTGGCCATGGACTACGAGATGTTTCTCGTCTCAGCGATGCGCGAGGACTTCGTCTCCACCCGCGACCCGCGCACGGCCGTGGTCAACGGGTTTCGCGCCTCCTCAGTGGTCGTCACGGCCGCCGCGCTGATCATGGTCAGCGTCTTCGTGGCCTTCATCCCCAACGGCTCGAGCACCATCAAACCGATCGCGTTCGGCCTCGCCGTCGGCGTCTTCGTTGACGCCTTCCTGGTCCGGATGACCCTGGTCCCAGCGATCCTGGTACTGCTTGGTCGTCACGCGTGGTGGCTGCCGTCATGGCTTGAGCGCCGGTTGCCGTCGGTCGACGTGGAGGGCGCGGCCATGCACCGCCGGGTCGAGTACCAGCGGTGGGACGAGGCGCATGGGCCTGCTGCCGTTCGCGCGACCGACCTTGTCGTGTCGGCCGCCGCCGACGCCCTGGCCATCACTGTCGCACCGGGACAGGTCGCCACAATTGACGTCCCGTCCGACGTGGACCCGGTCGAGCTCGGGCTGGTGTTGGTGGGACGACGACGCCCAATCGCTGGTGAGCTCGTCATAGATGGACTGCTGTTGCCGGAGCAGGCATCCGCTGTGCAGCAGACGACCGCCTTTATCGAGGTGGGTCGACCCGGCGACGAGGTGCAGTCCTTGGAGGAGCAGATCGAGTCAAGAGCCCAGGTCACCGTGCGGTCGCGGCGCCATCGGCACGCTCTCGTACAGACGGCCAAGGCGCTCGTTGAACGACTGGGCGAGACGGTCGTCGGCGCGAGCACACCGCCGACCGTTGCCCGGACGGCACAGGCCGCTGCCCTGGAGACGGCGCTCGCCGTGGCCGGAGGGGCCCGACTTGTGGTGGTGGCTCCGCTCGACGCCACAGACCCCGATCTGGCGGCCATAGGGGCACGACTGGCCGAGGCTCTCAGTGGGGAGGACGTCACCGTGGCGCTCATCGCCGGCACCCCGTCACCGTCGTTACACCTGCGCCAGCCGGTGCGGGACCGCGGAGAAACCGCAGCCGAGGAGACCTCAGTCGAGGAGACGCGATCGTGATCGACAAGACACAAGCCTCGCGGCGGCAGCGGTGGGCCCGCGTCACCGTCATCGCTCTGGTGGTGCCGCTGCTGGCCGCGACGGTTCTGGTGTGGTCAACCACCGGACGGGACACGAATCTCGATCGCATCCCGGTGGCCGTGGTCAACGGCGACACCATCATCCAGAAGCCGCAACCCATGGCCGCAGGACGTTCGCTCACCGCCGCCCTCACCGAGCCGGACACGTCCAGCCCGAACCTCGACTGGAAGCTCACCGACCGCAACGACGCCAACACCGGGCTGCGAGACGGTGACTACTACGCCGTCCTGACCATCCCCTCGGACTTCTCCAAGTCGGTCGTCTCCTCCGGCACCGACCACCCCACCCAGGGACGACTGCAACTCACGAGCAACGGTGCGGCCAGCTCGACGGTGCCCTTCATCAGCCAGGCGATCGCGGACGCCGCCGCAACATCGCTCGGACTTCAGACCACACAGGGCTACCTGGGCCAGGTGTACGACGGCTTCAATCAGATCGCACAATCCAATCAACAGGCAGCGTCGAGCTCGGCCGAACTCGCCTCGGGCACCGACCAGCTGGCCTCGGGAGCCAAGAGCCTCGACGAGAACACCAACGACCTGGCGTCGAGCCTCGGCCAGCTGTCGTCCGGAGCAGCCGACCTCACCAGGGGCACCGGATCCCTGGCCACCGGTGCTCAGGACCTGGCACGCGGCTCGTCACAGCTCAGCGTCGGTGCGCGCGAGCTGCACCGCGGAGCGGGAGACCTCGCGCGGAGTTCCCGCACGCTGGCGGGCAAGGCTGGGCTGCTCGCCGACACGTCAGGCCAGGTCGCCCGCGGCGTCGGCAAGGTCGCCCACGCGACGGAGCGGGTCGCACGGGGGACCGAGCTCGTCACCGTCAACCTGTACGTGTTGGCACGTGTCTGTGAGCGGGCCGGCGCCGGTGAGCGGTTCTGCGCGGCGCTCACCCGCGCTCGCGACCGGGCACGTCGTCTCGCCGGTGGGGCAGTGGGCGTGTCGAAAGCATCGGCGAAGGCGGCGGGGGCCACCCACCAGCTCGCCGCAGGAGCACAGCAACTGGCTGGCGGGGCGCGCGCACTGGCCCGGGGAGCGGGGTCACTGGACCGGGCCAGCGGCAAGCTGGCAGACAGCTCCGCCCGGGTACGCGATGGGGCGTCCACCGTCGCCCAGGGTGCGACGCAGGTGGACGACGGCGCTTCTTCGGTGGCCGAGGGTGCGTCGGCGGCGGCCACGGGCGGTGCACAGCTCGCCTCCGGCAGCACCTCGCTCGACAGCAGCGCGGACTCAGTGAAGAAGGGTGCGAACCAGCTGAGCCGGGGGCTGGCCAAAGGAGCCTCCCAGAGTCCCACCTACTCGAAGTCCCAGAAGAAGGCCCTCACCCACGTGGTCAGCGAGCCCGTCGTACTGTCGAACACGGTGCAGCACACCCATCACGGCAACGGGTGGCTGCTAGCGCTCATTCTCGGTCTCGTGCTGTGGTTCGCCGCCTTGCTCAGCACTTCGGGCCGCGACCTCGCACACGTGCTGCGCCACGCGGCGGCTCCAGTGTCCTCGGGCCGCTTGACGTCGGTCCAGCTGCGCCCCGCCGTCGGTATCGCCTCGATACAGGCTGTCGCCGTGCTCGCTGCACTGCCACTGCTGAACGTGAGCACTGCATCCGCCTCGCCGCTGGCACTGCTGACCCTCCTCGCTGCGGCAGTGTTCACGCTCGTTGCGCTGACGCTCCGGTGGGTTCTGGGCTGGTTCGGCGTCGCCGCATTCGTGATGCTCCTCATCGTGCAGGCAGCCGCGCTCGGCAATGTGATCCCGATCGAGACGGCACCCCGGATTCTCCAGACGCTCAACGGCCTCCTGCCACTCACCGCGTACGTCAACGCCGCCAGCCAACTGGTGACGGGAGGGCATGTCGGGTCACTCAGCAGCGTGGTTCTGGTGCTGCTGGCATGGGGTCTCGCCTCGAGCTTGGCCGCCGTGCTGGTCGTCCGCCGTGGCCGGTTGACGCCAGCCCGACCAGCCTCTGTGAGCCCCGTAGGGTGACTTCGGGCCACCGTGGTTGCCTCCCGGCGCTAGTCATGCTCGGCGAGGAACTGATGGACCAGGCTGATAGCGATGGCGCCATAGCCCACCGACGGGGCCACCCGTCTCGTGGCCCCATGTCGGACGTCGCCGACGGCGAACACCCCGTACAGGCTGGTCTCGAGGAACAGCGGCGCTCGGGCCAGAGTGGCGGATGAGACGTCGTCTCCGGTCAGGACATAGCCGTGGGAATCACGCTGGACCTCCTCAGGCAGCCAGTCGGTGTGGGGCTGCCCGCCGGTCATCACGAACAGCGCTGTCGCGGCGACCTCTTCCTCGGTTCCCGTTCGACGCTGGCGCAGGGTCAGCCGCTGCAGCCTCGTCTGTCCCGACGCCCCGACCACCTCGGTCATTGCGCGGACATGGATGTTCTCGACCGCTTCGAGCTGGCCGATCAGGTAGTCCGACATCGAGGCTGCCAGCGACTGGCTCCTGATCAGGATCGTGACGCTCTCGGCGTGCCGGGCGAGGTGGACCGCGGCCTGGCCGGCGGAGTTGCCGCCACCGACCACAAAGACAGGCTCACCCTCAAGGGCGTCAGCCTCAGCACCGGCCGCCCCGTAATACACACCGACTCCCAACAGTGCCTCCACGGACGGTACCCCGAGCCGGCGCCACTCCACGCCGGTTGCGAGCACGACGGCACGGGCGGTCACGTCGGTGCTGTCGCTGAGGCTGACCACATAGCCCACCTCTGACCGGTGCAGCCGTTCCGCGCGCCGCGCCAGGACGAACTCAGCGCCGAACAGCCAAGCCTGTTCGGTCGCGCGGTTCGTGAGCTCGCTGCCGCTGAGGCCCCGTGGGAAGCCCAAGTAGTTGCGTATGCGTGAGCTCGTCCCCGCCTGTCCCCCGGGAACGCTCGGATCGATGATCACGGTCGACAGACCCTCAGACGCGGCGTACACCGCCGCCGACAACCCCGCAGGTCCCGCCCCGATGATCGCCACGTCGCACAAGAGCCCAGGCCGCGTCGCGCGGAACCCGAGCAGCTCCGAGATGGTGATGTCGCTCGGGTCAACCGCGACCTCCCCCGTGTGAAACCTCACGACGGGAAGCACCGAGCTGTCGAGTCGCATGTCAGCGATCGCTGCGCGGCCAGGCTCGGAGTCGGCGTCATGGAACGCGAACGGCACGCTCGCCCGCGACAGCATGTCGCGCAGTGCATGTGAACGATCGTCCCAGCGCCGACCGACCACGGTGACCGCGACGATCTCGGGCCTCTGGGTGCGGCTCCAGTCGGCGAGGTACTCGGCCATCGGTAGATGCAGCCACTGCTCACGCGGCATCCACGGAACAAACAGATAGCCCTCCACCTGGCCCAGCACCATCGCCCGCCGTACGGGATGGCTGGCCCACTGGCCACGATCGACCAGCAGCACTCGGCGGGCATCAGGATGGGCGCGACGCACACCGCCCAGCACCTCGACGCCCATCACCCGGCCCGCCAACTCCACCGTGGAGATCACCACCGCCAGGCTGTGCACGTCGCTGAGGACCGGGACGACATTGTCGGATCCCAGCTCCAGAATCGTGTAGTCCGCGCCGTACCGCCGCCGCAGATCGGCCCCGAGCGCTGAGCGGGTCTCCGGCTGGTCCATGACCACGGCGATCACCGGATGCGGCGGCATCCCACACTCCTCCCCACGCGCGCCGGGAACCCGGGGCGCGGACGGCTCGCCATCCGAAGCGACTCTGTCCGGCCATGTCAGGGTCGCTCAGTTCTCGAGGTCACTCTGGCATCCGTGCCAGGCCTGCCGGAGCATGGTGTTCGGCGTTGGACTCCTGGTCACGCTGGTGGTGGATCTGTTCGGCTGCTGTGACGGGGTCGGCGGTGAGCAGCTGTGCTCCGGTCTGTCTGGCCAGGGAGGAGGTGGCGCCGGCGCCGGCTATCGCCAGTGAGCAGGTGTCGGCGAGCTGAGTGAGGTGCTCCCGGTGTCCGCGCAGCCGTTGTGGGTTGGTCAGGGCGAGCACGACGAGGACCGGGCGGCCGCGCTCGGCGACCTGGCCGAGGACGTCGATCGGCGTGTCGCCGCCGAGATAGACGATGCGCCATCCGAGCCGGTTGAGCGCGATGCCGAGCATGAGGAGGGGGAGGTCGTGTTGTTCGCCTGGTGCGCAGGCCAGAACGGCTGTGGGTCCATTGCCATTGCCCCAGCCTCTGGCCAGGTTGGTGAGTCGGCCGCGGAGGAGGTTGCTGGCGAAGTGCTCGTGAGCGACGCTGATCTCGCCACTCTCCCAGCGTTCTCCCAGGCGACGAAGGTACGGCAGTAGGAGATCGCGGAGCACGGATTCCACGGTGTAGTCGCTGAGCAGCCTGTCGAGAGCGGCCTGTGCGGTGGGCTCGTCGAAGGCGTCAAGGGCGAGGGCCAGCGCCTCCACCGTGGCAGCAGGGCCGGTGCCTGATGCCCCCCCGCTCGTAGCGGGGGAAGTGGTGCTCGGGTGCTCGGTGAGGGTTGCCCGCGCCGCCTGTGCCGCCGACAGGCCGTCGGTGATGTGTGTCTGCATGCGGCGGATCCGAGCCTCGTCGGCGGAGGTGTACAACCGGTATCCGCCGTCGGAGCGGACCGGCGCGGGGATTCCGTACCGTCGTTCCCAGGCGCGTAGGACGTGCTCGCTGATCCCCAGTCGTCGGCTGAGCTCGCCGATGCGGAGCAGTGTCACGGGAGCCTCGGCCATGCCGCAGCACTCTACATACCTTGGACGATCTTTTGACAGTGTCCGGCGGCTTGGGTACTTTCCTCCTCGACAAACTCTAGACGGAGGTTAGACATGAGCAAGGTGGATGCAGTCACCCTGGCACTTCTGGTGGTGGGAGGTGTCAACTGGGGTCTGGTCGCTGTGGCGGAGTTCGACCTGGTGGCGACCCTGTTCGGGATGGAGTTCGGCGAGACCAACGTCCTCAGCCGGGTGGTCTACGGGCTGGTCGGGCTGTCCGCACTCTGGCAGGCGGTGCGCCTGCCTGCCGTCGTGCGCGCGCAGTCCCGCCCGCAAGCGGTCCACTCCTGACCCATGGGCCGGTCGCCGCTCACCGTCCTCGGGACCACAGCGGCGACCGGCCCGACGGCGACCGACTGAAGAGTTGCGAGCCGAGACTTACTGATGTTCTCGAGGAGTCCGCGTGGAGAGTCTCGCCCGCACCGTCATCCACCACCGCCGCATCGTCGGCGGGATCTGGCTCGTGCTCTTCCTGCTCGGTGGATGGTCTGCCAGCCAACTCAGCGATCGGCTCACCTTCGACTTCTCCTTGCCCGGCCAGCCCGGCGACACAGCCGAGCAGCAGCTCATCGAGAGCTACGGGGTCACCACCTTTGACACCTACGTCGCCGTGCTCACCGTGCCTGAGGGACAAGGGGTGCCCGACCGGCGCAGTGATGTCGCCGGTGTCTACAGAGACGTTGAGCAAGCGGTCCCCGGGATCCGCCTCACGAGCTACCCGAGCACTGGCGATAGGGCGTTCCTCAGCGACGACGAGCGCACCACCTTCGCGCTCATTCAGGGGCCGATGGCACAGTCCTTCGGTCCCGGGATCGCAGCCGAGATCGAGCCGGTCCTCGAAGCGGCCGCCGGGCAGGCGGGCCTCGAGAGTGGGCTGACCTCGTACGGGCTGCTGTCCGAGGGTGGTGACAGTGAAGGACCGAGTGTGCTGGCGGAGACGCTACTGGGGGGTGCGGGTGCCTTGGTGGTGCTGCTGTTCGTCTTCGCCTCCTTCCTCGCCTTCGTGCCGTTGCTCATCGCCGCCGTCTCCATCCTCACCACGTTCCTGATCGTGCTAGGGCTGACCACGTTCAGCGAGGTCAACTTCGTCGTCCAGTTCCTGATCTCGCTCATCGGCCTCGGCGTCGCCATCGACTACTCCCTGCTCCTGGTGTCGCGGTGGCGGGAGGAGCGCGCCGCCGGCCGCGACAACGAGGACGCAGTCGTCACTGCCATGAAGACGGCCGGCCATGCGGTTCTGGCCTCCGGTGGCACCGTCGCCATCAGCCTCGTGGCACTCATCGTGGTGCCGGTGCCGTTCCTACGCTCCATGGGCATCGGCGGCATGCTCATCCCGCTGATCAGTGTTGCTGTCGTCCTCACCCTGCTTCCGGCGCTGCTGTCGAGCATCGGGCCACGGGTCGACTGGCCGCGCATCCGCAGCGAAGGCACGGCCTCGCGGGGCTGGACGGCCTGGGCTGAGCGAATCGTGCGCCGACGCGGCCTCGCCGCCCTGGTCGCGGCCGTGGTGCTGGGACTGCTCATCGCCCCGGTCTTCAGCATCAAGATCGGCAACGCCGACGTCGCCTCGCTGGCCCGCAGCGGCCCCGCCTACGACACGCTGACGACGTTGACATCCGCAGGTGTGGGCGAGGGTGTGCTGACGCCGATCGAGGTGCTGGTGCCGACCGGACAGGCGGACCGGGCCGCTCGATCCGCGGGGGGCGTGGACGGCGTCCAGCTCGCCACAGTAGGCGAGGACAGTGCCGACGTCGCCGTCATCGACGTACTCCCCGAGGTCGCCACTGTCGACAGTGCCAGCAACGAAGTCGTCGCCGCCGTGCGCTCAGCGGTCGAGCAGTCGGTCGATGGCCAGGTGCTCGTCACCGGTGCCGGCGCAACGGTCGAGGACTACTTCACGGCCGTGTACGACAAGTTCCCCTACGTGCTGGCCCTGATCGCGCTGATCACTTTCCTGCTCCTGGTACGGACCTTCCGTTCGGTCCTGCTGCCGCTCAAAGCCGTGCTGCTGAACCTGATCTCGCTGGCCGCAGTGTTCGGCACGGTCGTGTTCTTCTGGCAACTGGGCAACGGCTCGGACGCCGTGTTCGACGTCTCGGCCACCGGCGCCATCACCTTCTGGGTGCCGGTAGTCATCTTCGCTTTCCTCTTCGGGCTCTCCATGGACTACGAGGTATTCATCCTGGCCCGCATGCGTGAGGAGTACGACGCCACCGGCGACACCGCCAAGGCGGTGGTGACCGGAATTGGGCGCACCGGTCGGCTGGTCACCTCCGCTGCGCTCATTCTCTTCTTTGCCTTCGCCGCTCTTGCCTCAGCCCCTGGGACGGAGATCAAGGTGCTGGGGACCGCCCTCGGCGTTGGCATCCTCATTGACGCGACCATCGTGCGCGCTCTCCTGGTGCCGGCGCTGGTCGTTCTCCTCGGCCGGTGGAACTGGTGGCTGCCTGACTGGCTCGCCCGTCTGCTCCTCGTCGAGCCCTCACCGTTGGCTCCACCCGTCCGCGGGCCCCAAGGCGGCATGACCAAGCCTGTGCCCGAGCACAGCGCACCGGTCTAGCTTCCCGGAGCCCCGATCCGACTGCTTCATCACGTCAGCTCAGTGGCCTGACTCATGACGCCTGGCTCTCATGAGCTTGATGTTGAACTCCGCGGTCCCTAGAGCGCCCATCAGACTCAGCCACAGCGGAAGGTACATCTCGCTCCCCCGCGACCCACGGATGCCGCCGAGATCCACAATGTTCGCGTCCGGCCACCCGAAGCCACGGAGGAAGCTCCGCACGGTGTCCTTGGCTTCTGCATCGTCGCCCGCCACGAAGACCTCCGAGCCGCCCTCGAGCCGCGCCGGGTTCACCATCACCGCAGCGGTCATGGTGTTCAGTGTCTTGACGACCTTCGCCAGCGGGTGGGTCCGCTGAATCTGTTCGCCAAGGCTGTCGGTGTTCGCCACCGACAGGGTCGGCGGCATGCCGAGCGAGAAGTCCAGCGCGTTGGCGACGTCCATGAGGACCTTGCCGGCGAGGTTGCCCGACCCCGCCGCCTCCAAGATCTGTAGTGACGCCCCTCCGGCGGTCGCGTTCACGACTACCTCGGCCCCTGCGGCGGCATCGGCGAACCTGAGCAGCTCGATATCGGTGTGGTCGTCGTGCCACTGCCGAAAGGGTGGGTTGCCCATGCCGTCGGGCTCAGTACGGGCCAACGTAGCGGCCACGTCACGAGTACCCACACTCAGGCTGTGTCCCTGCTCCGCCAGGCCAGCCGCGAGGGTTCGCCCCACCACTCCAGTGCCCAACACAGTGATGTCCATGTCATCCATGCCCTTCGCCCAGCGGCTTTGTGAGTCCGGCGGTTCTGCCAGGCGGCTCTGCCGCACGATCTGTTCACAGTCCCAGTGCGGCCCGTTGGGTGGCGCATGTTGTTGGCCGCGCCGACCACGATCCCACGGATCCTGGCTCAGGCGTCGGCGCGACGGCGCCGGTGACCTCCTAGCGGCTGGACCAGGAGCCATTCCTCACCGCCGTGAACGGGCACGTGCCCATGCTCGGGTCGACCCACCGTCTGGCCGAGGAGACCGAGGACGGTGACCGGCGGCGGGACGGGCCATGGTCGGCGGACGATGCTGAGGCGCCGTGGATCGCGCGGCGACAATCACGCGGCACTCGCTCGTGGGCGCAATCGCTGCTGAACGTGGAAGACGCCACCTGACTCGCCGGCGTGGCAGCGGAGCTCGTCGCTGTGGGCGAACCCACCGCCGACCACAATCGCGTCACCCTCTCGGACCACCACATCGCCGCGTGCGTTGCGTACGACGACACGGCCAGCACGCTCGTCCACGCTATAGCCGGCCGGCCAGACAACGTCGACTGCGGCTCGACCAGCCACCTGAAGGTGAACGCACCCTGCGTCGTCGACACTCACCCGGCCACCGCCGCGCGCCAGCATGCTCAGATCGCCGGGAGTCCACGAACCCACGTTGAGCACTGGCCTCTCTTGCTCATCGCTCGGGTCAGGAGCAGGTCCTCCCGAGCCCACCTGAGCGGCGCCGCATCCCGTCAGCACAAGCGCCATCCACATCGCGGCTGCCGTCGTCCTCATGGTGATACTCCCGATGCATGGGGTGCTGCGGTCACGGCTTGGACGCACCATCACGCGACCCGGTTTCCGTCGGGGTGTTGTTCCTTCTGCCGCCTGCTCGGCGGTATCGCGTGGACAGGGGGTGTGGGTCGGTCGTCGTCGACGCGCGGATCCCCCGGGTCAAGGGAATGGGACGGCCTGACGTTGCCCCACTGGGCCCGTCGCGGCCGCGAAACGGGCCCGGCTCGCTCTCAGGGATGATCGGGGCGTGTCCGCCGCCACCACACCGCCACCGCCCGAGCCTGCTGGCACGCTCGGACCAAACGCCGCCGCCGGGCTCGTGTTCGGGTCCTCCGCAGCGGTCCTGGTCGTCGAGCTGGTCATGCTCCGACTGCTCGCGCCGTACCTGGGCCTCACGCTCGAGACCAGCACGCTGGTGATCGGATTGGCGCTGACCGCCATCGCCGTGGGGTCGTGGGCAGGCGGGCGCATGGCCGACACGGTGCCGCCGCGGCGCACCCTGGGGCCGCTTCTGGCGCTGTCTGGTGTCGCGGTCGCCCTCACCCCCGTTCTCGTGCGGGTCACAGGGTCGAGCGGCGACGCGGGCCTGCTGCTCCTGGTCGCGACCTTGGCGATGTTCGTCCCGGGAGCCGCCCTGTCGGCGGTGACTCCGATAGTGACCAAGCTGCGGCTGACCAGCCTGCACGAGACCGGGACCGTGGTCGGTCGACTGTCGGCGATCGGCACTGCCGGTGCCATCGCCGGCACCGTGCTCACCGGCTTCGTGCTGATCACCCACGTCGCGGTCAGCGGCATCCTGGTCGGCCTCGGTGTGCTCCTGGTGCTCGCCTCGGTGGCCGTCGCTGCCGGCGCCTCGGGTCGCCGCGCAAGCGCCGTCGCCGCCGCGGTCGTGCTCCTCGGGGGGGTCGCCGCGGCTGCGGCACCGGGCGGCTGCGATGCCGAGACGGTCTACCACTGTGCGTCGGTGCTTCCGGATCCGGACCGCGACGCGGGCCGCACGCTGGTCCTCGACGGAGTACGCCACTCCTACGTGGACCTCGACGACCCCACCTACCTGCACTTCGAGTATGTCCAGGCGATCGCGTCCGTCGTTGACACCGCGTTTCCCGAGGGTGCGGCGCTGCAGGCCTACCACCTCGGCGGTGGGGGACTGACACTGCCGCGCTACCTGGACCGCGTGCGGCCGGGCACGAACAGCGTGGTGTCGGAAATCGACGGGGGCGTGGTGAGCATCGACCGGGATCGGCTGGGTCTCGAGACCGGGAACGGCATCGAGGTCCGGGTGGAGGACGGCCGGCTCGGCCTCCAGAGGCTCGACGACCACAGCCGGGACCTCGTGGTGGGGGACGCCTTCGGGGGAATCTCCGTGCCCTGGCACCTCACCACCCGGGAGGCGATGACCGAGGTGCGCCGGGTCCTGACCGCCGAGGGGATGTACGTCGCGAACCTGATAGACCACGGACCGCTGGCCTTCGCTCGGTCGGCAGTCGCCACGCTGCGGGACCTGTTCGACCACGTCGCCCTGACCGCTTCGCCGGCGACGCTGTCGCGCGAGGGCGGCGGCAACCTCGTCGTCATTGCCTCCGATAGTCCGGTCGACGTCGGCGCGGTCTCCGCGCGGCTCGACGACCGAGGCACCGGGTGGGAAATGATCACGGGGGCGGAGCTGGATGATTGGGTCGGTGACGCGCAGGTGCTGACCGACGATCACGCGCCGGTCGACCAGCTACTGACGCCGTACGCCGAACCGGCGAGCTGACCAGCGCACCCGTGCACCCAGCGGCTCGGGGGGAGCCGGTTGCGCTGGGGCACAGGCACCCGTCCGAGGACGCCAGCCTTGTGTCAGCTCGCCGAGTGAGCGGGCGAGGCAGATCCTCCGAGGGCATTCGCGATCGCGACCACGTCATCAACGGTCGGACACCCAGGTCACGGCTGCCCGGGGTGATCACCACCAGGTCCCCACCAGCCTGCATTCGGTGGTCGTCGATGGCCCGTCCTCTCGTGCTCGCTAGCCGCATGGCTCAGATGTGACCGCTGAGCTGGTCGAGCCGGACCGCTAGTGCCTCGACCATCGCACTGGCCCTCTTGGCCGAGATGGCTGACGTGCGGTCCCCGCCCTGGCTGGTCACGGCAAGCACGTCGACCGACAGCTTCGCGCCACCAGCCAGCGCTCGAAGTTCGTCGAGCTTTTCGCCGAACGGGGAGCCACTTCCCGGTGAGTAGTAGTGCACGACCTCGTCCAGCTGATCGGCGAAGAGATCGGCCTTGGTCACCGCGATGACGAGCCAGACCGGCTGGTCGCGGCGTACGGCCATGGAGGCGATGCGGTGCGAGGTGATCGCCCAGTCCTCGAGCTCGGCGGCGAGCTGCTCCTCGCGGGTAGCGGTCGCCTGGCCGGTCGTGCCTGCCGTGCGCCGCGGTGTGGCGTGACCATTCGCGACCACGTGGATCACGCCATCGACGGGTTCGTCGTGGAAGACCTCATCGAGGGCACCGAGCCGGGTTGCCGCGTTGTCGCCAGGCACCACGAGGAAACGGAAGCCCTGCAACCGGGGGGAGCGGCGGGTACGGCGTTCCAGCACCGCCGAGCCGACCTCGGGCCCGCTTTGTCCGGACGTGCGTCGCGCGAGCCGGTCGGCGAGCCGGGTCTTGCCGACTCCTGTCATCCCGGTCACGGCCACCGTCGGGAACCGCCGCCGAAACAGCCGGCTCATTCGCTCAGGAGCCGACGCCAGGCCGCTCAGTACGCCGCCGGCGATGGTTGCGCCGAGGGCGGTGCGGCCCGAGTAGGGCAGGATCGTGCGGAATCGAGTGGCAGCGCGCGACACGGAACCTCCTCGGCTGGCGATCAGGAGCAAGCGTGCAGGCCCGAGCGTACGGTCCGGCGACCACCGAAGGGGGTCTCGCTCTCCGCGAGGACGAGGTTGACGACCGCGCCGCTGTCCAGACTGCCGCCGTCCGCGGGTGCGAACCAGCATGGCGGGCTCCGAAGCCATGTGCAGCACAGGATCGGGCCTGTCCACTTCTCCTCGACTCGGGGCACCGGCTGCGTCTTCAATGTCAGCGTGGAGTCGTACGCGCTGACGTCGGAGGATCAGGCAATTCTTGCGTTGGAGAGCGCCATCGTCGTCGGGCACACCTGCAAAGTCATCCTTGTGGGTGCTGGGGCGCCCCGTCTGGCGGACCTGCGCGCACGGGTCGCCGAGCGCCTTGAATCGACGCCCGCCCTGACCCGCCGGTTGGCCGAGACCCCCGCCGGGCCGGCGTGGGTGAGCGACGACCGGTTCGACCTCGCGGCTCACGTCACCGAGATGCCCGGTGCGCCCCGGGAACCTGCGACCGTGCGCTCAGTGGTCGCCGACGTCTTCGCGGAGCGGCTGGACCGGTCGCGGCCGCTGTGGCGTATCGACCTCGTTCCCGTGCACGGCGGGGGAGCCGCGCTCGTCTGGCGCGTCCACCACGCGCTGGCAGACGGCACCACATTGATGCGGTACGCCCACGACTTGTTGTGGGATCCCTCGCCCACTGCCGGACCGGCACACCGCCACGCTCTGTCACATGCCGATGACGACGCACGACGCCGCGCACACCTGGGCGGCTTCGTGGTGCGTGAGTTCGCCCGAACCCGTGACAGCTCGCCGTTCGCCGGGCGGATCGGGACCCGCCGCGAGATCGCGTTCGCCTCGACTGGGCTGGACCGGTTGCATCTCGCGGCCAAGCGCCTTTGCGGAGCGACGCTCAACGATGCCGTCCTCACCAGCGTTGCCGGCGGCCTGCGACGCTGGGTGCTGGAGCACCACGGTCACCTCGGCACCGTCCGGGTGAAGGTTCCGGTCAGCCTGCACGACGGGAACAACGATGCCGCGAACCGGGATTCCTTCTTCAGCATCAACCTGTCACTGAACGAACCGGACCCGGTGGCCAGGCTGCGCGAGACACAGGCGGCGACCTCGGTACGCAAGGCCGACGACGACGCGCAGACGATGGACAGGCTGCTGCGTCACCTGAGCGACATCTCGCCCTCGCTGGCGCGGCTGTGCGCGCGCATCGAGCGGAGCCCGCGCAGCTTCGCGGTCAACGTCTCCAACGTCCCCGGACCTCGGGTCCCGGTGACGTTGCTCGGGGCACCGGTCGACGCGCTGTACTCGATCGCCGAGATCAGCGAGCGTCACGCGCTGCGCGTGGCGGTGATCTCGTACGGGGACACACTGTCGTTCGGCATCTGCGCCGACCCTGTGATCGTCGAGCACGTGCAGACGATCGCCGAGGGCATCGAGGCCGAGGCGCGCGCCCTGTCCGCAGCCACTCCCGCCTAACGCGGCGCCATGCCTCTGGGCCATCTGTGGGTATAGCCTGCCAAGCGGCTGATGGGATGTTCGGAGGGGATTCCGTGAGCGACACGTTGGTGGTGAGTATCGCTGATGTCGAGGCGGACAGTGAGCGGCTGGACGAGTTGACGCTCGCCCTGAGACGAGAGCTTCTGGAGCTCGACGTTGATGATGTCGAACGCGTCAGTGCCGGGCCGGCCCCCGCAGGAACGAGGGGATTCGATGTCGCCGCCGTGGGTGCCCTCCTTGTCACGCTCAGTTCCTCGGCGAGTGCCATCGGCAACCTGGTCACCACGGTTCGCGGCTGGCTGAGACATGCTCCCGCGGGACGGTCCGTGGAGCTGGCTATCGGTGACAAGTCGATCAAGCTGTCCGGCGCGACCAACGAGCAGCAGGAGCGGCTCATCCACGAGTTCCTCCGTTCGGTCGCCACGAGCTGATCGTGTCCGGGCGTCGGCTCGCACTGGTCGTGGCCACGGACCGCTACGACGATCCGACGTTGCACGGGTTGGCCGCGCCTGCAGCGGACGCCGAGGCGCTGGCCGCCGTCCTCGGGGACCCGGACCTCGGCGGGTTCGAGATCGAGGTCCTGCGCAACCCCACCTCCTGGGACACCGCGCAGCGCGTGGAGATGCTGCTGTCCGAGCGTGTCCCCGCTGACCTGGTGCTGCTGCACTTCTCGTGCCACGGGCTGAAGGACGAGTCCGGGGAGCTGTTCTTGGCGGCTCGGAACACCTCGCCGACCCGACTGGCCTCGACGGCGGTGGACACCTCGCTGGTGAACCGGTTGATGCAGCGCAGCAGGGCGCAGCGGATCGTGTTATTGCTGGACTGCTGCTACGGGGGAGCCTTCGAACGCGGTGTCGTGTCCCGCGCTGACCCCAACGTGCACGTGGGCGACCAGTTCTCGCAGGGACGACTGGTCGCCGGTCGTGGCCGGGTCGTGATCACCGCCTCGAGCGCGATGGAGTACGCGTTGGAAGGCACCGACCTGACCGTGGGCGGATCCCCCCAACCGTCACTGTTCACCGGCGCGCTCGTCAACGGGCTGAGCAGTGGAGAAGCGGACCGGGATCAGGACGGTCATGTGGGCTTGGACGAGTTGTACGAGTACGTGTTCGAGAAGGTCCGGGAACGCAGCCCCAACCAGACCCCGAGCAAGTGGGAGTTCGGCCTGCAGGGGGACCTGGTGATAGCTCGTAACCCTCGGCGCCAGATCCACCCTGGATCAGTGCCGGAGGACATCGCCGACCTTGTCCACCACCCGACCGCGGGAGTCCGCCTCGGCGCAGTTGACGAGCTCGCCCGGATCGCCGCGCAGGAGAACCTGAGAAGGGGTGCGGGTGCGGTGCTCCTGCTTCGTCGGCTGCTGGACGACGACAGCCGGCGGGTGTCGCAGGCGGCTGCCGCGGAGCTGGACAGGCTCGCACCCACTGCCTCACCCAGTGACGTCGACTTCGACGACATCCCGGTCGGCGCGACGTCGGCGGCGGAGGTGCAGGTCCAGGGCGGCCCACTCGCGCTGGCGTCCACCGTCGAGACCTCACGACCGGAAGTGCAGGCGCGGTTCGAAGGGGCGGTCCTTCAGATCGAGGTCACCGGCACCGCGCTCGGACCGTTGGACGGGTGGGTGAGCCTGACGGGTCCCGCGGGCGAGCGGCGCATCCGCGTCACCGCCACCGTCGTGGCAGGCGCAGAGCCCACCCGACCCGACACCGTCGCAAGGCCGCCGTCTGAGCTGACGTCAGCGCGATCCGCCACGCCGGTGGGATCGGCTCCGGCAGGGGCGAGCTCTGAGTCCCAAGAGCCGCGGTCATCCCCTCGTCGAACCATGCACGAGGAGCATCCACCAACCGGGCATGAGGATACGGCGGGCGACGGCACGGGGAAGGCCGCGTCGCCGGAGGCCACGCCGAAGACGGTGGGTCGTCGTGGCCGGTACGCACTCGCTGTCCTGCTACCTGCTGCGGCACTCGGCCTCATCGCGTACCTGGGTTTGTCGGCGCCTTGGCAGTCGAACGACGAGACTCCGCCGCAGCCCTTCACGTCGGCAACGCTGTACGACTTCGCCAACGACTACTTCGACGCCGACGACTGCATTGCTGATCCAAACGCCCGCCAGGCCCCCGTCGCGTCGAGGTTGCCGCACATCGAGCTGGTCAAGTGTGGCACCAGGAGTGATCAGTACGAAGGAACCTTCCTGTGCACCGACAACAGGGACGACTTCGAAAGCAACCGGGCCGAGTTCCTCAAGAGGGCGGAGGACGGCACGCTCGAGGACATCGATGGGGCGGGCGCGGGCATGGACGAACCCATTGACGGCGTTCAGTTCTCCTTCCAACGCGTTCAGTCCGGGTACGCCCGCGTCTACTGGGACTCACCGTCGCTGCTGTGTCTGAGCGAGATCCAGGCACATGATGCGGACGTCGACGCCACCGTCGCCTTCTGGCGCGACGGCACGTCACCCTGACACCCGCCCGTCTCGGAGCCCGCCAGCCACTGCGCCGCGGTCCACTCGGGGTTGACGTCGTTGGCCGGCCCTGGTTCCGTGACCAGTTGTGGCGAGCGCAGGCGATGGCGCCGGGTCGCAGGATGTGACACCTCCGGCTCGGGAGGGACTCGTGGAAGCACTCAGACCGCCCCGACCTTTGATCCTGATTCGAGGCTTCGGCGGGCCTGACGTCGCAGACGAGCAGGCCAACGCTTACCAGGGGTTCAACGATGGCACGGTGTATCCCACGAAGCGGGGCGAGAACTACATCTACGAGGGGTTCATCCTCCGGGCGATGAAGTCGGATCGCTATCGGTACACCGACGCCACCAATGTCATCGGCTACTACTCCCAGGACGTGGAGGCGCCGGTCGACGTCGACGGGTACGCGACCAGCGACGTCAGCGGAACCGTCGTCATCGACCCGGCGACCGCACGACGGGTGCTCACGGACGGAACCGCCGGCACCATCTGGGTGTACCGCTACTACGACCTCTCACCACGCGCGCTGCGCCGCTACGGCGAAGGCCTCGTGACGCTGCTCCGGCTGATCCGCTCGGCGGCGGCCCGTCACGAACGACCCTTCAACGGAGTCGACGTGGTGGCGCACAGCATGGGCGGCCTGGTGCTCCGAGAGGCCTTGCGGCAACTGGACGACGCCGAGAAGGGCTCGGCAGCCCAGGTGATCCACCGGGCTGTGACCCTGGGCACTCCTCACCGCGGCATCGCCTTCCAGCGCGCGCCACGCTGGCTGCTCGAACGCCTGCCGAGTGTGGAGAAGGCCGCCGACGAGCTCGCGGCGTTCGACCCGGCGAGCACCGAGTTCCGCAAGGTCGGCGACTGGTTCCCGCTGGAGCGACTCCTCACGATCGTGGGCACCAACTACGCCACGTACGGGGTCAAGGGGGCCTCGGCGTTGAACCGGCTGTCCAGCCTCATCGATGAAGGGAGCCTGACCTACAACCGGAGTGACGGATTGGTCAAGCAGGCGTCGGCACAGCTGCCGGGCGCTCCACGGACGTTCGTCCACAAGTGCCACGGCGGCCCCGACTCGGTCGTGACCTCGCGTGAGGCGTTCGAGATCGCCATGCGCTTCTTCCACGGCACCCATCGGGTGCGGCTGTGGGTCGACGAGGCCCAGATCCTTCGCGGACGCGACTGGTTCGGCCGCAGCGAGTTCTACCTGGGCTTCTCGGTCAAGCCGCGATTCGTCGACTTCGACCTCGTCCACCAAAGCGTCGAGGCCGAGAACTGCTACGGGCCGTTCCGTGAGCCCGACCTGTCCGACGGGCCGCCCCCGCTGGCCGAGGAGCTGGCCAAGCCGCTGGCCGAGCCCGGCGACCGGACCACCGGCTGGGCCGGGCCGGACCGGCTGGTGTGGGAGGGCTGGATCGACGCCGGGGCCAAGCCCGCAGCGGGCGGGGAGGGCCTCGTCTTCCGCCTCGACATCTACGTCGGTGAGCGGGACAGCCGTGGCACCGGGTTCTCCGACAACGTCGTCTTCCGCAAGCAGTACTACGTGCAGGCATTCCTCGACCCGCTCACTCTGGTCATCCACACCGGGGAGGAGCACCTGAGACCCGGCGACCAGACCAACCGCCAGGAGCTGGAGGCGATCGCCAGGCCAGGAGCCGACCAGGAGGTGCAGGCTCCGGTCGCGACCGGTGTCGACGGTGAGTGGACCTTCCAGGCGGCCGGAACGGGGTTTCGGGCCACCCTTCGCCTGGCCATCGAGGACCGGGACGGGCCGAGCACGGCGGGCCCCTAGTCGGGCCGCAACGGGGCGCGTGTGCGTGTTCTGCGGGCGGGCGATCGCCCCTGACGGCACGGCGTCACGTGGAGGTGCCGGGGGACACCACGCCGGACTCGTAGGCCAGCATCACCAGCTGCGCCCGGTCGCGAGCACCGAGCTTGGTGAGCAGCCGGCTCACGTGGGTCTTGGCGGTGGCATACGACATGAACAGGGTGTCGGCGATCTCGTCGTTGGACAGACCTCGGGCCACGGCGGCCCAGACCTCGGTCTCGCGCGGGGTGAGGTGGTCTGCGGTGACCAGCGCGTTCGCCGATCGGCTCTCAGGGCGGCGGGCGAACTCGGCCATCAGCCGCCGGGTGACGCTGGGCGCCAGCAGCGCCTCGCCGCCGGCAACCACCCTTACGGCGGCGAGCAGGTCGTCGGGGAGCGTGTCCTTGAGCAGGAAGCCGCTGGCGCCGGCCCGTAGGGCGTCGAAGACGTACTCGTCGAGGTCGAAGGTGGTCAGGATCAGCACCCGGGTGGCCGACAGCCGCTCGTCGCCGGTGATCAGCGCGGTGGCCTCGACGCCATTCATGCCGGGCATCCGGATGTCCATCAAGATGACGTCGGGACGCTCTTGGGTCACGAGGTCGACCGCCGCGCGTCCGTCTGCTGCCTCGCCGACCACCTCGATGTCCCCGGCGGTACGCAGCAGCACTGTGAACCCGGCGCGTACAAGTGCTTGGTCGTCCGCGACCGCCACCCGGATCACGCCACCGCCTCCTGGTCGTAGGGCAGCCGGGCCAGTACGCGGAACCCCCCGCCTGGGCCGGTGCCGGCTTCCAGCGAGCCGCCGTGCACGGCGACCCGCTCGCGCATACCGACCAGGCCGTGCCCCCCGGACCCCCTGCCGTTGGCCCCTCGGCCGTCGTCGCTGACCTCGATGACCAGCCCCCCCGGCTCGTACCCCAGCCGAACCGTCGCCCGCTCGGCGTCGGCGTGCCGCAGCGAGTTCGTCAGCGACTCCTGAACGATCCGGAACGCGGCCAGCCCCACGCTGCGGGGGACACCGTCCGGCTCGACCCGGACGTCGAGGTCGACGGGCAGTCCCGCTTTCTCCACGTCGTCGGCCAGCTGCGGCAGGTCGGTCAGTCCGGGCGCGGGGACGTACGCCGGCCCGGCCGGTCCGCTGCGCACCACCCCCAGCAGCCGGCGGATCTCGGCCAGGCTCGACCGGCTGGCGTCGGAGATGCTGTCGAAGGACCGCTTGGCCTCGGCAGGGTCGGTGTCGATGATGTGCCGTCCGACGCCAGCCTGCACCGCGATCACCCCGAGCGAGTGCGCCACGATGTCGTGCAGCTCCTGGGCGATCCGCAGGCGTTCGTCGGCCGCCGCTCGCAGCCTGGCCTCCTCCCGCTGACCCTCGAGGGCGTCGAGGCGCTGTTGGCGGGACCGGCTGCCCCGCCCGAGCAGGGTCGCCGCGCCGAATCCGACACAGCTTGTGAGCAGTTCACCCAGGCCGAACCGGGGGACGTCGGCGACGAGGAGGACGACGAGCAGGCCGGCCACCACTGCGGTCGCCGCTACGACCACGGGCACCGGCCGGTATGCCGCCAGCGTGTACGCGCCGACCGCAAGGACAGTCGGCAGGGCTCCCTCGTCGTAGCCGCTGAGCATCAGCACTGTCACGGCCATCGCGGTGACGATGTAGACCGGCGCGGGTGCCCGGCGGCGCGCGGCGTAGGGCAGCGTAGCGGCTAGCACCAGTGCGAGCCCCAGCGCGTCACGTTCCTCGTACGGTCCGGGGGAGGCCGCTGTGCCTCCCCTGGCCGTGGTGAGCAGAGCGGCCAGTGCCAATGCGATCGCCAACGCGGCGTCGATCAGCAGCGGTCGCGTGCGAGCCCACCGCTGCAGCGACGAGGTCCACCCGGCTGTGCGCATCCCCTGACGGTAGCCATCCGCCGGCGCTGTCACATCGGCCTGCGCGACGAGTGCGCATACATCCCTAGACGTACGGCCAGCGACGGCCACCCCGCACCGACAACGGGCCTCGGGACCGACGACTCCGGCTCTGCCGACGACGCACCGTTGAGTCCGTACTGGAACCGGCTTGGCGGGCAGGCGGCCCCCGACCCAAGGAGTAGGGATGACCCCGAGCAGCGACTCCTCCACCCGAGGCCGGCTCTACCAGGAGCATCTGTCGGTGCCCGCTGAGCGGGTGACGCACATACCGCAGTACACGTTGACCGGTGTGCTCGGAGTGTGGGCCGCGGCAGCGCTGCCGATGGCGGCCTTGGCCTGGCTGGGCGCCCCCTGGCTCGCCTCGACCATGAACGGCCCCACCGCACTGCCCCGCGCTCTGCTCGCCTGCCTGACGGCTGGGCTGATCTGGCAGTTCGTGCTGGTGCTCGGCCTCGTCCACCGCGAGCAGCGGACGCTGCGCTGGGCGGTGGTCAAGGATGCGCTGTGGCTACACGGCCCCCGTCCCCCGGGGAGCCGTCGACGCGGGGGTTGGGCATGGCTGGTGATCGTCCCACTGATTCTTGCCGTGGTCGCCATCGAGATGATGCCGGCTCTGCCGGCCCCTGGCGACCGGGACATGGGGCTGTTTCTGGAGACCGAGGCTGGGCGGAACTTCCTGTCCGGGAACTGGGTGTGGTTCGCCGTCATCGTCACCATGGGCATCTTCAACACCGCTCTCGGCGAGGAGCTGCTTTTTCGCGGCCTGTTGCTGCCCCGGATGAGTGGAGTGTTCGGGCGGTGGGACTGGGCTGCCAATGGCGTCCTGTTCGGCCTCTACCACCTGCATGTCCCGTGGGCGATCCCCAGAACCCTCCTCGACACCTTCGTCCTGGCTTACCCGTCCCGGCACTACCGCAGCTCGCTCATCGGCATCACCGTGCACAGCGCGCAGACCGTCGTGATCTCAGCGCTCGTCCTCGCGTTGGTGCTGCGCTGAGCCCCAGCACTCCCAGCGGCACTCACCACGACACCCGGAGGCTCCAGCCATGATCACCATCGACTCCCTGACCAAGAAGTACGGCGACGCCATCGTCGTCGACACCATCAGCTTCACCGCCCGGCCGGGCCGTATCACCGGCTTCCTCGGCCCGAACGGCGCCGGCAAGTCGACGACGATGCGGATGCTGGTCGGCCTCACGGAGCCGACGGCGGGCAGCGCCACCATCGACGGTGACCGGTTCGCGGATCTGGCCAACCCGGGGATGGAGGTCGGCGTCATGCTGGACGCCTCCGCTCAGCATGCCGGCCGTACCGGCCGCGAGATCCTCACCATCGCCCAACAGACGATGGGATTGCCGCGACATCGGGTCGCCGAGATGCTCGCCGTGGTGAGCCTCGACGCCACCGAGGCCGACCGCCGGGTGGCCAACTACTCGCTCGGCATGCGCCAGCGGTTGGGCATCGCCACCGCTCTGATCGGCGACCCAGCCGTTCTTGTCCTCGATGAGCCAGCCAACGGGCTCGACCCGGCCGGCATCCGGTGGATGCGGGACCTGCTCCGTGACCACGCCGACCGGGGGGGCACGGTGCTGCTGTCGTCGCACCTGCTGCGCGAGGTAGAGGTCATCGCCGATGACATCGTGATGATCGGCCACGGCGAGATCGTCTCGCAGGGCTCCAAGACCGAGCTCCTCAAGGCCGGCGGCAGCCTCGTACGCACGCCGGAGGGGGACACCCTCGAGCAGGCCCTCGCCGCAGCCGGCGCCGAGACGGACCGGTCCGGTGACGGAGCCCTGCGTACGAGCGCCGACCCGGGCCTGGTCGGACGGATCGCGCTGGCGGCGGGGGTGGCCCTTACTGAACTGCGCACCGCCGACGGCGGGCTCGAAGACATGTTCCTCGAGCTCACTGCAGACACCCAACGAGAAGGGAGAGCGGCATGACCACCATCGCTACCGAGCACGTTCTCGAGCGCCGGGCCGGGACGGGACGGATGCCCCTGTCGCGAGTCGTCGGCGTCGAGCTGCGCAAGATGTTCGACACGCGTGCCGGCTTCTGGCTGGTCGCCAGCATCGGCATCACCGGGCTGCTGGCCACGGTCGCGACGGTCCTGTTCGCCCCCGACGCCGACCTCACCTACGACACCTTCGCCACGGCCGTCGGGTTCCCGATGACCGTCATCCTGCCGATGATCTCCCTGCTGTCGATCACCGGTGAGTGGAGCCAACGCACCGGCCTGACGACGTTCACGCTGGTTCCGGACCGGCGTCGGGTCATGATGGCAAAGACGGTGTCAGCGGTGACCGTCGCGGTCGCGTCGATGCTCTTCGCGCTCGTGCTCGGAGCGCTCGGGAACCTGGTGGGCAGCACGATCGCCGGCACCCCCCTGGTGTGGGACGTGCCGCTGGCCCAGGGTGCGACCATCATCCTCGGCAACCTGATCGGCCTCCTGACCGGCACCATGCTCGGCATGGTGATCCGCAACTCGGCGGGAGCACTGGTCGCGTACTTCTGCTACTCGCTCCTGCTGCCCACCCTGGCCGACCTCCTGGCAGCCAGCCAGAACTGGTTCCGCGACCTGCAGCCCTGGGTGGACCTCAACCACGCGCAGTCCGCGTTGTTCGTCGGTTCCCTGAGCGGTGAGCAGTGGGCGAACCTCGCGGTCACCGCGGCCACCTGGGTCCTCCTGCCCAGCGCCGCCGGCCTGAGGTTGGTCATGAGGTCTGAGGTCAAGTAGCGGGTCCGGCGTCCACCCACGGCATGGTCCGAGTCGGTCGACAGGCTCGAGCGTCAGGCCCGGTCTCCCAGCGCGACGACGTGCTCGGGGAGTCGCTCGTTGTCGCCGTACATGAAGTGGTTCTGCATGTTCTCGGAGAACCGGCTGGCTTCGGTGGTGCGCCCGACTGCCTCGGCCACCTGGCGGATCAGCATCGGCGACGCCCCACAGCAGACACCCAGATAGCGAATGCCCAACTCAGCCGCCTCGCTGGCGAACGCACCGACCTCGTAGCGGTTCGCGTAGAGCGGGTCCAACGCTGTCGGGAAGGTTCGGCCGTGCGGCGAGGGCACGCTCGCCCGGTCATCGCTGAGGTTGAAGAAGGTCGGCTCTTCCGCGCTGGTCCGGTAGGGGATGGGCAGTGCCCCGACGTGACAGGATACGGCGGCCCGGATCTGACGCAGCCAAGGCATCATCGTCTCGGGCCCCCGGAAACAGTTCATTCCGACGACATCTGCACCTGCCTGCTCCAGGCGCTGGCAGGTCTCGACGATCCCCACCCCGTCGGCCATCTCCTCCATCGCCATCGGCGCGACGGTGAGCACGACGGGTAGCCCCGTCGACTTGCCGACCTCGAGAGCGGCCAGCGCCTCGCCGGCGAAGTAGAAGGTCTCGCCGATGATGAGGTCGGCGCCGCCGTCGACCGCCCAGCCGACCATCTCCTCGAACATGCCCCGGACCTCGGCCTGCCGTCCGGTGTCGGACGGGTCCCAGATGTTCGTGTTGGAGATGTTGCCGGCCATCAGGTCCCCGGGACGAGCGTCGGCCACCTCCCGGGCGATCTGCAGGGCTGCCCGGTTCAGCGGCTCCAGCAGCTCCTCCTTGCCGATGACCCGCATCTTCTCGCGATGTCCGTTGTAGGTGAACGCCTCGACGATGTCGGAACCGGCGCGCTGGAAGTCGACGTGGAGCGCCCGGAGCGCGTCGGGGTACTCGAGGGCTACCTCGGGAACGAACTCACCGGCGCTCAGGTAGCCACGTCGTTCCAACTCGAACAAGAAGCCCTCGGCGCAGATCACCGGTCCGGCATCCAGACGCTCGATCAAGTCTCGACTCTCGGTCATGAGGTGCTCCTCGGTGGCGAAGGGTCGGGCATCGAGCCCCCTGGTCACAGTGGCGAGGACCGTGTCGGATCCCACCGACTTCCCGGCTCGGCATCGCCGCCGGTGAGTCTAGATCCCGACGATCCCGGCGCTCAACGACGCCCCGGCGAGGAGCCTCGACGATCCGCTACCGGCGGCGGCACGGTCATGCCGACCCACCGTCGACGGTGGCATCGAGCAGGTCAGAGTTGAGCCGCGCGGCCTGTCGAGTCAGATGATCGCGTTCTGGCAGGTTGGTCGCCCGCGTGGCCGCTTCGGCGTAGAGGCGGGCGGCGATCGCCAGGTCGCCATTCCGTTCGTGCAGGTGGGCAGCGACCGCGGCATGGCGCGGCAGGTCCGGGTCGAGCGTCGTCAAAGCGGCCAGGCCCGCCCGAGGTCCGTCAGCCTCGCCGACGGCTACGGCACGGTTGAGCTCGACGACCGGGCTGTCGGTGAGCCGCGCCAGCTCGTCGTACCACTCGACGATCTGCACCCAGTCGGTCTCCTCCGCCGTCCGGGCGTCGGCATGGAGAGCCGCGATCGCAGCCTGAGCCTGGAACTGGCCGACGTCGTCCCGGGCGAGGGCGGTCTGGAGAATCTCGACGCCCTCGGCGATCAGCCGGGTGTCCCACCTGCTGCGGTCCTGCTGGACCAGCGGCACAAGACTCCCATCGGGGCGGGTGCGTGCGGAGCGTCGGGCGTGGTGGAGCAGCATCAGTGCCAGCAGCCCGGCGACCTCCTCCCGGTCGATGGCGGAGTTCAGCTGGCGGGTCAGCCGGATGGCCTCGGCGGCGAGGTCGACTTCGCCCGAGTAACCCTCGTTGAAGACGAGGTACAGCACGCGCAACACCGTGGTCACGTCACCGGGCTCGTCGAACCTCACGTCTGCCACAGTCTTCTTGGCGCGGCTGATCCGCTGGGCCATGGTCGTCTCCGGCACCAGGTAGGCCTGCGCGATCTGACGTGTGGTCAGGCCGCCGACGGCCCGCAGGGTGAGTGCGACCGCCGACGCCGGAGTCAGAGACGGATGGGCGCACAGAAAGTAGAGCTGCAGGGTGTCGTCCACGGGCACTGCGGGACCGGGAGCCGGTTGCTCCTCGACCACCTCCTCCCGCCGACGGCGGGAGGCGTCGGAGCGGGCGGCGTCGAGGAACTTGCGCCAGGCCACCGTGACCATCCAGCCCTTCGGGTCCTGCGGCGGTCTGGCCTCCCACAGGCGCACCGCTTCGACCAATGCGTCCTGGACGGCGTCCTCGGCCGCCGCGAAGTCGGCTCCGCGACGGACGAGGACCCCGATCACACCCGGCGTCAGAACCCGGAGTGAGCGCTCATCCACCGGGTCACTCCGTGACGGTTGGAGGTGCAGTCAGGAACGGGCGTAGCTCCAGCCACTCGTGCAGCGGTCTTCCTCCCGCCCCGGGAGCCGCCGACAGCTCGCCCG
This sequence comes from Nocardioidaceae bacterium, assembly GCA_029266455.1. GTDB lineage: Bacteria > Actinomycetota > Actinomycetes > Propionibacteriales > Nocardioidaceae > JACCWP01. The sequence goes on from JAQSWV010000029.1 coordinate 31,757, forward strand.
CCAGCTCGAGCGCGCGGTCATAGCTGTCGACGTCGATCACCATCCAGCCGGCGATGAGATCCTTGGTCTCCGCGAAGGGGCCGTCAGTCACGGGCGGTTTCCCCTCACCGTCGTACCGGACGAAGGTGCCCTCCGGCGACAGCGCCTGGGCGTCGACAAACTCGCCCGTGCCCTCGAGCCGAGCAGCGAAGTCGTTCATGTACTGCACGTGATCGGCGATCTCCTCCTGAGCCCACCGGTCCATGGGCACATCGTGCACCGGCGTCGGGCCGCCGCGGTAATGCTTGAGCAACAGATACTTGGCCATCACGTCCTCCTCGGTTCGGTGCGACCATGGTGGCCGCCTTCGCTGCAGGGACGGAACCGTTGCCCGGTTCTCGACATGGTCTCGACGAGGATCTTGAACCGGTACCCCCGCGCTTACCGCGGGTGGTCCGTCGCAGCATCGACGCTTGGCTGACTAGTCGTCGGGGTGCGGCGCGGTGGGAGTCGTAGCTGGCGCAGAGGAGCGCCGCCGCCGATAAGCAGCTGCCCGTGTGGGGTGAGTGCGTCAGCGATGCGTTGGAGGGCAAGTCGGCCGGCTTCCGGGTGTCTTCCGTCGAGGGCGCCGACGCGCACGGCAAAGGCCAGATCGAAGGGCTCCTCGTTGGGCAGCAGTTCGAAGTCCTCGATGGCGACCCGGCGGACGCTCAAGCGGCCGGCGTCGATCTCGACGGCTGCATTCTTCTCGGCCAAGTCTGTGCTCTTGGCGGAGCGGTCGATCATGAGTATGTGTCCGTCGCCGATTCGTCCGGCAATGGCTTTGGCCGCCGCGCCCGGGCCTCCACCGATCTCCAGCACTCGCATCCCCGCTCGCAGCGGGAGCGCCTGAACGACTGCTTCGAGCCGCGGGGACAACGCGCTCATGACGAGCATCTTCGCGCTTGGTGATCCGGTAGTGGCAGCCAGGGTGACGTTTGCGGCGGTGGCCGGGGGCTGTGCGACCGGTGTCGACCCTGTGCCCCCGGTGCACCTGGCCCGGGACCCGGCCCGCTACCTGGTCGGATGAGGGTTCTCTCACCGATGCCTAATCGTGGCCTTAGTGCACGGCGGCATCGTGGGCGTTACACGGGGTCCGGAATCGCCGGACTCGACTGAAGAAGGTGAGATCTTCACATGGCTCTCTCGATGCTGTTCACGGCTCTCGAGCCGGCGCGCATGGGTGCCCGTGGTGACACGAACTCTGGTCGCCGCCCCTGCCGTCGGATGCCCAACCCCCGGCGGTGTCGCCGCCGGCGTCGTAGCCGCAGCCGCACCAACTGACAGTGGCCAACAACCGTTGTGGGGTGGGCGGGACCGTATCGGGTCCCGCTCACCCGCCCGCCCGCTCGGGGGGAGTCGTACGACGTAGCTGGCGTCGGATCATCGCCTCGCTGCGCCCTATTGCCGATGACGGCGCCTTTGTGGCGGATGCGCCGGCGCTGCGGCTGGTGCAGGTGTTCACACACTTCTGGCCGCAGGCGAGACCCTTGCGTTGGTGGATGGTTCTGGGAGTCGTCCTGCTTGCTGCCGCGCCGCTGATCGCTATCGCGGAGATCTTCCTGTTCCAGCGGCTGGTCGACGACGTGCTGGTACCGGCCGATCTGGGACCGTTGCTGGGCATCGGTGCGTTGTTCGTTGGTCTGAACGTGCTGAGTGCTGTGGTGTCTGGGGGAGATGACTACCTGTCGACGTGGGTGTCGCAGCGGTTCTTGGTGTCGTTGCGCACCACGACGTTTCGACACGTCTTGGCGTTGCCGCTGCATCTGCACGAACAGCGGCGTCTGGGTGACGTGTTGTCGCGCCTGACCTCCGACATCGGGTCGGTCGAGGCATTCATGGTGCGGTACCTCGCCAACGGAGTCGGTGCGGTCTTGCGTCTGCTCTTCTTCGTAGCGGCCCTGTTCTGGTTGCAGTGGGATCTGGCGTTGGCGTCGATGCTCGTGGTGCCGGTGTTCTGGCTCATCTCGACCAAGTTCGCCGGCTTTGTCAAGGACGTGTCTCGCGAGCGCGCACGTCGGGGCGGATCGCTCAGCTCGGTCGCTGAGGAGGCGCTGGCGTCGGCCCCACTGGTACAGGCCTACAACCGCGAGGACGAGGCGGTGGACGGATTCCACCGCCAGACCCGCGGCATCGCCGAGGCTGAGTTGGCTGCCAGCAGGATCCGTTCGGCGTTCCTTCCGGTGGTCGACCTGGCCGAGCTCGTCGGGATCCTGTGCGTCATAGGTCTGGGGACCTGGGCGTTGTCCACCGACCGGCTCTCGCTCGGCGGACTTCTCGCCTTTCTCGCGTTGATGGGTCAGTGCTACCGCCCGATCCGCGAGCTGAGCGACCTGCTGCCCGCCCTGTTCGCAGCGGCCGCCGGCGCCGAGCGGGTGGTGGAGCTGCTCGACGAACCGGAGGTCCATGAGGACGCCGACGCACGACCCTGGGCCCATCCCCGCGGCTATGTGCGGTTCGAGGACGTCACGGTCCGCTACCCGGGGGCACACCGTGACGCGCTCCACGACGTCAGCTTCAGCGCATCGCCGGGTGAGGTGGTGGCCATCGTGGGGCCGAGCGGGTCGGGCAAGTCAACGCTGGCCCGTGTCCTGACCCGACAGGTGGAGCTCACCGCAGGACAGGTCACTTTGGACGGTCACCCCACCGAGCGGCTCACGATCGCCTCGACGCGTGCGGCGGTGGCTGTGGTGTTGCAGGAGGTCATGCTGCTCGACACCAGTGTGCGGGCCAACATCGCCTACGCCGACCCCGAAGCCGGCCCCGACCGGGTGGAGGAGGCAGCACGCGCCGCCGACGCCGACTCGTTCATCCGGCTCTTGCCAGCCGGGTACGACACCCGCATCGGCCAGCGTGGGCGATCGCTGTCCGGTGGTCAGCGACAGCGCCTCTCGCTGGCCAGAGCACTGCTGCGTGGCAGCAAGGTGCTCGTTCTCGATGAGCCCACCACCGGCCTGGACCCGGACAGCGCTCGCCGCATTCTGACGCCACTGCGGAGCGCCGCAGCTGGCCGCACCGTACTTCTCATCACCCACGACCCCGTCGCCGTGGAGTTCGCGGACCGCGTGGTCCACCTCGACGAGGGAACCATCACACCCGCTGCCCCGGAACGTCGCCACCCGGCTCGGCCGATACCGACCCTGTCCGGTGGTACGCGGTGACCTTCCGTTCCTCCCTGCGATCATCACTGCGTTCATCGGCGGCCCCCGAGGTTCCCAGCGCAGCCCCGGGAACGGAGGTGATCCCCGGCTATCAGGTGGTGTCTTTGCTGCGGCGTGGCGGGCGCCTCGACACCTACGACGTGTACAGCCAGGAGCGGGACTGCCGGTGCGTGGTGAAGATTCTGCGGGCGGACCGAGCCCACGAGGCACGCTGTCGACGCGACCTCTTGCTGGAAGGCCAACTTCTGCGCGACCTGACGCATCCACATCTGGTCCGCGCCTACGAGGTCGTCGACCAGCCCCGACCTGCAGTGGTGCTGGAAACCCTGACCGGCGCCACCCTCGCCGCGCTGATCGAGGACGCACCTCTCCTCCCGGCCGACGTAGCCCATCTCGGCATGCAACTCGCCTCCGGCCTGGGCTACCTCCACCGCCACCAGTGGCTCCACCTGGATGTCAAACCCTCCAACATCGTCGTCCAAGCCGGCCGCGCCATCCTCATCGACCTCAGCCTGGTGTCGCGCCCCGGAAACGGACGGGCCGGCGCCGGCACAGACGGTTACCTGGCTCCCGAGCAAGCCCACGGTCGCAACCTGTCACCCGCATCCGACGTGTTCGGGCTCGGTGTCACTCTCGGCGAAGCGCTCACCGACCGGCTGCCCTACGGCGAGAACAGCGACTGGCCCACCGGATCGGGGCCACGACGCCCCGGCCGTGCCTTCGTCCGCCACCTGACCCGTGCACCCGAGACGTTGGCGTCCCTCGTTCGTGCGTGCATCGACCCGGATCCAGCACACCGACCGAGCCTCACCGAGGTGGCAACCACGCTGGCCCCGCTCACCGCCGGCGCCGCCGCGACCGCGTCACCACCGATCTAGACACGATGCCTGCCGGTCTGCCCACCGGGCGGTCTACTGTCGGGTCATGACGGGGGCTCGCCTGGTGGGCCGCGCCTGGTTCGGAAGTATCAGATTCCGCATCTTTGCCGTCGTAGCGGGACTGCTCCTGATGTCCTCACTCGCTTCGGTGTTCCTGCTGCGCGCCCTGCTTCTCGACCAGCTGGACGTCGAAGTCGAGCGTCAGCTCGATGCCGAGACCGAGGAGGTGATGCTCCTTCGGGACGGGAACGATCCCGACACAGGACGACCATTCGCCGGCGACCTGCGCGCCTTCTTCGACCTCTACTTCGCCCGCGAGGTCCCGGACGAGGGTGAAGCCCTCTTAGCGTTCGTCGACGACGAGCTTTACCTGTCGAGCCGTGCGAAGGGCGCGGCCGCGGCCGGTGACCTTGACGCAGCCATCGACTACTGGCTGTCGGTGGACGAGATCGAACGCTCGACGATCAACACCCCACTCGGTGAGGCCCGCTACGTGGCCATCCCCATGGACGGGCAACCCGAGGACGGGGTGTTCGTCGTCGTCAACTTTCCCGCCTTCGAACGCGACGAGATCAACCAGGCCGTCGAAACGTTCATCTGGGTCCAGCTGGCCGCCATGCTGGTCGCCGGCGTCCTTGGCCTGTCGCTGGCCGGACGCGTCCTGCGCCCGCTGCGGCGGCTGGTCGACACCGCACGACGCATCTCCGACACCGACCTGAGCCAACGCATCCCCGTGACCGGCCAAGACGAGGCCTCCGACATCGCCACCACCTTCAACGACATGCTCGCCCGGCTCGAGCATGCGTTCACCATGCAGCGACAATTCCTGGACGAAACCAGCCACGAGCTGCGCACCCCACTGACCGTCATCCAGGGTAACCTCGAGCTCCTCCACCTCGACTCCCCCGAAGAGCGCCGCCGCACCGTCGACCTGGTGATGGACGAGCTCGACCGCATGGAACACCTCGTGAACCACCTTTTCCTGCTCGCTCGCGCCGAGCACCCCGAGTTCCTCACCATGACCGCCACCGACGCCCGACATGTAGTGACCGACGTCCACCGCAAAGCAGCAGCCCTCGGTGAGCGAGACTGGCGACTCGAGGTCGCCGAGGAAGTCCCCATCATCGCCGACACCAACCGACTGGCGCAGGCACTGCTTCAGCTGGCCGACAACGCGGTGAAGCACACCACACCAGGGGACCAGATCCGCATCGGCACCGGCCACGTCGATGGCAACCCCCACCTATGGGTCGACGACCAAGGCACCGGAATCCCTCCCGAAGACGAGGAACGCATCTTCCGGAGGTTCACCCGGGGCACCACCAGCACCGACGACAAAGGCGCAGGCCTCGGTCTCGCCATCGTCTCCGCAATCGCAGCAGCACACGGCGGCAACCTCAGCCTCAAGCAGCGACCGGGCCCGGGCGCACGATTCGAGATCACCCTCCCGCCTGCCCAAGACCAGCCAGCACACCACATCAGCGCAAGACGCGTCTCCAGACGACCACACCAAGAGGGGCCTCAAGCCACACCAAGAGGGGCCTCAAGCCATGAGCGGCTTGTGAAGGACAAGGTGGCCGGGGCGGTGGACTATGGCCGCCTCGGACGTCGCGAGGGCGAGCGCACTGAGAGATCGTGCAGGGCGAGTAGGGTCATGATGTGAAACCCCGGAGCCTTCACGGTGATCTCGGGCTGCAGGATCTGCGCACCCTGCGATCAACCAGCGGCATCCCGGCGTACCAGCTGATCGAGCAGTGGCTGAGTGGGCTGATCGCCGAGCGCAAGCTTGTCGTTGGAGACCGCTTGGCGCCCGAGGGCGGCCTCGCTGACGCTCTCGGGGTGAGTCGGATGACTCTTCGCCAGGCACTCGCCGCACTCGAGGCCAAGGGGGTCGTGGAGCGTCGACGAGGTCGCACCGGCGGCACCTTCATCGCCCAGCCCAAGATCGACCTGGACCTCACCGGTCTGGCCGGGTTCACAGAGCAGATGCGCCGGGCGCATGTGCGCGCCGGTGCGCGCCTGATCAGTGCCGAGACGGTGGCCGCGTCCGGCTCCGTGGCGCTGGCTCTCGACCTCGCACGCGGATCCCTGGTGCACGAGGTGATCCGGGTCAGGTCGGCCAACCGTGAACCCCTCGCCCTGGAACGGTCCTACTTCCCCGTTGCCACGTTCCCCGACCTGCTGGACCAGTCGCTCGCCGGGTCCCTGTACTCCTTGATGGGGCGTGTCTACGACCGCTTCCCGCACACCTGCACCGAGTCGCTGGAGCCGGTGGTGGCGACCGACGGCGAGGCGTCGCTGCTCGGCGTGGAGGTCGGATCGCCCCTGATGCTCATCGAGCGGACGGCGTACGCTGAGGACGGACTACCCGTCGAGTCCGCCGTCGACCTCTACCGGGCAGACCGCACGCGCATCCGGCTACGTGCAGAGATCCGGCCCCGGACGCACGCTAAAGATCTAGACAAATAACTCCGTTGCGCCCTACCCTCTACGGGATGTGACCGGGATCACGTGTGCGCACCAGGCTGCTCGCCCCTCTTCCGAAGGGAGTACCTGACGTGAGCGTCGACCAGCCTGTCCAGGACACGGTCGGCGAGGCCTCCGGCCAGCGCGTCGACGATCGTTGGGACGATGTCCTGCGCCACATCGCCTGCCTGTGCGACCGGCCTTGTGAGGTCGAGGAGCTGTCAGGCGGGTTGACCAATGTGAACCTCAAGGTCACCTGCGAGGAGCGCACGGTCGTGGTCCGTGTCGCGCAGACGGGCAGCGACCTTCTCGCCATCGATCGGCGCGTGGAGCATCGCAACTCGATCGCGGCGGCCGCGGCTGGCGTCGGCGCACCCGTCATTGACTTCCTCGAGGATCCCCAGCTGCTCGTCGTCGGCTATATCGACGGCCACACCTTCACCGACGACGACTTGCGGCGCGGTGACCAGCTGCACCGCGTGGCCGCCGCCTGCAAGCAGCTTCACCAAGGGCCCGAGTTCGTCAGCGTGTTCGACATGTTCGCCATCCAGCGTCGCTACCTACGGATCGTCGAGCAGCATGGCTTCCGGCTCCCCGATCGCTACCTCGACTTCGCACCGCAGGTGCAGCGCATAGAGCGCGCGATGGCGGTCCTCCCAGTCGCGCCGGTGCCCTGCAACAACGACCTGCTCGCCGGCAACTTCATCGACGACGGCAGCAAGATCTGGCTCATCGACTACGAGTACTCCGGAGCCAACGACCCATACTTCGAGCTCGGCAACATCTGGAGCGAGGCGAACCTGACCCTGGAGCAGCTCGAGGAGCTGCTCCAGGCGTACGACGGTGCCGTGCACCGGCACCTGGTCGCCCGGGCTCGACTCTGGGGGCTGATGTCGAAGTACGGCTGGACCCTGTGGGCCTCGATTCAGAGCTCGGTGAGCGACATCGACTTCGACTTCTGGTCCTGGGGCATGGAGAAGTACGACCGTGCGGTGGCGGAGTTCGACGACCCCGCGTTCGAGCGGCTCCTCCAGGAAGTCGCCACTCAGTCCTGACCCACCGGATTCGACACCGAGGAGCGCGGCATGGAGATCATCGGCGAGGTAGTCATCGCGATCATGATGTTCTTCGTCGTGATCGGCGCGGTTGCCGCGATCCGCAACGAGGACTCCGGGCTCGGGGCGGAGTTCAAGGCCGGTCTGCACTCGATCGGGCCCATCTTCATCCCCGTGGCCGGGATCATGGCCTCCATCCCGTACCTGTCCGTGTTCGTGGAAAGGGTGATCGGGCCGGTCTTCGGCGTCTTCGACGGCAGCCCGGCGATGGCGGCGACCACGTTCATCGCCGTCGACATGGGCGGCTACCAGCTCGCGGAAGCCACCGCGGAGAACACCGACGTGTGGATCATGGCGATGGTGGCCGGCTACATGGCCGGCGCGACGCTGGTGTTCAGCATCCCGGTCGGCCTCGCGATGCTTGACAAGGCGGATCACAAGTACATGGCGCTCGGGATCATGTCCGGCATCCTCACCGTCCCGGTAGGGGTGCTGATCACGGTGGCAATCCTGGCCCTGTCGCGTACCAACGTCCGCAGCGAGGTCTCGACCGAGTCCGCCTCGGAGCACGCCTTCGCGGTGGACGTCGCTACGATCGCCTCCAACCTGGCGCCGTTGACCATCGTCGTGGTCGCGATCGCGCTAGGCCTCAAGTTCCGCCCGCAGATGATGATCACCGGCTTCATCTGGTTCGGCAGGTTCCTGGATGCCGGGCTGAAGCTGGTGCTGGCGTTCGCGATCGTCGAGTACTTCACCGGCTTCTTCAGCTGGCTGCTCGGCTCATGGGGCTTCGACCCGATCATCGCCGACGAAGCCGACCAGTTCCGAGCACTGGAGATCGCCGGGTACATCGGCATCATGCTGGCCGGCGCCTTCCCGATGGTGTGGGCGATCCGTACCTACCTGTCCAAGCCGCTGTCGGTGGTCGGTGGTCGCTTCGGTATCAGCCCCGAGGGCACGGCTGGCTTCCTGGCCGCCGCGGCCAACATCCTTGCGCTGTTCCACCTGATCAAGTCGATGCCGGCCAAGGACAAGGTGCTGTGCATTGCGTTCTCGGTGTGCTCGGCGTTCTTGCTCGGCGACCATCTGGCGTTCACCGCCAACTTCCAACCCAACATGATCGGGGCACTGCTTCTCGGCAAGCTCGGGGGAGGGATCCTCGGGGTCGTCCTCGCGTACTGGATCGCCGTCCCGACCGCGCAACGGCTGGAGCGTGAGGACTGGGCGAAGACGGAGGACGACCGCAGTCTCAGCGCCTGATGCGCTCACCGTCCGGGTCGAACAGCGGCTTGAGGGAGACCGTTACCGGCGTCAGGGCGCCCCCGGCGTTGACCTCGTAGGCGCCCCCCTTGACCCAGGCCGCGTCTATTGTGCTGCCGTCGCGGTCCCCGACAAGGGCAAGGCCCACACAAGTGCCGACTGACTCGCCCCAGGCTGCGGAGGTGACCTGGCCGGCTGCCACACCGTTGCGCAGCAGGAGCTCGCCGCCCCAGAGCATCACGTCGGGACTCTCGGACCGGAAGGACGTCATCCTGCGGCGTGGCCCCTCCGCCTTCGCCTTCTCGAGCGCGTCCCGGCCGAGAAACGGGACCTCTGTCTGGAGCTTGCACGCGAACATCAGCCCGGCTTCGAGGGGGCTGATGTCCGGCGTGAGATCGCGGCCGAACGCGCGGTAGCCCTTCTCCAGCCGCATTGACTCGATGGCGTAGTAGCCACCGTTGCGGACGCCGAGATCCTCCCCGGCACGCATCAGGTCCTCGTACACCCCGACCGCGAACTCGGTGGGCACGTAGAGCTCCCAGCCGAGCTCACCGACGTAGGTGATCCGGGTGGCCCGGACTGTCGAGTAGCCGAGATCGATCCGGTGGGAGGTCCCGAAGGGGAAGCCCTCGTCGCTGAGGTCGCTGCCGCTCAGCCGGGAGAGGAGCTCCCGTGACTTCGGCCCCATCACGCCGTACACCGCATAGCTGGACGTGACGTCGACGACGTTGACCCGCTGGTCGACGGCGATCTGACGGCGTAGGTGGTCTTGGTCCCGCTCGGTGGTGGCCGCGCTGCTGACCAGCAGGAACTCGGCGGGCGAGAGCCGCGTGACGGTGAGGTCGGACTCGTATGTGCCCCGCTTGTTCAGCAGGCCGGTGTAGACCGTGCGTCCGGGCTCGACCGCGACGTCGGCGGTGCAGACCCACTGGAGCACGGCTTCGGCGTCGGGGCCGGTGACGAGGTACTTGGAGAACGAGGTCTGGTCGAACACGGTGACCGCCTCGCGCGTGGCGCGCTGCTCGGCGGCTGACCACTGCAACCAGGCCGGCTTGCCCCACGAGTAGTCGAGCGTTGCAGCTTCAGCGTCCGGCGCAAAGTAGTTGGCGCGCTCCCACCCCATCCGGCTGCCGAAGTTGGCGTGTGCCTGGTCCAGCAGGTGATATGCCGGAGAGCGCCGGAATGGGCGCGCAGTGCGCATCTCGCGGTTCGGCCAGGGGATCTCGTAGTGCAGTCCCAGCACCTCGCCGACCCGGTCGTGAAGCCACTGGTTGTTGCCGTTGAACGTCGCGAACCGGCGGATGTCGACGCTGGTGAGGTCGCTGGTCGCCTCTCCCTCGACGATCCACTCCGCCAGCGCGCGACCGGCGCCCCCCGCCGACGCGATCCCGACCGAGTTCAAGCCGGCGCCCACGAAGAAGTTCCGCACCTGAGGCGCCTCGCCGAGAATGAAGTGGTTGTCCGGGGTGAAGCTCTCCGGGCCGTTGTAGAACTTGCGTATTCCCGCGTCCTGCAGAGCGGGGACTCGCAGTATCGCGTTCTCCATCAGGATCGAGAAATGGTCCCAGTCCTCCTCGAGGAGCTGGAACTCGAAGGGGTAAGGGATCTGGTCCGGGGAAACCCAGGGCTTCGCCTCGGGCTCGAATCCGCCGACGACGAGACCGCCCACCTCCTCCTTGAAGTAGGTGTAGCCGTCCGGATCACGAAGCAGCGGAAGCTCGGGGTGCACGCCGTCGAACGGCTCGGTGACGACGTAGAAGTGCTCGGCGGAGTGCAGCGGCACGTTGGCCCCGGCGAGCGCGCCAATCTGCTTGGCCCACTGACCGGCGCAGTTCACGACCACCTCGGCCTCGATGTCGCCTTGGTCTGTGCGCACCCCTGTGACGGTGCCCCCGATGACGGTGACGTCGAGCACCCGGGTGTGCTCCATCACCTTCGCACCACCCTGCCGGGCACCCTTGGCGAGCGCGGTCGTCAGGTCAGTGGGGTTGACCTTGCCGTCCCCCGGGAGCCAGATCGCCCCGACCAGGTCCTCGGTGTCCATGATCGGCCAGCGCTCGCCCGCCTGGCCGGGGGTCAGCAACTCGCACTCGAGCTGAAACGCCTCTGCTGTCGCCGCCGTACGCCGCAGCTGGGTCATCCTGTCCTCGGTACGAGCCACGATCACTCCGCCGCACTGCTTGTAGCCCGAGCTCAGCCCGACCTCGTCCTCGAGCCGGGCGTAGAGATCCGTGGAGTACTGCACGAGCCGGGTGCCGCTCTCCGAGGCGCGCAACTGGCCGACCAGTCCAGCGGCGTGCCACGTAGTGCCCGACGACAGCTCTCCCTGCTCGATCAGCACCACCTCGGTCAGGCCGAGTTTGACCAAGTGGTAAGCGACGCTGGTGCCGATGACTCCGCCGCCGATGATCACGACCTGAGCCCGCTCGGGGAGGGTGGCATTCATCCTGTGACGATAATGCACCGATCGCCAAAAGGACTAGACTATTTACGCGTGCTTCTGACCTGGGAGTGCGCTGCGCGTTGCCGCTGGGTGTCTCGAGTGGGCGCTCGGGGGGGTGAACAACCTCGGACGTGCGGCTCACCCCATCCCAGGACAGACCTACCCGGCGGCAGACTCTGCTGCTGAGGAGGGGTGCGGAGGATGACTGTCGTGCGGGTGCTGCTGGTCGACGACCAAGCGCCGTTTCTGCGGGCCATGGCCGCGGTGGTCGAGGAGACCCCTGGATTCGAGGTCGTCGGCGAGGCCTCCTCCGGGGAGCATTCCCTCCGTGCCGCCGCTGAGCTGCTTCCGGATTGCGTGCTGATGGATGTGAACCTTCCCGGCATCGACGGTTTGGAGGCCACGAGGCGGCTGCGGGGGTGCCAGGCTCCGCCGATGGTCGTGCTGCTCTCGACGTATGACGAGGATGCGGGTGCGCACTTCGCCGCCGAGTGCGGGGCGGCGGCCTACGTGACCAAGTCAGCGTTCGGGTCGGACCGGCTCCGCGAGGTGTGGGCAGCCGCGTTGGGGTGAGTCGTGGTCCCCGTGGGCAGTGTGCAGCGCGTCACGACACAGCGGGTGGCCTGGCGGCGGGTGCCCGAACCTCGATGAGGATGCGGCCGTCTCGTTCCCGCACCGACACAGAACCGCCAGTCGCCTCGACTCGGTCACGCATGTGGCTCAGGGAGAGGCCACCGCCATCGTCGCCAGTCATGCACAGGCATACTTCATCGCCGTGGACCGAGAGGGTCACGTCGATGGGGTGAGCCAAGGCTCGCGTCGCCTCGGCAACGCAGAAGTAGGCTGCCGCCTCCACCCGTGGAGCGAACCGCAGGCCTGCGGCGGAGTCAGCAACCGTCAAACGCCCGGTGAGGTCGGGTCGAGCGAGCAGTGAGCCGAGTGCGGTGTGGAGCCCTGATCTGGCGAGCTGCGCCGGGAACACCCCACGAGTGATCTCTCGGAGCGACTGCATCGCGGTGTTCATGGAGGTGAGCAGCGGTTCGAGCTGTGCGGTTCTCAGCGCCGTCGGCACGCCAGGGTCGGACTGCGACAGATGGCGGAGTCGCTCCGGTAGCGGCGCGATATGGGGGATCACGTGCCGTGCGATCGCTCTCTCCACTCGGCTACGTTCGGCGTCGCCGGCGCTGATCAACCGTGCGCGGGACCGCTCGACCTCGGACGTGTGCCGGCTGAGTTGCTCCACCTGGGCAGAGAGCTCGGCGCTGAGCCGGGCGTTGCGGAACGCCACGCCGGTTTGGTCTGCAAGGTCAGCGAGCAGCCGTTGGTCTCGAGGACGCAGCGGGTGTCCGGCTGCCATCTCCACGGTGATGCCGCCCAGCCGCTCGCCATGGTCGACGACCGGTGTCGTGACCCGCGTCGCCGCGGAGTCGTCCGTGCCGATCGGTGGCCATGCAGCCATACGGTCCGGACCGGCGTGCACGTGGACGGACGCCACTGCACGGCTCGCGTTCACCGCGTGCGCGGCCGCTTCGGCCACTGCGGGCAACAGAGCCGTCGGATCGGGCAGGTCTTCGAGCCGTCGGCTGAAGTCCGACAGTGCCTCGTACGGCGTCGCGGCCTCGCCGAACGCCAACCGGTCGGCCAACCGGACCACCCGGCGCCTCAGTGGCTGGAATGCCATCGCCACCAGAGCGGTCGCGATCAGCGATGGCCAGAAGCCGCCGGCTCCATCACCCACCGCGGAGCCGACAACCACCACCACGGCCACGTATCCGATCGCCGCCAGTCCGGCTGCCAGGGCGACCAGCAATGCCCGGTTGACGAGCAGGTCGATCTGCAACAGACGGTGGCGCAGCACGGCGACCGCCACACAGAGCGGGACTGCGAGCTGCGCCAGGCGCAAGGGCAATGCCGCCAGCCAGGTCCCTTCCTCGCCCGCTAGGCGCGGGACCACCAAGATGACCACCACGCCGATCGCCAGAAACACTGCCGACGACGCTATCCACAGCAGTTGGCGCCGCTCATCGTCCTGCGCCCTGCGCAGGCGCAGCACCAGGGAGACGGCTGAGGCGATCAGGCCGGCAGCGACGAGGAGGTAACCCATCGTGAGCAGCACCGTCGACAGCGAGAATCCGTCGTACTGCTCGGCGTAGACGAAGTCACCGGGGGGCATCGTCAGGGTCCCGAGCGTGCGCAGGCCGAGCCCGGCCAATGTGGCCCATAGCGCCCAGCGCCAGCGGGGCGAGGCCAGATGCCCGCTGGGCGAGATGAGGAAGATCACGATCAACGCGGTGAACGCGGGCCAGCCGATCAGCGGCGACGCCCAGGCGATCACGTGGGCCCAGTAGGAGGAACCTGGCCCGTCCCCCTCGAGCACCCAGAGGGTGTACGCATCGGCCGCCAGGGTCACCGAGAGCAGGCTCGCGACACACAGCAGCCACCCCAACGGGTGCTTCGGGTGGCGCGACACGATCAACGCGCCCATCACGGCGCATCCCAGACCGGACAGCGGAGCCAGTGGCCATCCGTGGTCGGCCCACGTCGCCTCGCTCAGCAACGGGCGGTAGGCGGCTGTGAAGAGCGTGTCCACGATGACGGCGATCGCTGTCAGGCCGACGATGCCCCAGGCGATCCGAGCGTGCACGTCAGCCGACCGGGTGGGGGAGTGGCATGAGCGCATGATCGCCCACGGCTTCGTCGGTCCGGGGGACGACGGCGGTCACCGTGGTGCCCGTGCGCTCCGACACGACCTCAACGGTTCCGCCGACCGCGTCCAGGCGGTCGCGCATGTTGAGCAGTCCCACGCCGGTCGTCGCAGCGGTGTGAGTCTGGTCGAAGCCGATCCCGTCGTCAGTGACGGTGAGACACCATCGATCTGGTTCCTCGTTCACGCGCACCGACACCTGGTCGGCCTGCGAGTGCTTGGCGGCGTTCTGCACCGCCTCCATGCAGCAGAAGTACAGCGTGGCCTCAACCTGGGCGGGAAGTCGCGCCACCCCGTCGGTGTCGACGGCGACCGCCATCGCACCTCCCGCCACCGCGGCTCGCAACGCTGCTCCGAGGCCCTCGTCGGCCAGCTGCCGCGGGTATATCCCGCGGGACAGGGCGGACAGCGTCTCGATCGCCACGCTCGCCGCGACCGCCTGGTCGGCGAGCACCGAAGCGGCGCGCTTCGGGGAGCGGACGATGATCGTGAGCGCGAGGCGCAGATTCACCGTCAGGGCCACAAGATGTTGCTGAGCCCCGTCATGGAGGTCACGCTCGAGGCGGCTCCGCTCGGCGTCCTGGGTCTCGATGAGACGCTCGCGAGAAGCCTTGATCTCTTGCGAGCGGACCAGCAGTTCCGCGCGACGGTCAGCGAGCTGTGCCTGGAGCCCGACCCGCCTCAGCACCAGACCGGCCTGGGCAGCGAGCCCGGCGAAGAGCCGCTCCTCGACGAGGGTCAGGGCCAGACCTGGGCGCTCCTGGAGCCGCAGCATTCCCAGCAGGTGGCCGCCGTGGCGCACCGGCAGGGTGCGCACGCCCTCGTCGGTCGCGACGATGTCCTCAGGTGGCAGCAGCAGCGAACGTCGGTCGGTGTCGATGTCGGTGGGCCAGGCGGCGGCCAGGGACATGCGTCCGGACACGTTCAGCCACACTTGCGCCCACTTCGCCCCAGTTCCTCGGGCGAGCAGCATCGCCATCCGCGCCGGCAGCTCGTCGTTCGCGTATGCACTGGTGACGCCGTCCGAGAAGTGGCTCAACACGTCGTACGGAGTCGCACCGCCCAGGCCGAATCTGATAGCGGCTCGCTCCAGCGCGGACTGCACGCGCGCGAACAGCAACGCCACGACGGTGGTCGCCAGCACGGACAACGGCACGCTGGGGGAGTCCGTGCGGTCGATCAAGGCCCCGCCACCGAGTACGACGACGACGTAGACCCAGACCACGAACCCCGCCAGGCCGAGGAGGACGACCACGCGGCTCCAGTCGCCACGGTGCAGCGGGCGCAGCAGGCGTGGTCTCACACTGCAGTGTGCGCCTCTTCTGCGGTGAGCGGGGAGGGGCTGCGCCCCACCACGCGGTGGGGCTGGCCGTAGCAGCCGCCTGAACTGACGCGTCAGCGGCTGGTGCCGCTGGCCTCGAGGTAGGCGAGCACAGCCATCACCCGTCTGCTGACCTCGTGCTCATCAACGAGCCCCAGCTTCTGGAAGACCGATCCGATGTGCTTTTCCACCGCACGGGCGCTGAGGAACAGTGTCTGAGCGATGGTTGCGTTGTTGCTGCCGGTGGCCATCTCCTGGAGCACCGCGCGCTCACGCCCGGTCAGCCCGAGGAGCGGCCCGTCGGTTCCCCGGCGGGCGAGCAGCGCTTCGACGACCAGCGGGTCGAGTACCGATCCTCCACGTGCCACCTCGTGCAGGGCACGGGTGATCTCGTCGAGGTCGCCAACCCGCTCCTTGAGTAGGTAGCCGACACCTGCGGCGCCCTCGGCCAGGAGTGTGAAGGCGTAGTCCTCCTCGACGTACTGGGAGAGCACCACGACCCCCACACCCGGGTGCTCGGCACGTATGCGCTGGGCGGCCTCGATCCCCTCGTTGGTCTGGGTGGGGGGCATCCGGATGTCGGTGAGGACGGCGTCCGGCGAATGCTCCGCCACCGACCTCATCAGTGACTCCAGGTCGGTGGCGGTGTCGACGAGCTCGATGCCCCCGCCCTCAGCCAGCAGCGCAGCCACCCCCGTACGAGCGAGGTAGTTGTCGTCGGCGAAGACGACGCGAAGCGGCATGCATCGACTCTAGCCACGACTCAGCTGACGCAGGGGCCGCTGGCCCCGGGCGGGCCGTCGGGACGCGGCCACCGCCAGATCGTGGCGTGGTGGGGCCAGCACGCACATGCGGTGGGGACCGTCCCAGCTGTTGTGCTGCTCGCCCCATCGCGGCGGATCCCGCCGGTTCCTAGCGTCGATCCCGAGTCACGGGACAGCCCGACCAGGGATGTCTGGACGGTCACGTTGAGGAGTCCGAGATGCTGGTTCATCTGGCCGACTGGTGCTACCGACAGCGTCGTCTGGTTGTCGTCCTGTGGATGGCCGCTCTGGCGGCCGCCTTCGCGCTCTCGAGCTCGTTCGGCGGAGAGACCAAGCAGGACTACCTTCAGCCCGGATCGGAGTCTCAGGCCGCCGCAGACACCCTGCAGGCCGAGTTCCCGCAGCAGGCGGGCGACACGGTGCAAGTCGTTCTCCACTCCGAGGGCGGCGTCTCCTCGCCGGCGGTCCGCACCCGTGCGCAAGCCATCTTCTCCGACCTCGCCGCCGTCCCCGAGGTGGTAGGTGTCGTCAGCCCGTTCAGCGACAGTGGCGCCGGTCAGATCTCCCCGGACGGCAAGACCGCATACGCCCTCGTCGCGCTCGACAAGACCGCCGATGAGTACACCCCCGCTCAGGCGAAGGCGCTCGTCGAGCCGGTCCTCGCCGCCGGTGACGACAACCTCCGGGTCGAAGCGGGGGGCCCCGTCGCGGCGCTGTCGCAGACAGCCCCCGTAGGCGGGGAAGGCATCGGTCTCATCGCCGCGGCCCTGATTCTGCTGTTCACGTTCGGCTCCGCGGTCGCGATGGGGCTCCCCCTCCTCACCGCAGTGTTCGGCCTCGGCATGTCCCTGGCACTGGCAGAGCTGCTGCGCCGGGTCGTCGACGTCCCGGACTGGGCGACCCCCACCGCAGCGATGGTCGGCATCGGCGTCGGCATCGACTACGCGCTCCTCATCGTCACCCGCTACCGCAGCAGCCTCGCCGAAGGGCTCGACGCACGTCACGCGACCCTGACGGCGATCGCCACAGCCGGCAGAGCCGTCGTGTTCGCCGGCCTCACCGTCGTTGTCGCGATGCTGGGCATCCTCCTGGTCGGTCAGCCGGCCCTGGCTGGCTTCGCCTTCACCGCCTCGCTCTTCGTGCTGGTCACCATGACCGCGTCGTTGACGCTGCTACCCGCGCTGCTCGGCTTCGCCGGGCGGAACATCGAACGTCTCCACGTGCCACTGGTGAGCAAGAACCAGCACGCCTACGACACCACTCGCTGGTACCGCTGGAGCCGGTTCGTCCAGTACCGACCTTGGGTCGCCTCGATCGGTGCGTTGGCCGTGCTTCTGACGTTGGCAGCTCCGCTACTCGGCATGCGTCTGGGCTTCCCGGACGCCCAGAACGACCCGGAGTCCTACACGACCCACCGGGCCTACGACCTGATCGCGGAGGGTTTCGGCCCCGGCTTCTCAGCGCCGCTGATTCTCACCGTGCAGGGGTCGACCGGCAGCGAGCTGCTGGCGGCCAGTGACTCGGTGGGCTCACAGCTCGCCGAGGTCAGCGGCGTTGCCCTCGTCTCCCCGGCCGTCAGCAACGATGCGGGCGACACCGCCGTACTGACGGTCGTGCCCGCCACCTCTCCCCAGGACGAGGCCACCGAGAACCTGGTCGACACGCTGCGCGACTCGACCATTCCGGCTGCGACCTCGGACACCGGACTCGACGTCACCGTCGGTGGGATGGTGGCCGCGAACCTCGACATCACCCGCGGCGTCGCCGAACGGCTGCCGCTCTTCTTCGGTGGTGTGCTGCTCGTCTCGTTCGTGCTGCTGATGATGGTGTTCCGATCCCTCGTCGTCCCCCTCAAGGCCGTGATCATGAACCTGTTGGCAAGTGCGGCCGCCTTCGGCGTTCTCACACTGGCGGTCAGTGGGGGACCGCTCGGCGACCTGGTCGGCATCCCGCAGGCCACGCCGGTCCCGATCCTGTTGCCCATCGGCATCTTCGCGATCCTGTTCGGGCTCTCGATGGACTACGAGGTGTTCCTCCTGTCCCGGATCAAGGAGGAGTACGACCGGACCGGCGACAACGCGCGCGCCGTCGCCGATGGTCTCGCCAAGTCCGCCAGGGTCATCACTGCCGGTGCGGCAGTGATGATCACCGTGTTCGTCTCGTTCGTCCTCGGCCAGGACGTCTTCGGGAAGATGTTCGGCATCGGCCTGGCCGCAGCCGTCCTCATCGACGCCACCGTGGTCCGAATGCTGCTGCTACCGGCCACGATGCAACTGCTCGGCGATCGCAACTGGTGGCTTCCCGGGTGGCTCGACCGGCTGCTGCCGAACCTCCACATCGAGGGGCACGAGGTCGGTGCCGACCAGACGGCACCCGAACCCCTCGTCCCACCCGCCCCGCTGCCGGCGGGTACCGGGCCCCGCCCCTAAGGGTTCTGGCGCGCGATGCGCAGGAAGCCCGCGACACATCCGGACCCGAGTGTGACGCTGAGTCGTCCAGCAGCCGCGGTCAGGAGAAGATGCCGGAGTACGCGTTCAAGGCAGGCTGGCCGCCGAGGTGTGCGTACAGGACGTGTGAGGAGGGGGAGATGTCGCCGCCGCGGACGAGCTCGATCAGGCCCGCCATCGACTTCCCCTCGTACACGGGGTCGATGATCATGCCCTCGAACTCACCGCTGAGCCGGATCGCGTCGATGGTGGACTGGACGGGAATGCCGTAGCGGTCGCCGGCCCAGCCGTCGAGGACGGTGATCTCGTCGTCGCGCAGCTCGCGGCCCAGGCCGATCAGCCCGGCGGTGTGGCGGGCGATGCGCTCGACCTGCGCGCGGGTTTTCTCCAGCGTTGCCGAGGCGTCGATGCCGATCACTCGACGCGGTCGGTCGAGGCCGGCGAAGCCGGCAATCATGCCGGCGTGAGTGGATCCGGTCACGGTGCAGACGACGATCGTGTCGAAGAAGACACCGAGCTCGGCCTCCTGCTGTTCGACCTCGCGCGCCCAGTTGGCGAAGCCCAGGCCTCCCAGCCGGTGCTCGGAGGCGCCGGCCGGGATGCCATACGGTGTGCCGCCGGCGTCCCGGACCTCCTGCAGCGCGTCCTCCCATGACGATCGGATCCCGATGTCGAAGCCGCTCTGGTCGAGCCGCACGTCGGCTCCCATGATGCGCGAGAGGAGAATGTTGCCGACCTTGTCGTTGACGGCGTCAGGCCAGTCCACCCAGCGCTCCTGCACCAGGCGAGCTTTCATGCCGAGCTTGGCGGCCACCGCCGCCACCTGCCGGGTGTGGTTGGACTGGTAGCCGCCGATCGAGACCAGCGTGTCGGCGCCGCTGGCGATCGCGTCGGGCACGATGTACTCGAGCTTGCGGGTCTTGTTGCCGCCGTAGGCGAGGCCGGAGTTGCAGTCCTCACGCTTGGCCCAGATCCGGGCGCCGCCGAGGTGCTGAGTCAGCCGCTCGAGCCGGTGGACCGGGCTGGGTCCGAACAGCAGCGGATAGCGGTCGAACGTGTCGAGGCCGTCAAGTGACACGGGTCTGTCCTGTCCCTACGGAGCGGTCGGAGGTCGTCTGGAGCGTCGTTCTCGCCAGGGGGTCAGCGGAGCGGCAGCGGAGACGGAGTCGCGGCTACGCGGTCAGCCGGCCCTGATCTGAAGGCGGATCGTATCCCGCACCCAGCGCCGGTACTGGTCGAGCGACCAGGATCGTTCGATGACCAGATTCTTGTAGGTGCCGATGTTCAGCAGGCCCCACAGCATGTCCGCGAACAAGCCGACAGGGACGTCCGGCGGGAGCGCGCCGTCCCGCTCGAGCCGGCGGCCGAGGCTGAGCAGGTCGCCATAGCGCTCGTTCTCCCGCGGGCGCAAGGTCTCCTCGACCTCCGGATGCTGTCGTCGGGCCATGGTGAGGGCCTCGTGGACCCGCCACACCCTGGCTGCCACTTCGGCGTCCACGGCGATCGTGGCGTCGAGCACATCCAGCCCGGTCGTCTCGTCAGTGATCGGGTGCCGCTCGAGGACCGGGACGACCTCCGTGGCGAAGATGTGCATATGCAGGGCGGTCAGGAGATCGGCCTTCGACTGGAAATGCAGGTAGATCGCCTGGCGGGATACGCCGGCCTTCTTGGCGACGGCACCAAGGCCGGCCCCGTAGTAGCCGAGCTCCTCGAACATCGCGCGCGCCGCCTCGAGGATCTGGGTACGAGTCTGCGGACGACCGACGCTTGACACGTTGTAAACCTTACCCTACTTTACAGGCAGTCAAGTACTCGGCACCCGAGGAGGCATGACGTGGGCAGCTACCTGATCGTCACCTGGGACGGCGCGGGCAACCTTGTGCCGACACTGGGAATCGCACGCACCATCGTCGAGCGTGGCCACGACGTCCGGCTGCTTGGGCACGACACGATCGCCGGGCGGTGCGGCGATGTCGGAGCCCGCTTCGTCCCGTTGAGCCAGGGCGAGGGGTGGGACGCGATGGAGGACCCTGAAGACTTCGAAGCCGAGGTGAAGCTGCTGATCGAGGAGCTGTGTTTCAGCTCCACCATCGCCCGCGACGTCGCGCGGGAGCTGGACCGCGAGCCGGCCGACGTGGTGCTGGTCGACTGCATGCTGTTCACGGCGATCGACGTCGCGCTGGCATCGGGCACTCCCACGGCGGCGCTGTTCCACGCGCCGTACACGCTGTTCCGGGGCGGGCCGCTTATCGAGATGTTCGCACCGGGCCTGTCCATCGCCAACGCGCACCGCGCCGAACTCGGCCTGCCGGCGATCGAGAGGCTCGGCGACATTCACGACGCCTGTGAGTACGCGATCGTTTCGGCGCCGAAGGAGTTCGAGCCCGAGGTGTGGGACGCGGCCAACGTGCTGCGCATCGGAGCCGTGCTCGACGCACCTCCGCTGTCCCGCGAGATCGACGAGGTCGACGTGCGCGACGGGTCGGCGCCCCTGGTCCTCGTCAGTCTCAGCACGAGCGAGCAGGGTCAGGCTGACCTGCTGCAGCGGTGCGTCGACGCGGTCGCGCAGCTGCCGGTGCGCGCCATCGTGACGACAGGCATGGCGATCGATCCCGCGACTGTGGACGCCGGCGCCAACACGCAGGTGGTTCAGTACGTGCCGCACGCCACGATCCTTTCCCGGGCGTCGCTGGTGATCACTCACGCCGGTCTCGGCACCACGCTGGCGGCACTCGGTCGAGGCGTTCCGTTGCTGTGCACGCCTATGGGTCGCGACCAGTTCTTCAACGCCGAGCAGGTTCAGGCCCTCGACGCCGGTCGGATGCTGCTGCCGGACTCCACCAGCGACGAGATCGCACGGGCCGCCGAGGAGGTCCTCGGGAACGATCGCTTCACGGCAGGCGCGAAGAGGATGGCTGTGACGATGGCCGACTACGGCGGCGCGGTGGCAGCCGCTGCGGCGCTCGAAGCGGTCACTGGTGGTACTGCGATACGGGCGACGCGGGTCATGTCATAGCGC
>JAQSWV010000079.1 GCA_029266455.1 Nocardioidaceae bacterium
GCGAGTGCGGGTCGCCCTCCTTGTCGGCGAAGGCGTGGTGGCGGCGGTGTTCGGCGACCCACCGGATCACCGGGCCCTGCAACGCCATGCTGCCCACAACCGCCAGTCCGATCCGCAGCGGACGTGCGGCCTGGAACGAGCGGTGGGTGAGATAGCGGTGGAACCCGACGGTGACGCCGGTCAGGGTGAGAAAGTAGAAGAACACGGCGAGGGCGACGTCGGTCCAGGTCAACCCCCACCCCCACGCCAAGGGCACCGCCGCGGCCATGGCCGCCATCGGCAGGATGACGAACAGTTTGACCACGATGTTTCGCCCCTGGGGGCGGGGTGGCAGCAGCATCGGTTCTGGGCCGGTGTGGGCCCGCGGTCGACGGTTGTGCGCGGTTGCGGTCACAGGTGGTGCTCCTCGAGTGCGCCCGGTTCAGGGGGTGGGTGAGGCTGGCGGTGCGGTGATGTCGACGTCGACGTGCTCGGAGCGGACCTGCCCGGTGACCACCGTCGGCTCGGTGACGACGCGTTTGATCAGGCGAACTCGTTCGACCGGAACCACCCGCGTGGAGACCAGCACCTGCTCGGCATAGGCGACCACCTCGAAGGTCTCCTCGGCCGGCGCCATGTCGGTGATCACCTGCTCGGACTCGGGCACCGGCTCGTGGACCAGGCGAATCTCCTGTCGGCGCACCGGAACGGTGAAGGTCTGCTCCTCGACGACAACCGAAGTGATCAACCGTGCCCGGCCGACGACGACGTTGACCGTTCCCGCCCGTAGCTGCTCCTCGGAGCGGACCACGACCGGGTCCTCGGCAGTGTCGGATTGCCGGCTCGGTGGTTCGCTCATACCGATGTTCTCCTCTACTCGGTGGAGCCGATACTGCGATCACTGCAGGCACGCCAGCAGCGCAGCGGCAGGTCGGTTCGCGCACGGGAACACCGGGCAGGGGCCACACGATGGGCGAGACTTCCTCGCCCCTCGTGTGGCCGGCTGCACATACCGTCGTCCACCAGCCCGGGGTACCGGCGCTCCTGCGGAGTCGACCGGTACTGCCGCGTGATGACGTACCCGCCGGCGGCGAACTCACGCCCGGCGGGTGACGCCTTTGAACCTCGCCGCCGGGCGGATTACGCTCGGTCCTGAGCCGTCGCTCACGGGGACCATGAGTGCGGCCAATGACGTCGCCGGCGTCGGCCGCGCCAGCGACGGACGGACATCTGACGCCGACGGCCCGGTCCTGATCAGGACCGGGCCGTCGGGTGCGGAGCTCAGCTCAGCTGCCGCTGGCGTTGCTGCGTACGGTGCCCGCAGCGTCTTGGGCCCGTCCCTGGACGCCCTGGGCCGCCGACCGTCCTTCGTCGGCGACCGTCTGGCCGGCCTCCTGGGCGGTCGATCGCACCGACTCGACCGCCTGCTGGGCGGGTTCACGGAGGTTGTCGCCGACGTCGCTGGCCACCTGCGACAGAACCGGCTGCACCTTCTCCTGGGCCACCTGCTTGGCCTGGTCGGCCAGCTCCTGCTCCTGGCGGCTGGCCGGGAGCAGCGAGGAGATGAGCCATCCGGCGCCGAAGGCGATGACGCCGGCGGCCAGGGGATTGCCCCGGGCCTGGCGGCGAATGGCCTGCGGGGCTTGCTGAACGGCCCCCGCGGCAGTCGACGCGGCGTCCTGAACCGCACCTGCGGCAGTCGAGGCGGCGCCCTGCACCGACGACGCTGCTGACGAGGCCGTGCCGGACAACCGGTCGGCCGCCTGAGAGGCGGTCCCCGCAGCGCCGCCGCCGAGGTGATGGCCGGAGACGGTGCCGGAGGAGTGGAGGGGGTTGGTGCCCATCACCTTGTCCTTGAGTCGGGTCGCGGTGTCGCGCGCGCGGTCGACGCGGCGCTCGACGATCTTGCTCGGTGTGACCTTCTCCGTCAGGGCGTCCACGTCCTGGCTGAGGTTGGCCTGGGTCCGCTCGATCTCCCGGCGGATCTCGTCGGGATCGCTCGCTGTCGTCACCGCTGGCCTCCTGCCTCGCCCTTGAGGGCGTCCGGAACTTCTTTCAGGGTCTCGACGGTGCGCTCCGGGGTGGGGTGCACCTCACGCAGCTTCTTGCGCCCGCTGGCATAGAGCACCGCTCCGACGACCGCCCAGATCAGGGCGACGATCAGCGCGGACCAGCCGTTGCCGATCACGTTGCCCAGCGCCCACCACAGGCAGATCGACAGGAACAACACCGCCATGTAGCCCGCGAAGCCGGCCGCACCCAGCGCGCCCGCGGCTTTGCCGGTCTTGCTGACCTCGGCCTTCACCTCGGCCTGGGCGAGGGCGAGCTCCTGGCGCATCAGCGTCGACAGGTCCTTGGTGACGTTGCCGACGAGCTCGCCGACCGACACCTCCCCGATGTCGTCATAAGCGCCGGCGGGATGCTGCGTGGGCGCGGAGGCCACGCTCGACGACCCTGTCGCTCCGCCGGACGAGGCGACGTAAGGGCCGTTCGGCGCGGCGGCATCCGCCGTGTAGGCGGGCGTCGGGACCCCGGGGGATCCGGACGAGCGCGACCCGGGCGAGTGGGGAACTGTCACCGGGTTTCTCCCGATCCGGGCCCGAACGGGTCGAGCCGGTCGTGGTGCTGCCCCGCCGAGCCGGCCTCGGGACGGCGTGCCGTCGGGCCGGTCGGGCCCTCGATCTCGTCGATGTACTCGCCGACGGGCGTGGCGCCCGGGCGCGGGACATGCGTACCGGCCGAGGGGGGAGGGGCGGCGAACGGGTCGGACCCAACGCCCCCGTCACCTGGCATCGGCCGTGGGGTCATCAGCGGGTCGTACGGCGGCGGAGCCGGCGGCGTGCCGAGCGGCCGGGAAACGGGGGACGGGTAGCCCGATCCGTCGTAGGCGCGCTGCGGGGTCTGCTGGGAATCGGTGCGTGCGGCGTCGACGGCGCCGCGCGTCAAGCGCCCGACGACCGTGCCGGCCACTGCAGCACCGAGCAGGAACACTCCTGGGCGGCGACGGGCGAACGACCTGACCTCCTCGACCAGATCGCCCGGTTCACGCTGCCCGAGCCAGCCCGCGAGGCGGTCGACCTGGTCGGCCGCCTGACGTGCGACCTCCGAGGCGATGCCGGACTGCTGCCCGCCGTCGGCCATCTCGCGCAGCTCGCGACCCAGCGCGCGGATCCCTTCCGTGGCCTTCTGCTGTCCGGCGCGCGCCTGGTCCGAAACCTGCGTCCGTGCCTCGCCGACGAGGTCGCGCGCTTGGTTCTTGGCCTCCTGGGCCACCTGCGCGGCCTGCTCTGCCGCTGTACCGGCGACCTGCCGTCCGGCATCAGCCGCGCTGCGCCCGACCTCGGCGGCCTCCCCTCGAGCTACCTCGTGGGCGGGGCGGTCCTCGGGACCGCCAGTCGATGTTGTCGGTTGGAAACTGCCGGTGTACTGGCTCATGTGCCCACCACACTTCCGTGCTTCATTGGGGTGTTGATTGCGGCAGTACCCCGTCCAGACGCGACAACGCCCACGAGACCCGATTGAGATGCGAAACACTCGCTGAAGGGCCGCGAGAATGCGGCGCCGGCATCCTTTCGGAGTGGTCACACGCGATTCACCGTTGCGCTTGCCGCGGTGGCCGGGCCGTGGTGCCCACTCCACACCGGAGGTCGCCCGGATGCTGACCAACAGACCAGAGCTCAGGGACTCGTGTCGAAGCGGGCGAGCTGTGCCTCTTCGAGGTCGAGGTCGCGAACCACTGCGCGGAGCACCTCGTCGTCCAGCTCACCGCTGTCGCGCAGCCGCACGAACTCGTCGCGCTCAGCGCGGATCATCTCAGTACGCAGCCGCCGGTAGAACGCCGTCGGGCTCTCGTCGGCGTTCGTCGTCGAGCCGCTGATGCGCTCCCAGGCTCCGTTGGAGCGGTGCTGGGCGTTCGTGCGCAGCTTGTCGACGATGTCCTCGTGCGGCGGCGTCGTCTCCTCGGCGAGGAGCTGGTCGAGCCGCTCGAGACCTGCGCGGACCGCGCGATACTGCGCGTTCGCCTCCGCAAGCCGGTCGGTGTAGTCCTCCCGGCCGACCACGCCGAGCCGACGGATCACCCACGGCAGGGTCAGTCCCTGCAGGACGAGGGTGCCGAACACGACGACGAAGGTGATGAACAGGATGAGGTCGCGCTGCGGGAAGTCGGTTGCGAGCGCGAACGCCGCCGCCAGGGACACCACGCCGCGCATGCCCGCCCATGACAGGACGGCTGGATAGGTCCAGGGGGGCGCGGGGTCGCGTTCCCGGATGCGGCGCGACAGCTGCCGGGGCAGGTAGGTTCCCGCATACACCCACGCGAAGCGGACGAGGATGACCACGGCCAGGATCACCAGCGACCAGGCGAGCGCTTCGGCGGGGCTGTAGGCGTCGCTGCGCAGGCTCTGCAGCACCGCGGGTAGCTGTAGCCCGATGAGCAGGAAGACGACGGCCTCGAGGACGAAGTCGAGCAGCTGCTAGGTCGACCAGCCCTGCAGGCGGGTGGCCGAGCGGGACGCCGTCGAGGTTCGGCTGAGGTAGAGCCCGGCCACGACCACGGCGATGACGCCGGAGGCGTGCACGACCTCCGCGGCGAGATAGGCGACGAACGGCACGAACAGCGCCAGCGCGTTCTCCAGCACCGGCTGCAGCCGGCGTCGCATCCGGTGAAGTGCAACAGCGATGGCGAGGCCGATGATTGCCCCCCCACCGCGGCGAGCACGAGCATCTCAGCGGCAGCGAGCAGCGTGATCCCGCCGGCCGTGGCCGCGATTGCCACCCGCAGCGCGGTCAGCGCGGTGGCGTCGTTGAGCAGGCTCTCCCCGGACAGGATCGTCATGAGCCGTCGGGGAAGGCCCAGCTCGCGGCCGACAGCGGTGGCCGCGACGGCGTCGGGTGGCGCGACGATCGCGCCGAGGGCGAAACCTGCAGCCAGGGGGAGGCCCGGGATCAACGCCCACGCGGCGAAGCCAACCGCGGCCGTGGTGGCGAGCACAAGCCCGACCGACAGCAGCGTGATCGCCCGCACGTCGTTGCGAAAGCTGCGCACCGAGCTCGACCAGGCCGCGTAGTACAGCAGCGGCGGAAGGAAGAAGAACAGCACCACCTCGGGATTGAGCTGATAGTCCGGCACTCCCGGTACTTGCGACACCGCGAGCGCGACGACCACCAGCACGATGGGCGCCGAGATCCGGGTGCGTTCGGCCAGCCCCGCCACCAGGACCGAGACGACGAGCAGGGCGAACACCGTCGCGATGTCCGACAACACCAGGTGCACGACTGCCTCCGCACGCCGCTCCCGAGACTCGACCAGGCCGCCGACGAGACAGAGCGGCGAGCACGAGCCTGCCCGGCAACCGGTCCCTGGTCTACGGCTCGCGGTCGCGCGTGCCGTCACGCAGACTCGGCAAGAGGGTCGGGTGGATCGGCGCAGCGCCGCCACACTGCCGTCTCACACCTGAGCCGACTACCGTGAAGGAGCTCGACCCGACATCCCGGGGGGAGTTCGATGACCGACCACCCCACCGCGTCCGGACCGGTCGCGCCGCGCGTACCGCGCGTCCGTGTCTCGGACGCCGAACGCGCGGAGACGGTCTCGCGCCTGCAGCATGCGCTCGTGGAGGGCCGGCTCGACTTCACCGAGACCGATGAGCGCGTGACGGCCGCACTCGCTGCGCGGTACGACAGCGAACTGCAGCTCCTGCTCGTTGACCTCCCACCGTACGTTCCGGCCCCAGCAGGGGGGCCGTCGTGGAGCGCAGTGTGGGAGTCGGCCGTGTGGCGGGCACGCATCCTCGTGCTGGGCGCGGAGGTCGGCGGCCACACCCGACCGACACTCGAGCAGTGCCGGTCCGCGGCCGTGCTCGCGGTACTCGCGGTGGTGTGGATGCTGGTGTGTGCCGTCGCCGGGGCCGCGATGGTGGCCTGATGAGCGACGTTGCGGGCGAACCAGACTCGATGTGCTGACCGAGCAAGCCGGAGGAGAGCGATGAGCATCCCGACACAGGAGGAGCAGCGGCCACCGCGGGCCGGCGGGAAGGGACGCCCGATCGCGTTCTTGATCGCCGCGATCGTCGGCTTGGGCGGACTCGGTGTCGCTGCCGGCATGGCGTTGGGCGCCGTGGGTTCGGCCTCGCCGACGCCCACGCCCGCATCTGCCGACTACGACTGCCCAGGCCGGGGTGGGTACGGCGGCCCGGGCTACGGCCCCGGCCCGCAGCAGCCGTAGATGCCCTGACCACGCTCGTCATCCAGCTGCGTTCATAGCCAGCCGGGTTCATAGCCAGCCGGGTTCATAGCCAGCCGGGTTCATCCGTCAGGCGGGTGCCGGGGCTGCTCCGCCCGGAGATCGCCCGACGACGGCGCTGGTCCGTGTCAAGGTGTGCCCGGTCGTTTCGGGCGCGAGCCGCTGGGAGACGAGCGCGCCGAGCACACACACCGAGGCGCCGATGACCATGGACGCCCCGACACCGATGGTGGTCAGGCCCACCGGCAGCAGGGAGGTGCCGGCCGCGGCACCGATGCGGCTGAACGCGGACCCGACACCGACCCCGCTGGACCGCACGTCGGTCGGGAAGACCTCGATGGGGTACACCGCGGTGAGGTTGCCCTGCAGGGCGTTGAAGAACGCGAACGCCGCGAAGCACGCGACAACCACGCCGGCCGGTGCGCCGCTCCAGAGGCCGACGACCAGCAACGCCACCGCCATGATCCAGTAGGCCGGGATGAGCTGGCGACGGCGGCCGACGCGCTCGATGGTCAGCTGCCCACTATGGCACCGATCGCGGCCATCAACCCGGCCCATATCGGCGACACGCCCAGCCCAACGGTGATCAACGGCAGCACGACCGACAGCACACCGAGGTCGTAGCCGTCGAGACCCTCACCCCACGCCGTTGTGACGGTCATCCACCGTAACAGCCCTCGCTCGCGCGGCAGGACGTCAGGCTGCGTGGCCATGGCTGTGACACCTTGTGTTCACCTGACAGATTCGGTAACCCGAATGCGCGCAGCTCAATCCCTCGGCGCCGGAGGAAGAAGCGCTTGTCCGGTGCGGGCGACGTTGCCGTGGGCCGCCTGCGCCATAACCTGAGCGGCGTGATGATCCGTCCGGTCGAGCTCGCTGCGATCAAGGCGGCGACCGTTGATCTCGCCTTCCGCCGCTGGGAGCGCCCGCGGGTGGTCGTCGGCACCCGGATGCGCACGGCCGTCGGACTGATCGAGGTCACCTCCGTCGAGCCCGTCGACGAACTGGCGATCACCGAGGACGACGCCCGTCGCGCCGGCGCCGCATCCCTCGACGCGCTGAGGCGCGGGCTGGCTGCCAAGGCGGATCGGCCGGTGTTCCGCGTGGGCCTCCGCTGGGCCGGCGAGGACCCGCGGATCGCCTTGCGGCAGCGACCGCCGACAGAGGCCGAACTCGCCGCGATCCGCGCCCGCCTGGACCACCTCGATGCCGCGTCGTCGATCGGACCGTGGACCCAGCAGACGCTGGCGATCATTGACCGCTCACCCGAGGTTCGCGCGCCGGACCTCGCGGCGGAGCTCGGCCGCGACACGCTGTCGTTCAAGCGCGACGTCCGCAAGCTCAAGGAGCTCGGCCTCACCGAGTCGCTGGACATCGGCTACCGGCTCTCGCCCCGCGGCGAGGCGGTGGTGGACGACGGTGGACCGGCACGTGCACGACCGGCACCACCGACCGGTACCCGGCTGCCGAGGATCGGCGCCCCCGCGACGCGGGCGCTCACCGCCGCGGGACTCACCACGCTCGAGGCAGTGGCCGCGGTACCGGAGCGCGAGCTGGCGGCCCTGCATGGTGTCGGCCCCATCGCCCTGACGAAGCTCCGGGAGGCGGTGGCCGAGCACTGCCTCGACCGGCAGGCCTGACAGTGTCACGCTGAGCCGATGTTGCCCGAGCGCCAGGCCGTCGAGGTGGTGGGGCTGGTCGCGTCGGCCGGAGGGCTCGACGCCTTCACCGCGGTGCTGCGGGCACTGGAGCCCGAGCTGACGGTGCCGATCCTGGTGCAGCAGCACCTCGGCGGGCAGGCCAGCGTGCTGCCGAAGATCCTCGGACGTCGCACGGGCCGCACCGTGGTGTGGGCACAGGACGGGGCGGCGCTGGAGGGCGGCCGGGCGGCGGTCTGCCCGGCTCGGTCGCAGATGGAGGTTCTGCCCGACCGCACGCTCTCGGTGACCGAGCTCGCTCCGTCGCACAACCGGCCGCACGACGCGCTGCTGACGTCGCTGGCGGACTCCGTCGGGCCGGGAGCGGTCGCGGTAGTGCTGAGCGGGAGTGGCAGCGACGGCGCGGCGGGGGTGGCCGCGCTGCGGGCCGCGGGCGGGATCGTCATCGCGCAGAGCGACGACACCGCGGAGTACCCGTCGATGCCCGCGGCCGCCGCGCAGGCGGGGGCGGACCTGGTCCTGCCGCTGCACGAGATCGCCGGGGTCGTCACCGACCTCGTCCGGGGCGAGGGCCTGCCGCGCCCTGGCGCGGAGCTCGAGGCGCTGCGGGCGGTCTTCGGCGACGACGGCAGGGTCGCCGCATTCGCCCGCGACGTCGACTGGAGCCATACACCGGTCGGCCCGGTGACGCAGTGGTCGCCGGTACTGCGCAGCATCATGCGATTGACGATGGGCTCGCCGCGCGGAGCCGCACTCTTGTGGGGTGCCGACCACCTCTACTTCATGAACGAGGCCAGCCTCGGCATCCTCGACGTCGACCGCCTGCCGGAGTACTTCGCACGGCCATACGTCGAGGGATTCCCGCAGCTCGCGGCTGTCGTTCCGATGATCGAACGGGTGCGGGCCGGCGAGAGCGTGCTCCTTACCACCCAGCTCGCGCAGCTACCGGGCGACGGTCGCCTGCAGGACCGATGGTTCGACGTGTCCTACACGCCGGTCCACGAGACCGACGGCCCCGCCGTGGGCGTGCACTGCACCTACTTCGAGCGCACCCTGGAGGTGCTGGCGGCGCGGCGGCTGGCGGTGCTCAACGCGCTCGGGAGCACGCCGAGGGGACACGGCCGGCGGGAGGCCCTTGTCGATGCGCTCGCGGTGCTCGCCGATGCCGACGACGTGTTGTTCGCCGCCGCCTACCTGTTCACCGGGAAGGTCGCACGCCTGGTGGCCGCGACCGGAGTCGTCGAGGGCGAGGCGCTGGCGCCGCGGGAGCTGCGGCGTGTCCCCGGCGCCGCCTGGCCGCTCGACCAGGTGGTGCAGACCAACGGCGCGGTGCTTGTGGAGGACCTCGCCACCCGGTTCCGCGGCCACCGGGTCGGTCCCGAGTCCCTGGCACCCGAGTGCGCCCTCGTGCACCCGCTGTGCAACGACGCCGACGGCACGCTCGTCGGCGTGCTCGTCCTCGGCACCACCCCGCGGACGCCGCTGGACGACCGCTACCGCGAGTTCCTGACGCTGGCGGGCGACACGAT
>JAQSWV010000125.1 GCA_029266455.1 Nocardioidaceae bacterium
GGGTAGAGGGACAGTCGAACGAGCTCCGACCGGTTCGCGAACGGACCGACCGACCACCGGAAGGCCCAGCTGTGCCGAAGTACATGTCCAGCCGCGACCTGGCGGAGGGTCTCGACATCCGTCCGCAGTTCAGCCGGGACGGCGCGGTCGTCGACATCCCGCGCCGCAAGATGTCCGAGCACTCCGTCGACCCGGAGACGGCGTTCAACGTCATCAGCGACGAGCTGATGCTCGACGGCCACGCCCGCCTCAACGTCGCCACCTTCGGCACCACCTGGATGGAGCCACAGGCCGAGCGGTTGATGGCGATCGCCGCCGACAAGAACCTGGTCGACCGCGACGAGTACCCGCAGACCGCCCAGCTCGAGGACCGCTGCCTCGACATCATCGCCGACTTCTGGAACGCTCCCGAGCCCGACAACCCGATCGGGTGCTCCACCGTTGGCTCCTCCGAGGCCTGCATGCTCGCGGGCCTGGCGCTGAAGTGGCGCTGGAAGGAGCGGCAGCAAGACGCCGGTCGGCCCACCGACCGGCCCAACCTCGTCGTCGGCGCCAATGTCCAGGTTTGTTGGCACAAGTTCTGCTGCTACTGGGAGATCGAGCCGAAGGAGGTCCCCATCCGGCCTGGCGAGACCACGATGCACCCCGACGACGTCGCGGAGGCCTGCGACAGCAACACCATCGGCGTGGTCGGGATCCTCGGTTCGACCTTCGACGGCGCCTACGAGGACATCGCAGGAATGGCCAAGGCGCTCGACAAGCTGGATCTGGAGCAGGGCATCAACGTCCCGATCCACGTCGACGCCGCCTCAGGTGGGCTCTTCGCGCCATTTGTCGACCCCCACCTGGTGTGGGACTTCCGCATCGAGCGGGTGCAGTCGATCAATGCGTCGGGGCACAAGTACGGCCTTGTCTACCCAGGCGTCGGCTGGCTGCTGTGGCGCAGTGAGGAGGCCCGGCCCGACAACCTGGTCTTCCGCGTGGACTACCTCGGCGGCGACCACCCGACGATGTCGCTGAACTTCACCAAGCCGGGCTCAGGGGTGGTCGCGCAGTACTACCAGTTCGTACGGCTGGGCTCCGAGGGCTTCAACCGCGTGCACCAGCACAGCCGCGACATCGCGCAGATGATGGCGAAGGCCATCGGCTCGATGGCGGAGTTCGAGCTCATCGCCGACGGCAGCGACCTGCCGGTCGTCGCGTTCTGCTTCAAGGGCGCGAACACCAAGACCGGCAAGCCGCGAAAGGGTAGCTACGCGGAGAGGGTTACCTACACACTCGACGACATCGCGGGTTGGATGAAGCAGGGCGGCTGGGCGGTACCGGCATACCACTTCTGCGCTGACCGCGAGGACCTCGAGCTCATCCGGGTCGTCGTCCGCAACGCCTTCAGCCGGGATCTCGCCCAGATGTTCCTCAAGGAGCTCGGCCGCGCCGTCGGCCGATGCGACGGCACCGGCGAGGACTCGGGCCGCGCATTCCAACACTAGCGCCGGCAAGGATCCAAGGCGGCCTCGGCGGTGGAGTCGCCACAGCGGGCGCACGAGTGGACGGGAGCGGGGCGGTCAGAGCCGGGAGGCGGGCCAGGTCGGCACCAACGGCATGATCACCGACAGGCCGGGTCGAAAGCGTCCCGGCACCGCAGCCAACCGGAGCGCCGCCTCGGCGGTGGTCCGCAGCCAGTGGCTCGGCTCGTGGCGAGGGAAGTCTTGGACGCTCTCGCGGGCCTGTTCGAGAAGGTCGCGGGCTTGGTGGTCGTCGGACATTGGCAGCCTCGGCTGGAGCAAGGCCCGGCCCATTCGCCAGCAGCAGCGCTGTGAGTCCGTCGGCAACGCTACGGGTCAACGAGGAGGCACAAATCCCCTCACACGTGGCGACGGCGCCCGAACGACCAGGTCGAATGTTGCGGGCGAACGCGCCGGGCCGGTTCCTCGTGCGCGCACCCGCTCGCGATCAACCGACCCACTCGGCCGTGGACGCGTAGTTCTCTCTCGTCAGCATATGCTGACAGGTATGACGACCTCGATCGGTACGAACGACGGCGGCGGCGTGGTTGCCGAGCTGGCTGCATGCGCCGATGCGAAGCGAGCACTTTCGCGCCGGGAGGAGGTTGCGATTCGACGGGCGCGAAACTTTGGCCTGAGCTGGGCAGAGATCGGCACGCTCCTCGGTGTCACTCGCCAGACGATTCATCGCAAGTACCGGAAGGTGGGGTAAGCCCTCAGCCGGGGCATGTCCACCTGTCGGGTGTGGATCGCGACGATGCTTTCATCCCGTTGGTCGACGAATACTGCCGCGTTGAGCTTCGTGCGTCGGTGCTGCTCGGGAAAGCCCACGTCCCGGCGACCTCGGCTGCACCCAACACGGCCGAGCAGCTGGCCTTCGGTGCGGACTGCCACTTGTTCACCCGTTGCCCGAGAGGCAATCAGGTGGAGGGTCGGAGAGACGGAGCAGTCGCCGCTGACAGCTCCACGAGCCCAGCTGTCGTGAGCACCTTAGCCACACAACCGTGCACCGGCCGTGCTCACGCGGCCGCCAGCGTGAGTGACTGGCGAGCGGGGCACCTCCCCGCCGCGGACCTCTCCAACGACGAGCCGGTCGGGGCGCATGCGTAGCGCCTGGCGCACGAGGTCGCGCAGCGTGATCTCGCCGGCGCCCTCGACG
>JAQSWV010000030.1 GCA_029266455.1 Nocardioidaceae bacterium
GCACCCACTCCCGCCGACGAGACACCAGAGGTCGCCGCAGTGGCTGCGGAGGAGCGTGCCGACGAGGCCACCAACGCCGAGCTGAAGAAGTCCGAGGACTGAGGTCGTGCTCGCCGAGGCGCTCGAGCACCTGGTACGCGGCATCGTGGCGAACCCCGACGAGGTGACCGTGCGCACCAAGCAGCTACGGCGAGGCGAGCTGCTCGAGGTGCGCGTGCACCCTGACGACCTGGGACGGGTCATCGGTCGCTCGGGCCGCACCGCCACCGCCATCCGGACCGTTGTCGGCGCCCTGGCCGGTTCGGGCGGCGCCCGGATCGACTTCGTCGACGTCGACCGTCGCCGCTGAGGATCCGTGTCCGAGCCCGGCGGGCTGACCGAGGTCGTGGTGGGTCGGGTCGGTCGGCCACACGGCGTCCGGGGCGAGGTGAGCATCGAGCTGCGCACGGACGAGCCGGCACTCAGGTTCGCGCCCGGAGCGGTGCTGCGTGCCGCGTCCGGTGCGCCGCGCTCGCTGACCGTCGTCACCGCCCGCCCGCACGGTGACCGGCTCCTCATCACGTTCGCCGAGGTGCGGGACCGCACCAGTGCCGAGGCGATGCGTGGCGCCGTCATCGTCGCCGACGTCGAGCCCCGGACACGCCCTGACGACCCCGACGAGTTCTACGATCGACAGCTCGTCGGCCTCCGCGTTCGTACCACCGTGGTCGCGCCGGCGGACACGGCCGGCGACACGGCCGGCGACACGACCGGCGAGACGACCGGCGAAACGACCGGCGACAGTGCTGGCGACACGGCCGGCGGCCCCGCCGAGCTGGGACCCCCGGTAGGGACCGTGGTCGACATGCGGCACCTGCCCGCACAGGATCTGCTGGAGATTCGTCTCGACGCCCCCGCCGCCGGGCCGGACGACGTGGACTCTGACGGCAGCCCCGACGTCGGTGCCCCCACCGTGCTGGTGCCGTTCGTGCGCGACCTGGTCCCCGTGGTCGACCTCGACGCAGGGTGGCTGGCCGTCGCTGCCGTCCCCGGGCTGCTCGACCCCGAGCAGCCGGGCACGGGGCCGGGCTCATCGGACCGGGGTTGAACCATGCGCATCGACGTGGTGACGATCTTCCCCGACTACCTGACGCCCCTGAGCCTGTCGTTGATGGGCCGCGCTCGCGCCAACGGCCTGCTCGACATCCGGGTTCACGACCTGCGCAGCTGGACGCACGACCGCCATCGCACGGTCGACGACACCCCGTACGGCGGCGGCGCCGGAATGGTCATGCGACCCGAGCCCTGGGGGGAGGCACTGGACGAGCTCGTACCACCCGCGACCGAACGGCCGCCGACACTGGTGGTGCCCACACCAGCGGGCCGGCGCTTCGTGCAGGCAGATGCCGAGCGGCTGGCGCGCCGTGAGTGGCTGGTGTTCGCCTGCGGCCGGTACGAGGGAATCGACCAGCGGGTCAGCGACCATGCGGCCACCCGGATGCCCGTCGAGGAGGTGTCGATCGGTGACTATGTGCTGGCCGGCGGCGAGGTGGCGACACTCGTGGTCGTCGAGGCGGTTGTGCGCCTGCTCCCCGGCGTGCTGGGCAATCCCGGGTCGCTCGAGGTGGAGTCGCACGGGACCGGCGCGGACGGCGGTCTGCTCGAGCATCCCGTCTACACCAAACCCCCAACCTGGCGTGGGCTCGACGTCCCGGAGGTACTGATGTCAGGACATCACGGCCGGGTCGCCGCGTGGCGGCGCGAACAACAGCGTGCGCGTACGCGGGAGCGGCGGCCGGATCTGCTGCGCTGAGCCGGTGTGTCACCTCGCCGGACGCCCGCACGGTGACCGGCCAGCGCAATTTCGCTTCGCCGGGCCGGTATGGCAATCTAGACGGTCGGCGCTCGATCGGTCTGTCTGCCGCAGGGGACACGGCCGCCTGGGTCGGGAGCCCCACACCTGAACACCGAGTCTGTGGGTGACCTGTGGCACCGACGAGGAAGTGAACCCCGAGATGACCAACGCCATCGACGCGGTGGACGCCGCGGCCCTTCGCAGCGACGTCCCCGCCTTCCGCCCCGGTGACACCCTCAAGGTGCACGTCCGAGTGATCGAGGGCACCCGCTCCCGCGTGCAGGTCTTCCAGGGCGTCTGCATCCGGCTGCAGAACTCCGGCGTCCGCCGGTCGTTCACCGTGCGCAAGGTCAGCTTCGGCGTGGGGGTCGAGCGGACCTTTCCGCTGCACACGCCGATCATCGAGCGCATCGAGGTCGTGACCCGCGGCGACGTACGCCGCGCCAAGCTGTACTACCTGCGCAGCCTGCGCGGCAAGGCGGCCAAGATCAAGGAGCGGCGCGACGCGCCCAAGGGCGCGTGAGCACGCCGTACGGATCGGGCCGCCTGCGCTGCACCGGTTAGCGGCCAGTGGTGACATCTGGCGGGGCCCGCGCCCGCGATGCCGACGACGAGCACGATCCGGACCCAGCCGACGGGCAAGCGCCCGGGCAGGACCCAGCGCACGGTCGAGCGCAGGACCCAGGGCACAGCCCAGCTCAGGACCCACGGCACACCCCACGGCAGGTCCCGCGCGCAGCGCGGAAGCAGCTCCCGCTGTGGCAGGAAGTCATCGTGCTGCTGGTCCTGGCCTTGGTGCTGGCGATCGTGGTCAAAGCCTTCTTCCTGCAAGCCTTCTTCGTGCCGTCGGTCTCGATGGAGTCGACCTTCCTCAAGCAGGACAGGATCCTCGTCGAGAAGTGGTCGTACTGGAACGACGACGTGCAGCGTGGTGACGTCCTGGTGTTCGCGGACCCGGGTGGGTGGCTGGGTCCGGCGCAGAGCGCGCAGCCGCGCAACCCCGTGCAGTCGGTGCTCGAGGCGTTCGGCCTGTACCCGACCGGTGGTCACCTGGTCAAGCGGGTCGTCGGCGTGGGCGGCGACGAGGTGAAGTGCTGCGACGGCGAGGGCAGGGTCACGGTCAACGGCGTGGCCCTCGAGGAGTCGGTCTACCTCAAGGACGGCGTGCGGCCCTCACTGCAGAGGTTCGCCGTGGAGGTGCCCGAGGACACCCTGTGGGTGATGGGCGACAACCGTCCGGAGTCGGGTGACTCCCGACTGCACATCGGAGCGCCGGGAGGGGGGTTCGTGCCGGTTGACGCCGTGGTGGGGAAGGTGTGGGCCATCGTCTGGCCTCCGGGGCGCGCTGAGATCCTCGACCGGCCGGGCACCTTCGCCGACCCTGCGCTGGACCAGTCGTAGGCTGCCCACGATGAGCGTGCTGCCGAGAGGTGCGACCGTCCGTCGGGATGCGGGCTTGTACGGGTACGAGAGGGCGCTGCGTCGTGCCGGGTTGCATCCGGTGGCCGGTGTGGACGAGGCGGGCCGTGGAGCCTGTGCGGGTCCGCTGGTCGCTGCCGCGGTGGTCCTGCCCGACGGCAAGCGCGGCATCGTCCCCGGGCTCAACGACTCCAAGCTGCTCACCCCAGCGCGACGGGAAGCCTGCTACGAGCAGGTCCGCGACCGCGCACTCGCTTGGTCGGCGGTGGTGCTGCCTGCCGACAGCTGTGACGCGCTCGGGATGCATGTGGCGAACGTCGAGGCGCTGCGGCGAGCGCTGGCGCGGCTGTCGGTGCGGCCGGCGTACGTGCTCACCGACGGTTTCGGCGTCGACGGGCTCGAGGTCCCCGGTCTCGCGGTCTGGAAGGGCGACCGTGTGGCCGCCTGCATCGCGGCGGCCTCGGTGATCGCCAAGGTGACCCGGGACCGGATCATGTGCCGGCTGCACGCGACGTACCCCCAGTACGGGTTCGAGGTCCACAAGGGGTACTGCACCCGCGAGCACGACGCCGCGCTGGAGGCCCACGGGCCGTGCCCCGAGCACCGGCGCCGGTTCGTCAACGTGCGCTCGGCTGACGCAGGACGCGGGCCGGAGCACCAGCCGGCACAGGAGGC
Organism: Nocardioidaceae bacterium; assembly: GCA_029266455.1. Lineage (GTDB taxonomy): Bacteria > Actinomycetota > Actinomycetes > Propionibacteriales > Nocardioidaceae > JACCWP01. The sequence goes on from JAQSWV010000030.1 coordinate 3,929, forward strand.
GGGCAGTCGATGAGCACCGAGGACCTGGAGAAGTACGAGGCCGAGATGGAGCTCGCGCTGTACCGCGAGTACCGCGACGTCGTCAGCATCTTCACCTACGTGGTCGAGACCGACCGCCGCTTCTATCTGTGCAACAACGTGGACGTGAAGGTCAGGGCAGAGTCGGGCGAGGCCTACTTCGAGGTCACCATGACTGACGCATGGGTCTGGGACATCTACCGCACTGCCCGTTTCGCCAAGAAGGTCAAGGTGCTCACCTTCAAAGACGTGAACGTCGAGGAGCTGTCCCACACCGATCTGAAGGTGCCGGGGGAGTAGCGCCACCGCTCGTCGTCCACAGGCAGCAGCATCAGGCGTCCACCGGGCCCCGCACCGACCAGGCTGTCGGCGGAGGTGAGAGATGGCTGCCGGCAGGACGGTCAGACGCGGAGTACGCAACACGGTCGGTGCGTGGGGCGAGCAGCTCGCTGCCACGCACCTGGTCGAGCAGGACATGGTGATCCTCGACCGCAACTGGCGGTGCGATCTCGGTGAGCTCGACCTCGTCGCACGTGACGGCAACGCGCTTGTGGTGTGCGAGGTCAAGACCCGACGCGGTGCCGCCTTCGGGTCCCCGCTGGAGGCGGTCACCCGGCAGAAGGCCGCGCGGCTGCGGCGACTCGCCATGCGGTGGCTGGACGAGCATCCGGTTTCGCCACTCGAGGTGCGCATCGACGTGATCGGCATCGTGGTGTCGCCCGGCTCGGCCCCCGGGATCGAGCACCTGCGAGGGGTGGCCTGACGTGGCGCTCGCGCGTACGCGGTCGGTCAGCCTGGAAGGGGTGCGCGGGCACGTGGTCGAGATCGAGGCCGACATCGCCTCGGGGCTTCCGCGCGTGGCCCTCGTCGGATCCGTCGACGGGGCGCTCACCGAGGCGCGTGATCGCTGTCGTGCGGCGGTGGTCAACTCGGGCGGGCCCTGGCCGCAGCGCAAGATCACGATCGCCCTGTCCCCGGCCTCACTGCCGAAGGCGGGTGCCCACTACGACCTGGCCATCGCGGTGGCAGTGCTTGCCGCGCAGGCGGAGGTGCCGGCTCAGCCGCTGGCCGACGCCGTGCTGCTCGGCGAGCTTGCGCTCGACGGCAGGCTGCGAGCGGTGCCGGGCGTGCTGCCGGCGGCCCTGGCGGTCGCCAGGGCCGGCCTGACCAAGGTCCTGGTCCCGGAGACGAACGTGGTGGAGGCCTCGCAGGTCGGCGGGCTGGACGTGATCGGAGCCCGCTCGCTGCGGCACGTCGTGGCGCTGCTCCGCGGGGAGGACCCACCTGACGACCCTGCCGTCGAGCCGCTGTCTGCCGGCATCGACGGCGGGTGGCGGGGTGAGGACCGGGTGACCGGCCTGGATCTTCGTGACGTCCGCGGCCAGCGCGACGCCCGCTTCGCGCTCGAGGTGGCCGCCGCGGGCGGGCACCACGTGCGGCTCCACGGCCCGCCGGGCGGGGGGAAGACGATGCTCGCGGAGCGGCTGCCCGGTCTGTTGCCGGACCTCGAGCACGACCAGTCGCTCGAGGTGAGTGCGGTCCATTCGGTGGCGGGTGTGCTCCGGCCCGACGCGCCGTTGGTGCAGCGACCGCCCTTCCTCGACCCGCACCACACGGCGAGCCTCGTGTCGGTCATCGGAGGAGGCAGCCGACACATCCGCCCGGGCGCCGTCAGTCTCGCGCATCACGGCGTGCTGTTTCTCGACGAGGCGCCGGAGTTCCCGGTGAACGTGCTGGAGGCGCTGCGGCAGCCACTGGAGAGCGGTCAGATCGCCGTCAGCCGCGCTACGCGCACGGCCTGGTTCCCGGCCCGGTTCCAGCTGGTCCTGGCCATGAACGCCTGCCCCTGCGGGCAGGCCGACCGGACCGGTGACGGCTGTACATGCACCCCGCTGGCCAAGCGGCGCTACGCCGAGCGGGTCTCAGCTCCCATCCGGGACAGGATCGACCTGCACCGTGAGGTACGGCCGCTGGAGCGGCACCACCTGCACGACGACTTCGACCCGGTCGAGCCGACGGCCGTGGTGGCGGCGCGTGTTGCCGCCGCGCGGGAGCGGCAGCACGCCCGCCTTCGCGGCACGCCGTGGCGGCGCAATGCTGACGTACCCGGCAGTCAGCTCCGCAGCCTGTGGCCGCTCCCAGCCGCCGCGACCGGGCCACTGGAGCGGATGTCTCGGTCCCGCGGCGTCAGCGCTCGCGGTGTCGACCGTGTGTTGCGGGTCGCGTGGACCTTGGCGGACCTGGCCGGGGTCGAGCGTCCTGGGGCCGACCAGGTGCAGCTGGCGGTACATCTGCGCGCGGGGTCGTCCTTCGCCGTACCTGCGCCTGCCGCACCGCGGGTCGAGCCCACACCCGGGCTCCGGGCGGTGGTGTCGTGACAGCGCCGGCACCGCTGCCCGGTCCCTCGGTGTCGGAGCGGCTTGCCCGCGTGTGGCTGAGCGCACGGACCGAGCCGGGTGACCGAGTGGTCGCGGCGATGGTCGCCGGTGCCGGTGCGGAGGCGACGGTGGAGCGGCTTGCCAGCGGTCGCACTCCGGCACAGCTCGCCGGACCGGTGGGCACCGACCAGACGCCCCTGGTCAGCGCGGAGGCTGTGCTCGAGGCTGCCGAGCGGCGCCGGCTGCGCTGGGTGTGCCCTGGCGACAGTGAGTGGCCGCAGCTGCTGGACGACCTCGAGGGGATCGTCGACTCCTCTGGTCGCGGGGGCATCCCCCCGGGGCTGTGGGTGCGCGGGGAGGGCCGGCTCGCTGACCACCTGACCGACGCGGTGGCGGTGGTGGGGGCCCGGGCGTCGACCGAGTACGGCAACGACGTGGCTGGGGAGCTCTCGGCCGATCTGAGTGAGGCCGGCCTGTGCGTGGTCAGCGGCGCGGCCTATGGGATCGACGCGGCTGCCCACCGAGGAGCGCTGGCGGTCCGGGGCCGGACTGTGGCCGTGCTCGCCTGTGGCGCCGACGTGTCCTACCCCCGGGGGCACGACAGCCTGCTCGCCCGGATCGCCGACCAGGACCTGGTGGTGAGCGAGGCACCGCCTGGCGACCATCCGACCCGGGTGCGCTTCCTGGCGCGCAACCGGCTGATAGCGGCGGTGTCGCGAGCCGTGGTCGTCGTCGAGGCCGCGTGGCGCAGCGGAGCGCTCAACACGCTGCGTTGGGCCGGGGAGCTCCAGCGGCATGCGATGGGAGTCCCGGGTCCGGTCACGAGTGTGTTGTCGGCCGGCGTGCACCAGGCACTGCGCGAGCGTCGGGCCGAGCTGGTGACCAACGCGGCCGACGTGCGGGAGCTCCTGGCACCACTGGGTGCGCCACCCCTGCCCGGCGCGTCGGGGTGGAACCGCGGCGATCGGCGTGCCGTGGACGCCCTCGACGGCACGAGCCTGGCCGTGCTGGAGGCGCTACCGGCCGGGCTCGCAGTGCCGGCGACGTCCGTGGCCGAGTCGACGGGTATCGACGACGACACCGTGACGGTGGCCCTCGGACGGCTGCTCGTCGAGGGTCTGGTCGAGACCACCGCCAGCGGATGGCGGGTGATCGCCCGCCGGCAGCGGAGTTCGACGGGCGGCAGCTCGGGGGGGCAACCGGCTTCGTGACTTCCGGCGATCGGCTGTCGCAGCCCGAGCGCAGCCGTACAGTCCGCCCCAGCGCCTGGGCAACGTTGCCCGGCCTCTTCAGGAGGACCATGATGAGACGAGTCCAGGTGGGGATGGCGGTGGCAGCGGGAATGCTCGTGGCCGCCATCCCGTCGCAGGCAACAGCGATCCAGGACGGCCAGGTGGCCGAGCCCGACCAGTTCACCAACGTCGCGGTCCTTCGCTTTCTCGACACCGACACCAACACGCGCTGGCGTTGCAGCGGCACGCTCGTGGCGCCCGACGTCATCATCACTGCAGCGCACTGCACCGAGGCGGCCGACACCGTCTACTACTCGTTCGCCCCCGTGCGTCCGACTGCAGAGCCCGACGCGCCAGGCGATACCGGCTGGACGCTCGGCGGGAGCAACCTCGACGCAGAGCAGAGCATCTTCACCGACCCGGACTGGGACGGTGACCTCCAGATGCAGAGCCTCGATGACATAGGCGTCATCGTGCTCGACAGCGCGGTGACCGGGATCGAGCCGGCGACCATCGCCCCGCTCGGTACCTTGGAGGGGCTGCCTCGGGGAACACTCTTCACGCTCGCGGGCTACGGCATCCACTACGTGAAGCCCACCGAGGGGCCACGCAAGCCGACGGCCGTCGCGGGACTGGAGCGCAGCTGGACGACCTCTCCGCTCTCTGCCCTGACCAGCGACACGCTGATGCTGGCGGCCAGCCCCGAAGACAAGCGTGGTGGCGGGACCATCTGCTCGGGTGACTCCGGCGGGCCCGTCTTCTACGACGGCCTGCTGGTGGCAGTGACCAGCTGGGGCTCGTCGATCTTCTGCCGGTCCGGGCAGGGAGGCTTCCAGCGCCTCGACACCGCGGACGCCTTCGAGTTCTACGGACCACTCGTCGGCTGAGTGCGGGACCGCCGCCCCGCCGGCTGTCCACCCGGGTCGGCGCGGCGGCTTGCCGGCTGTTGCGAGGGGACGCACCCTCCAAGGGTGAGTACGCCACGAGGGTCCGACAGCGAGAGCCGCGGAGCGGGTGATCCCTGGGACGCTGTGCTGGCGGCGTACCGGGCTCACCTGGTGCTCGAGCGGGGCCTGTCTCCGCACACGGTGCGTGCGTACCTGACCGACCTGTCCGACCTGGCCACGCACGCCCGCCGGGGATCCGCTCACGACCCTGCGCGGCTCGAGCTGCGCATGCTGCGCAGCTGGCTGGCCAGCCAGCAGAGCCGCGGCCGCTCTCGCACCACCGTGGCCCGGCGCGCAACGTCGGTGCGGGTGTTCACCGCCTGGCTGTTACGAACCGGGCGGGCCGACACCGACGCCGGTGCGCTGCTGGCCTCACCTCGGCGGCAACGCCCGCTGCCGGCCACCCTGCGGACAGAGCAGATGCGTGCCGTCCTCGACGCCGCGTCATCGAGCGCGGTCGATGACGCGGCGATCGGCCTGCGTGACGTGGCGGCACTCGAGCTGCTCTACGCCACGGGTATCCGGGTCGGCGAGCTGGTCGGCCTCGACGTCGATCACATCGACTCGGAGCGGCGGCTGGTCCGGGTACTGGGCAAAGGGAGCAAGGAGCGCAGCGTCCCGTACGGGCAGCCGGCGGCGGCAGCGGTCAGCGCCTGGCTGCAGCGCGGCCGCCCAGAGCTCGCGACCGCCACCAGTGGGCCGGCGCTTTTCTTGGGGGCCCGGGGCCGTCGGATCGACCCACGCACCGTTCGCCGCATGGTGCACCAGCGGGTCGCCGCCATAGGCGACACGCCTGATCTCGGGCCGCACGGCCTCCGTCACACCGCGGCCACTCATCTGCTGGAGGGTGGTGCCGACCTGCGCTCGGTCCAGGAGCTGTTGGGGCACGCCTCCCTGGCAACCACCCAGGTGTACACGCACGTCAGCGCGGATCGGCTGCGCAGCGCCTACCGCCTGGCCCATCCCCGCGCCTGACGCTCACAGCACCAGCAGGGGCGACACGACGGGCGCGGACCACGGCAGCGCCGGCCTGCCGTACGGCTCCACGGGCAGCAGCCGGACCGGCCGGGCGGGGAAGAAGCTCAACGGGTCGAGGTAGACGTCACCCTCGCGCACGCCGAGGTGCAGGCAGGCCAGTGGGAGGCAGTGACTGCCGAGGAGAACCACTGTGCCCACCACCTCCCCGGCGGACACCGCGGCACCGCGCCGCATCAGCCGCAGCACCGGCTCGTAGGTCGTGCGCAACCGGCCGTGGTCGACGACCACGACGGGCCGACCGCCCACCTGACCGGCGAACGTCACTTCTCCCGGCGCCACCGCGCGGACGGGTGCCCCCACGGAGGCGGCAAGGTCGATCCCGCGGTGGCCGGGTCCGTACGTGCCGAGCGGTGCCTCGAAGCCACGGACGACAGCCGGCCGCGGCTGCAGTGGCCATTCCCAGGCGCCGGGCCGCCGGTCGCCGGCACCCGCACCGACGTCCCGACCGGCATGCCCGCCGACATGCCCGCCGACATCCCCGCCGGCCCCCCCGCCGGCCCCCCCGCCGGCCCCCCCGCCGACACGGTGCCCGTCAACGGTGTGCTCAGTCGCGGCCGGCGCAGCGGCCAACGCCGAGCGGTCGACGGTAGCGAGGGCGACACGGCCGACGACCAGCCCTGGCCCGAGCGCAACGACCGACAGTACGGCCGCCAGCACGGTCACGCGCCGCGCCAGCCGGGCGGGATGAGGCAGGGACATGCCCGTGAGTCTGGGCGGGTGCCCGGCAGGGTGACTGACGCAGCACGGAGACTGTGCACGACCAGCACGACCAGCACGACCAGCACGACCAGCACGACCAGCACGACCAGCACGACCAGCACGACCAGCACGACCAGCGCACGAATGTCGGGTCCGTCAGCCGACGCATGGCCGGAGATTTCGGCAGCCCGCGCGGTTCGCGTAGACTGCGGTCAGCGACTCGTCCGACGAGTCGACTTCGCACGCCCGCACACCGCTGCACACGGGCGCTCCCTGCCGGTGGCCGGTTCCTCCGGTCGCAGGGTCAGCGCGCGGGCGACAGGGCTCCGGCGACCGCCGGGGCGACAACCGGACCGACGCCCGGACCGTGACCGGCCGGGCGTCATGACAAGGAGCACGGTCATGGCCGTCGTCACCATGCGGCAGCTGCTCGAGAGCGGCGTGCACTTCGGGCACCAGACCCGGCGCTGGAACCCGAAGATGAAGCGGTTCATCTTCACCGAGCGCAACGGCATCTACATCATCGACCTGCAGCAGTCGCTGGCCTACATCGACCGCAGCTTCGAGTTCGTCAAGGGCACGGTGGCCCGCGGGGGCCAGGTCCTGTTCGTGGGCACCAAGAAGCAGGCCCAGGAGGCCATCGCCGAGCAGTCCATGCGCGTGGGCATGCCCTACGTCAACCAGCGCTGGCTCGGTGGCATGCTCACCAACTTCCAGACCGTGAACAAGCGGCTACAGCGCCTCAAGGAGCTCGAGGACATCGACTTCGACGACGTCGCCGGTTCGGGGCGTACGAAGAAGGAGCTGCTGGGCATGCGCCGGGAGAAGATCAAGCTCGAGCGCAGCCTCGGCGGGATCCGCGACATGGGCCGCACCCCGGCCGCGGTGTGGATCGTGGACACCAAGAAGGAGCACCTGGCGGTCGACGAGGCCAAGAAGCTGGGTATCCCGATCGTGGCGGTGCTCGACACCAACTGCGACCCCGACGATGTCGACTACCCGATTCCGGGCAACGACGACGCCATCCGGTCCGTCACGCTGCTCACCCGGGTGATCGCCGACGCCGTCGCCGAAGGTCTGCTGGCCCGGTCCGGTGTGCGCACCGGCGAAGAGCCGGCCGGCTCCGAGCTCGGCGCCGACGAGCCGATGGCCGAGTGGGAGCGTGAGCTGCTCGGCGGTACGGCTGGGGAGGCCGCGGCCGCCGTTGCCGGTGCGGACACCCCGGCCCCAGACGCGTCGGTGGCCACTACGGCAGCCGAGTCGCCGACGGCCGCGGCCCCAGCCGCGGCGACCGACACCGCGGCTGTCACCACGGCTGAGACGGCTGAGCGCACAGCCGACACCACGGCAGGAGTCGCCTCCCCGGCAGTCGCCTCGGCAGCAGTCGACGCCGAGGCGCCTTCCCATGCGACGGATACCACGGCCGACACCGCCGAGGTGCCTGCCCCTGCGTCCGACACCGCCGAGGCGGAGTCAGCCGAGACAGAGCCAGCCGAGACCGTGGCCACCGAGGCGGGGGCTACTGCGCCGGCCGACGAGCAGCCGTCCGACAGCGCCAACAGGTCCTGACCTGGCCCGACGCCGCGGCGCGCGACGCCGCGTCAGGTCCCTTCCTGCACTCGCACATCACAGAACGACCAGCAGAGACGAGGCAGCACATCCATGGCGACTATTCCCGCCGCTGACGTGAAGAAGCTCCGCGACCGGACGGGCGCGGGCATGATGGACGCCAAGAAGGCGCTGACCGAGGCCGAGGGCGACTTCGACAAGGCCATCGAGGTGCTGCGGGTCAGCGGCGCCGCCAAGAGCGCGAAGCGCGCCGAGCGCAGCGCATCGGCCGGGCTCGTCGCCGAGTCGGGTGGTGCCCTGGTCGAGCTCAACTCCGAGACCGACTTCGTCGCCAAGAACGAGCAGTTCCAGCAGCTGGCCGACGACATCGTCGCGGTCGCCGCACGCACGAAGCCGGCCGACCGCGACGAGCTGCTGGCGGCCGAGCTCGCGGCCGGACAGACCGTCGGTGAGGCGGTGGCCGCCCTGGCCAGCGTGATCGGCGAGAAGATCGAGCTCGGGCGGGTGGCCGTGCTCGACGGCAAGGTGGCGACGTACATGCACCGCAGGGCCAGCGACCTGCCACCCACGGTGGGTGTCGTGGTCGAGTACGAGGGTGCCGACGACCAGACCGCGCGCGACACGGCGATGCAGGTGGCAGCGATGCGCCCCCAGTACGTGCGGCGCGACGACGTTCCGGCCGAGGTCGTGGCCAGTGAGCAGAAGATCGCCGAGGCGACAGCCCGCGAGGAGGGCAAGCCCGAGCAGGCGCTGCCGAGGATCATCGAGGGCCGGGTCAACGGCTTCTACAAGGACGTCGTGCTGCTCGAGCAGCCGTCGGTCAAGGAGCACAAGAAGACCGTCCGGGCGGTGCTCGACGAGGCCGGCGTGACCATCACCCGGTTCGCGCGGCTCGAGGTGGGCCAGGCGTGACCGACGAGCCGGCGCCCTCCGACGGGGGGCCGTCGCGACCGTACCGGCGGGCGCTGCTCAAGCTGAGCGGCGAGGTGTTCGGCGGCGGCCGCATCGGGCTCGACATCGACGTCCTCAACTCGATCGCGCACCAGGTCCGCGAGGTCGTGAACTCCGGCGTCCAGATGGCACTGGTCGTCGGGGGCGGCAACTTCTTCCGCGGCGAGGAGCTCTCCAAGCTGGGCATCGACCGGTCGCGGGCCGACTACATGGGCATGCTCGGCACGGTGATGAACTGCCTGGCGCTGCAGGACTTCCTCGAGCGTCGAGACATCCAGACCCGGGTGCAGACCGCGATCACCATGGGCCAGGTGGCCGAGCCGTACATCCCTCGACGGGCCAGCCGGCACCTCGACAAGGGCCGGGTCGTGATCTTCGGAGCAGGCGCCGGGATGCCGTTCTTCACCACCGACACGGTTGCCGCACAGCGGGCGCTCGAGATCGGCTGCGACGTGCTCCTGCTCGCGAAGAGCGGAGTCGACGGTGTCTACGACGCCGACCCGCGATTCCACCCCGGCGCGGTCAAGTACGACGCCATCGGCTACGACGAGGTGCTCAGCAAGGGGCTGCAGGTGGCCGACGCCGCAGCGTTCAGCCTGTGCCGCGACAACGGCCTGCCGATCGTGGTGTTCAACCTGATGCAGGACGGCAACATCGCACGGGCGGTGCGCGGTGAGAAGATCGGCACGGTGGTCTCCGCAGGCTGAGCGTGCCCGGCTCGTCGTCGGCACGAGACAGCGCCCGGCGACGGCTCCACCGGCCGGCGGGCTCACCACGGAAGTGCATGCGGGGGCCTGTGCTCAACAAGGAGAGGATCGACGTGATCGACCAGACGCTGCGCGACGCCGACACCAAGATGGACAAGGCGGTGGATGTCGCCAAGGAGGAGTTCGCGGCCATCCGGACGGGCCGCGCCCACCCCGGGATGTTCGCGAAGATCACGGCGGACTACTACGGGACTCCGACCCCCATCCAGCAGCTGGCCGGCTTCCAGATCCCGGAGGCACGGACCGTCATCGTGTCGCCGTACGACATGAGTGCCAAGTCGGCCATCGAGCGGGCCATCCGTGACTCCGACCTCGGGGTCAACCCCACCGACGACGGCAAGGTCCTGCGAGTGGTGCTGCCGGAGCTGACCGAGGACAGGCGCAGGGAGTACATCAAGCTCGCCCGGGCGAAGGCCGAGGAGGGGCGGGTCGCCGTGCGCAACATCCGGCGGCACGCGAAGCAGACCATGGACCGTGCCGAGAAGGACGGGGAGGTCGGCCAGGACGACGTCAAGGGTGCCGAGAAGCGCCTCGACGGGATGACCAAGAAGCACACCGACGCCATCGACGCTCTCCTGGAGCGCAAGGAAGCCGAGCTGCTCGAGGTATGAGCGGCTCCGTCCCGGCGCCCGGGCCGGACCGGCCCGAGTCCGAGCGGTCGCCGCGGGGACCTGGTCGCGGCGACGCGCAACCGGCCGACCCGACGCCGCCGCCGAAGGTCAGCCGTGCCGGTCGCAACCTGCCCGCAGCGATCGGCGTCGGGGTCGGTCTGGGGGCACTGCTGCTGATGTCTCTGCTGGTGGTGCGCGGTGCCTTCTTGGGCGTCGTCGTCCTGGCCGCGGTGGTCGGCATCTGGGAGCTCTCCACTGCTCTGGCCACCGCGAGCATCCGGATACCTCGCATGCCACTGGCGGTGGGCGGCACCGCGATGCTGGTCGCCGCGTGGCTGGGGGGAGCCGAAGCCCTGGTGGGCCACCTGGGCTTCGCGGTGCTGCTGGTTCTCGTCTGGCGGATGATCGACGGCGCTCAGGGCTTCGTGCGGGACGTCACCGCCGCCGTCTTCGTGCTGGCCTACGTCCCGCTATTGGGCTCGTTCGTCGTCCTGATGCTCGTGCCCGCGGACGGTGCAATGCGGATCGTTGCGTTCCTCCTCGGTGTCTTCGCCTCCGACACCGGTGGCTACATCGCTGGTGTCCTGGCGGGTCGCCACCCGATGGCACCCACGATCAGCCCGAAGAAGTCCTGGGAGGGGTTTGCCGGCTCGGTCGCCGGGTCCTGCCTCGCGGGGTGGCTCACCGTGACCTACGCGCTCGATGGCGACGCCTGGGTCGGCGTGCTCCTGGGGGTCGCCACCGCGGTCACCGCCACCGTGGGCGACCTGGTGGAGTCGCTGATCAAGCGTGACCTCGGCATCAAGGACATGGGTCGTCTGCTCCCCGGCCACGGCGGGTTGATGGACCGGCTCGACTCGATCCTGATGGTTGCGCCCGTGGCGTGGTTCGTCCTGTCCGTGCTCGTGCCCGTCAGCTGACGGTCTCGTCGACGCCGGGATGGGAGACTGGGTGCGTCATGTCCGATGTCCCCACGAGCCTGCCGCTGGTCTTCGCCGCCCCCCGCCGCAGCAAGCCACCTCGCCATCTCGCCGACCTCGACGCCGCAGGCCGGCGGACGGTTGTCGAGGATCTCGGTGAGCCAGGGTTCCGGGCCCGCCAGCTGGCCCACCACTACTTCGTCGGGCTTGTCGACGACCCCGCTGCCATGACCGACCTGCCGGCCGGATCCCGCGAGCAGCTCGCTGCGGCGCTCCTGCCGACACTCGTCACGCCGGTACGCACCCAGGTGGCCGACCGAGGGACGACTCGCAAGACCTTGTGGCGCATGCACGACGGCGCTCTGGTCGAGTCGGTGCTGATGCGCTATCCCGGACGGGTCACACTGTGCGTCTCCTCGCAGGCGGGCTGCGGCATGGCCTGCCCGTTCTGCGCGACCGGGCAGGGGGGTCTCGAGCGCAACATGTCCGCCGCCGAGATCGTCGAGCAGGTGGTCGCAGGTGCCCGGGCCCTGGCCCGTGGCGAGGTGCCGGGCGGCACCGGTCGGGTGTCGAACGTCGTGTTCATGGGCATGGGCGAGCCGCTGGCCAACTACCGCGCCGTGATGGGGGCGGTCCGCCGGCTGACCGACCCGACGCCGGACGGGCTGGGCATGTCGGCGCGAGGGGTCACCGTGTCGACCGTCGGCCTGGTTCCCCGGATGCGCCAGCTCGCCGACGAGGGGGTGCCGGTCACGCTCGCTCTCTCGCTGCACGCGCCCGACGACGAGCTGCGCGACGAGCTCGTTCCGGTCAACACCCGCTGGAAGGTCGGCGAGACCGTCGGGGCGGCCTGGCAGTACGCCGACCGTACGCACCGGCGGGTGTCGATCGAGTACGCGATGATGCGCGGCATCAACGACCAGGCGTGGCGCGCCGACCTGCTCGGCGACCTGCTGCGCTCGTACGGCGACTGGGGGTGGGTGCACGTCAACCTGATCCCCCTCAACCCGACGCCGGGATCGAGGTGGACCGCGTCCGATCCGGCCGACGAGGCAGAGTTCGTGCGGCGGCTGCAGGCCAAAGGGGTGCCGACGACGGTGCGGGACACCCGCGGGCGGGAGATCGACGGCGCCTGCGGGCAGCTCGCCGCCGACGGGTGAGCAACCAGGCCCGCTGTCTTGAGAGTGGCCCCCCTCCAGAGTCAGTACGCCTGCGCGAGCAGCTCACCGAACAGCTCGTGCTCGTCCACGTCCGCGCCGCGAGCGCGGAACCAGGTGCAGACGTTCGTGCAGTCGCGCATCAGCAGGTCCAGTCCGCGCGGGTTGCCGATGATGTCGACGACCTGGGGCAGGTCGATGAGCACCAGTCGCTCCCCGGCAGCAAGGATGTTGTAGGGCGAGAGGTCCCCGTGTGCCAGGTGCCGGCGCGCCAGCACGGCCATCGCCTCACGCACCTGGTCGAACCAGGCGTCGCGAAGCGCTGGCCCCGGACGCGTCTGGGCGAGCCGGGGAGCAGCAGCGCCGTCGACGCACACGTACTCCATGAGGATCTCGGTGCCGTCGATCTGCACCGGGTACGGGACAGGCACCCCGGCCGACCACGAGGAGTACAGCGCCTGCCACTCGGCAGCGGCCCACTGGCCGGCGGCCACGGCTCGCCCGTGTGCCGTGCCTTTCGCCATCGCCCGCATCTCGCGGCTGTCGCGGACGCGACGGCCTTCCGTGTAGATCGCGCTGCGGCGGAACGCCCGGTGCTCGGCCGATCGGTAGCGCTTGGCGGCCATGACCACCGACCGCTCCGGGCAGGTGCGGGAGGCCCGCTCGACGAGGAAGACGTCGGCCTCCTTGCCGCTCTTGAGGACGCCGAGCTCGGTGTCGACCGCGGAGTCGTCGGTGACCAGCCAGTCGGGGCGGGGATGCGGTCCCCGTGCGCCGCGCTCGATGCTGAGCCAGGTGGACCAGCGCTGGTCCTCGCCAAGGAACTCGTCGACCGGGCGAAACGCGAACGTGAAGTCAGAGGATGGTGCGGATGCGTGCATGCGGAGGTGCTCCAAGCGGGAGGGGGGAGGGCAGGACGACAAGCCCACGTGACGTGGTGGTCATCAGACGCCTCCTCTCGCTTCGGAGCGATCGCGATGATCGCGCGCCGATGCAGCCTGACGGGTCGCCCTCGGGCCCCGCAAGCGGTTTTATGGGCACATGGGCAAGTACGCCGAGACGTTCCGCCGCAGCATCGACGACCCCGAGGGCTTCTGGATGGAGCAGGCCGCCCTGGTCAACTGGTTCCGCAGGCCCACCCGCGCCCTCGACGACTCGAACCCGCCGCTGTACCGCTGGTTCCCCGACGGGACGCTCAACACCTGCTTCAACGCGCTGGACCGGCATGTCGCCGCCGGGCGCGGTGAGCAGGTGGCGCTGATCTACGACAGCCCGGTGACCGGGAGCCAGCAGTCGCTGACCTACGAGGGGCTCACGGAGCGGGTGGCCGCGCTCGCCGGCGCCCTGCGACAGCTCGGCGTGGCCAAGGGGGACCGGGTGCTCATCTACATGCCGATGGTCCCCGAGGCGGTGATGGCGATGCTGGCCTGCGCCCGGCTCGGCGCCGTCCACTCGGTCGTCTTCGGTGGCTTCGCGGCGAGTGAGCTCGCCGCGCGCATCGACGACGCCGAGCCCGTGGTCATCGTGGCCGCGTCGTGCGGGGTCGAGGCCTCGAAGGTGATCGAGTACAAGCCGATGCTCGACAAGGCCCTGTCTCTGGCCTCGCACCAGCCGCGTACCTGCGTGATGCTGCAGCGTCCCCAGGCCGAGGCGAAGCTGGACGAGTCGCGCGATGTCGACTTCGAGCTCGCCATGCGGTCCGGCGCCGACGATCCGGCCGAGTGCGTACCGGTGCTGGCGACCGACCCGCTCTACGTGCTGTACACCTCCGGGACCACCGGGAAGCCCAAGGGGATCGTGCGCGACAACGGCGGCCACGCTGTTGCCATGGCCTGGTCGATGACCAACCTGTACGACATCCATCCCGGCCAGGTCTGGTGGACCGCGTCAGACGTGGGGTGGGTCGTCGGCCACTCGTACATCGTCTACGCGCCGCTGCTGATCGGCGCCACCACGGTGATGTACGAGGGCAAGCCGGTCGGCACCCCCGACGCGGGCGCCTTCTGGCGGGTCATGGCCGAGCACCGGGTCGAGGCGTTCTTCACCGCGCCCACCGCGATGCGGGCGATCAAGAAGGAGGACCCACACGGCGAGCTGATGGCCGGCCACGACCTGTCGGCATTGCGTACGGTCTTCCTGGCCGGTGAGCGGCTGGACACGGACACGTACGCGTGGGCCACCGAGCAGGTGGGCGTGCCCGTCGTCGACCACTGGTGGCAGACCGAGACCGGGTGGGCGATCGTCGGCAACCTCCGCGGGCTCGAGCCGATGCCCCTCAAGCCGGGCTCGCCCAGTGTCCCGGTGCCCGGGTGGGACGTCAGGATCCTGGACGAGCACGGTCAGCCGGTGAGCGCCGGTACGGACGGCGCGATCTGCGTGCGGTTGCCGCTGCCGCCAGGGGCGTTGCCGACGCTGTGGGGTGATGACGAGCGGTTCGTCAGCTCGTACCTGTCCGCCTTCGACGGCTACTACCTGTCGGGCGACGGGGGCCACGTCGACGAGGACGGGTACGTGTACGTGATGGGTCGCACCGACGACGTCATCAATGTCTCCGGTCACCGCATGTCGACCGGTGTCATCGAGGGAGTGCTGGCCTCGCATCCGGCGGTCGCCGAGTGCGCCGTGATTGGGGTCTCCGACCCGATGAAGGGCCAGGTGCCACGCGGTTTCGTGGTGCTCAAGGCCGACGTCGACGTGGACCCCGACGAGCTGACCAAGGAGCTGGTGGCGGCCGTCCGGGACGAGGTCGGGCCGGTCGCGGTGTTCCGCTCGGTCAGCATCGTGCCGGCGTTGCCGAAGACGCGCTCGGGCAAGATCCTGCGTAAGTCGATGCGTGAGATCGCGGACGGCAAGGACCCGTTGGTGCCCTCCACCATCGAGGATCCGGGAGTTCTCGACACGCTGCGGCCGATGCTGCGCGACTCCTGACACCGACACGTCTCAGATCGCGCAACCACAAGCCGCGGATCGCTCAACCACGAGCCGCGGATCGCGCAACCACAAGCCGCGGATCGCGCAACCACAAGGCGCGGACCGCGCAACCACAAGCCGCGGATCGCGCAACCACCGTGAGCCGCGGGGTCAGTGGCCGCCGATGAAGGGGGCCATGGCCTTGGCGAGAAGGCTGGGGCGTCGGGTCACGCGCTCCTCGATGTCGGCGAGGGTCATGGCGGTCAGGCCGCCGTTCACCTCGGCCCAGCGAAGCGGCTCCGGCTCCCAGCGGCGGGAGTGGTGGCCGACCCAGGGGAGGTCGACCAGCGGCGACTGCCGCCCGACGACCAGGTCGGCGAGCGTGCGTCCGGCGAGGTTCGAGGTGCCGACGCCGTCGCCGACGTAGCCGCCGCCCCAGGCCAGCCCGGTCGTCTTGTCCATCCCCACCGAGGCGTGCCAGTCCCGGGGGACGCCGAGCACGCCGCCCCACCGGTGCGAGACGGCGGTCTCGGCCAGGGCCGGGAACAGGTCGCGCACCGTGGCCTCCAGCTTGGCGAAGACACGGGGCTCGGAGTCGTACTCCGGCCGCACGGCCGACCCGAAGTGGTAGGGCGCTCCGCGACCACCGAAGGCCAGCCGGCCGTCGGCGGTGCGCTGGGCGTAGATGATCATGTGGCGTGCGTCGGTGAGGCTCTCGCGACGGTGCAGGCCGATCCGGGACCAGACGTGTTCGTCCACCGGCTCGGTGGCCACCATCAGCGAGTAGACCGGGGCAAGCGTCCGACGCTCGCCGGTCAGCGCCGGGGTATAGCCCTCGGTGGCCCTTACCACGACCTCGGCGCGCACCCGCCCGGCTGGAGTGTCGACCTGCCACGGCCGGATCGCGGTCACCGGGGTCTGCTCGCAGATGCGGACCCCGAGCCGCTCCACCGCCCGGGCCAGCCCCCGCACCAGCCGGGCGGGGTGCACCACCGCACAGTGCGGGGTGTATATCGCTCCCCGCACCCCGGACGCCGAGCAGGCGGCGACGGCCTCGCGCGCGTCGAGCATCCGCAGGTCGTCGGCGCCCAAGCCCCAGCTCCTGGCCTCGGCCACCTCGGCCCGCAGTCGTCGCAGCTGCACGGCAGAGCGGGCCAGGCTCAGTGTGCCGCCCTGCTGCCAGTGCGCGTCGATGCCCTCCGCGGCGATGACCCTGCCGACCTCCCCGACGGTGTCGCGCATGGCGGCGAGCATCCGCACGGCGGCGTCCCGCCCACGGGCCGCGTCGCGATCGGCGCGCCGGGCGATCGCTGCCGCGGAGGCGGGGAAGAGCGCCGAGCACCACCCACCGTTGCGGCCCGAGGCGCCGAAGCCCGCGACCTCTCTCTCGAGCACCAGGATCCGCAGTCCCGGTTCGGCCCGCGCCAGGTAGTAGGCGGTCCACAGCCCGGTGAAGCCGGCGCCGACCACGACCACGTCGGCCTCGGTGCTGGCGTCGAGCGGGGCCCGTGGCATCCAGTCGTCGTCCGCCGTCTCGTGCCACAGCGAGAGCCGGCGGTAGTCGCCCGGCCGGGATGGAGAGGTCGCCACGTCAGCGCACGCCCCACGAGTACGTCTGCTTGCGCAGGTGCAGGTACACGAACGTCTCGGTCGACCGCACCCCGGGGAGCGTGCGGATCCTGGTCGACAGCACCTCGAGCAGATGCTCGTCGCTCTCGCACACCACCTCGGCCATCACGTCGAAGCTGCCCGCGGTGACCACGACGTAGTCGATCTCGGCCATCCCGGCCAGCTCGTCGGCGACCGCGCCGACCGGTCCTTCGACCTGGATGCCGATCATGGCCTGGCGGGCGAACCCCACCTCGAGCGGGTCGGTCACCGCCACGATCTGCATCACGCCGTTGTCGATCAGCCGCTGCACCCGCTGGCGGACCGCCGCCTCGGAGAGCCCGACCGCCTTGCCGATCGCGGCGTACGGGCGCCGTCCGTCGTCCTGCAGCTGTTCGATGATCGCCTTCGACGTCGCGTCGAGAACGGCACTGTCCCTGCCGTTGCCCAGCTTCGACCGGCGCGTCACGGACCGATCCTGACGGCCCGGACGGTTCGCGCACAAGGTGTTGAACCCAGGAATCCGTAGCGAAACCCAATCGAGACAACGGAATCGCTTGTGGCGGGCACATCCCTCTGCGACGATCCTGACATCGTTGCGACACGTTCCCAGGAGGCGTACCCCGGTGCCAGGTGCAAGTCACCCGCTGATCGGCGGCCGTCGATGCTCGGCCAGCGGTGATGATCGGGCACCGGTGGTGACCCGTTTCGCCACTTGCCGGGGAACCAAACGCGGGTCACGCACGTGAAGACTCCTGTGCACCCCACCTCGGAAGGACCACGATGAGCAACCGACGTCGACCCCTGTACACGCCGGACCGCCGATTGGCGCTCCCGGTCACCCGGCGGCGGGTGCTGGGCGGCATGTCGGCCGGCGCGCTGGCCCTCGCCAGCGGCGGTGTGCTGTCGGCCTGTGGCACCGAAGGTGCCTCCCAGACCGAGGCGTCGTGCGACAGCGACGACCTCTCGGCAGAGGAGAAGGACGTCATCTGGTCGAACTGGCCCGCCTACATCGACCCGATCCAGCAGGACGACTCCACCCTGAGCCAGTTCGAGCAGCAGAGCGGGATCTCGGTCGAGTACAACGACGACGTCAACGACAACAGCGACTTCTACGGCAAGGTCCGCAACCAGCTCGGGGCGTGCGAGTCCACGGGGCGGGACATGTTCACGCTCACCGACTGGATGGCCGCCAAGATGATCGGTCTGGGCTGGCTCCAGGAGCTCGACAAGGACAACCTCCCGCAAGTACAAGCGAACCTGATCGAGAACCTGCGCAGTCCTTCATGGGACCCCGACCGCAAGTACAGCGTGCCCTGGCAGAGCGGCCTGACGGGGATCGCCTACAACGCCGACCTGACCGGCGAGATCAAGTCGTTCGAGGAGATGGTCACCAACCCCGAGTACAAGGGCAAGATCACGCTGCTGAGCGAGATGCAGGACACGATGATCTTCTTCCTGCGGATGGTCGGCGCCGATCCCGCGGACTTCACCGACGACGAGTGGGGAGAGGCGCTGGACCGGCTGCAGGAGGTCAAGGACTCGGGCCAGGTCCGCCAGTTCACCGGCAACGAGTACCGCCAGGATCTCGCGCAGGGCAACATCGTGGCCTGCGAGGCATGGTCGGGCGACGTCATCCAGCTGCAGTTCGACAACCCGGCCATCAAGTTCGTCGCCCCCGAAGAGGGCATGGCGCTGTGGAGCGACAACTCGCTGGTGCCGAACAAGGCAGAGCACAAGGCCAACGCCGAGAAGCTGATGGACTTCTACTACGACCCCGTGGTGGCTGCCGAGCTCGCTGCCTGGGTCAACTACATCTGTCCGGTGCAGGGGGCGAAGGAGGCGATGACCAAGATCGACCCCAGCCTCGCCGACAACGTCCTGATCTTCCCCGACGACGCGCTGCTGGCCGACACGTACGACTTCAAGGCGCTCTCGCCCGAGGAGGAGCAGCAGTACCAGGACGACTTCGCCCGGGTGATCGGAGGCTGACCCGTGTCCACTGTCGCCCCCAGCGCCGACGCCGCCGAGCACAGCACGCGTTCCGAGGACCTGCGGTTGTCCGCGCTGACCAAGCAGTTCGGGGACTTCACTGCGGTGGACAGTCTCGACCTGACCATCCCGGCAGGGTCGTTCTTCGCGCTGCTCGGCCCGTCAGGCTGCGGCAAGACGACCACTCTGCGGATGGTGGCCGGCCTGGAGATCCCCACGCAGGGAGACGTACGCCTCGGCGCCGACGACATCACCTGGGCCAAGCCGTACCGGCGGCCGGTCAACACCGTGTTCCAGAACTACGCCCTGTTCCCCCACCTGACCATCTACGAGAACGTGGCCTTCGGCCTGCGCCGCAAGGGCCGCAAGGACGTCGCGGAGCCGGTGCGCGAGATGCTGGGGCTCGTGGAGCTGGAGGGCTTCGAGGGTCGCAAGCCCAACGAGCTGTCCGGGGGTCAGCAGCAGCGGGTGGCGCTGGCCCGGGCGCTCATCAACCACCCGCAGGTGCTGCTGCTGGACGAGCCGCTGGGTGCCCTCGACCTCAAGCTGCGCCGCCAGATGCAGATCGAGCTGAAGCGGATCCAGGTCGA
The DNA here is from genome assembly GCA_029266455.1 of Nocardioidaceae bacterium. Classification (GTDB taxonomy): domain Bacteria; phylum Actinomycetota; class Actinomycetes; order Propionibacteriales; family Nocardioidaceae; genus JACCWP01. The sequence goes on from JAQSWV010000030.1 coordinate 23,316, forward strand.
GGTGGGCGTGACGTTCGTGCACGTCACCCACGACCAGGAGGAGGCCATGACCATGGCCGACACCATCGCGGTGATGCATGGTGGTCGCATCGAGCAGATGGGCTCGCCGGGTGAGCTGTACGAGAACCCGCGCACCACGTTCGTCGCCAACTTCCTGGGCCAGTCGAACCTCGTCACCGGCAGGGTCACCGGTCGCGACGGCGAGGACCTGAAGGTCGACGCGCAGGGGGCCGAGGTGCGGGTGCCGGCCGCGCGGGCCAACGGTGTGGATGGCGATGTCTGGCTGGGGGTGCGGCCGGAGAAGATCGTGCTCACCCCGGCTGGCAACCGGCCTGATCGCAACTCGCTCGGTCGCGCCGAGATCGTGGACGTCAGCTTCGTCGGCGTCAGCACCCAGTACATGCTGCGGATGCCGTGGCGGCAGGACCTGATGGCGTTCGAGCAGAACACCGGTGCCCGGGCGGTTCTCAAGCGGGGCGACGTCGTCGAGGTGGGCTTCGCCGGGGCGCACGCCTTCCTGCTCGACCACGACCAGGACGCGAGGGCAGGGGTCGACCAGGACCTCTCCCTATGACGGCGCAGACGGTCGTCACTCCTGCTGCCGGTCGGCAGCGGCGATGGAACACCGCGTGGCTGCTGCTGCTGCCCGGCGGGCTGTGGCTGACCGCCTTCTTCGTCGTGCCGCTGTTCCAGCTGGTCGCGACGAGCCTGTACGACCCGTCGGGCTCCGAGGAGCTCGGCTACGCCATGACCTGGTCATGGAGCAACTACGGCGACGCCATCGACTTCTACACCGGACCCCTGGTGCGCGGATTCGGCTACGCCGCTGTGGCAACGCTGCTGTGCCTGGTGATCGGCTACCCGCTCGCCTACGCCATCGCCTTCAAGGCCGGGCGGTGGAAGAATCTCATGCTGATCCTTGTCATCGCTCCTTTCTTCACGAGCTTCCTGGTCCGCACCCTGGCCTGGAAGCTCATCCTCTCCGACAACGGCTTCGTGGTCGGAGTGGCCAAGACGCTGGGGCTCGTGGCCGACGACGGCCGGCTGCTCGCCACCGGGGTCGCTGTCGTCGCCGGGCTGACCTACAACTTCCTGCCGTTCATGGTGCTTCCCCTCTACGCGAGCCTGGAGAAGATCGACCACCGGCTGATCGAGGCGGCCGGTGACCTGTACGCCTCGCCGGTGCAGGGATTCCGCCGGGTCACTCTGCCGCTGTCCATGCCGGGCGTCATCGCCGGCACGCTGCTCACGTTCATCCCCTCCACCGGCGACTTCATCAACGCACAGCTGCTCGGCGACACCACGACCACGATGATCGGCAACGTCATCCAGTCGCGCTTCGAGGTCGGCGACTACCCGGCCGCCGCCGCGCTCTCCGTCACGCTCATGGTGCTCATCGTCATCCTGGTGAGCGTGTACATCCGCCGGGCCGGGACGGAGGAGCTGCTGTGATGCGCCTTGGCAGGTGGGTCTCCGACCACGCGGTGCTGGCCGTGGCTCTCGCGGTGCTCGCCTACACATTCCTGCCGATCGTCATCGTCGTCCTGATGTCTTTCAACCAGCCGGCGAGCCGTGCCGCCTACACCTTCGACGCCTTCACCCTCAACAACTGGAAGAACCCGTGCGGGCCGGAGGGACTCTGCTCGTCGCTGGTCACCAGCATTCAGATCGGAGTGCTGGCGACCGTCGGGGCAACACTGCTCGGCACGCTGATGGCCTTCGCCCTGGTGCGGCAGCGGTTTCGTGGCCGGTCCCTGGCCAATGTGCTGATCTTCCTCCCCATGGCATCACCCGAGGTGGTGATGGGGGCCTCGTTGCTCGCCCTGTTCGTTGCAGGCGGGTTGGGCGGGCTGCTGGGCTTCTGGACGATCCTCATCGCCCACATCATGTTCTGCCTGTCGTTCGTGGTGGTCACCGTGCGCGCTCGCTTGCAGGGCATGGACTCGCGACTCGAGCAGGCGGCGATGGACCTCTATGCCACCGAGTCGCAGGCGTTCTGGAAGGTCACGTTCCCCATCGTCTTCCCCGGCATCCTCTCCGCCGCCCTGCTGGCCTTCGCCCTGAGCTTCGACGACTTCATCATCACCAACTTCAACTCCGGCCAGACCGTGACCTTCCCGATGTACGTCTGGGGCGCCGCCCAGCGCGACATCCCCATGCAGATCAATGTCGTCGGAACCGCCATGTTCGTGGTCGCCGTGGCCATCGTCTTCCTGAGCGAGATGCTGCGGCGCAGGCGCGAGCGGGTGCGCTGATCGTCGGCACCGCGACCGCTGTCTCGCTCGCTGTGGCCAGACGACTGCCGTACTGGCTGGACGACAGCACGCGGCCGGAGATGCTCGACGCGCTCACCGCGGACACCCGTGCCGACCTCGTCGTCGTCGGCGGCGGCTACACCGGGCTGTGGACCGCCCTGCGTGCCAAGGAGCGCGATCCCGGGCGCGACGTGGTGCTGCTGGAGGCGACCCGGTGCGGCTCGGCCGCGAGCGGACGCAACGGTGGCTTCGCCGAGCCCAGCCTGACCCACGGCTTCGCCAACGGCATGGCCCGCTGGCCCGAGGAGATGCCGGCGCTGCTGCGGATGGGCACCGACAACCTCGAGGGCATCGCTGACACCGTCGCACGCCACGAGATCGACTGCGGGCTGGATCGCAGCGGTGAGCTGGCCGTCGCCACCCGTGAGCACGAGGTCGCCGGCCTGGCCGAGGACGCCCGCCGGATGCAGGCGGCGGGGCTGCCCGTCCGGCTGCTCGACGCGACCGCGGTGCGCGCGCGGGTCGACTCGCCGACCTACCTCGCCGCGATGTACGACCCGCAGGTGATCCTGGTCGAGCCGGCCAGGCTGGCGTGGGGGCTGCGTGCGGCCTGTCTCGAGCTGGGTGTGCGCATCCACGAGGGCTCGCCTGTCACCGCGCTGGCCCGGGAGGGGAGCGGCGTCGCCGTGCGTACCGCTCAGGCGGTGGCCCGCGGCGGACGCGTCGTGCTCGGCACCAACGCCTCCCGCCCGCTGCTGCGGCGCCTGCGGCTGATGTCCGTGCCGGTGCACGACTACACCGTGGTGACCGAGCCGCTCAGCGAGCCGCAGCGGTCGGCGATCGGCTGGGTGGGCCGCGAGGGGGTGGGTGACGCCAGCAACCTGTTCCACTACTACCGCCTGACCCGCGACGGCCGGCTGCTGTTCGGCGGCTACGACGCCGTCTACCACTACGCCAGCCGGTCCGGGTCACGCTCCGAGCACCGCGACGCGACCTACCGGCTGCTCGTGCGCCACCTGCTGGAGACGTTCCCGCAGCTGGCGGGCGTCCGGGTGGAGTACGCCTGGGGAGGCGTCATCGACACGTGCACCCGCTTCTGCTGCTTCTGGGGCACCGCGATGCGCGGCCGGGTGGGCTACGCCCTCGGCTTCACCGGTCTGGGCGTCGCGGCGACCCGGTTCGCCGCGGACACCGCCCTCGACCTCGTCGACGGTCTGGAGACCGAGCGCACCGGGCTGCGGATGGTGCGCGAGAAGCCGCTGCCCTTCCCGCCCGAGCCCTTGCGATGGGTGGGCATCGAGGCGACCCGGCGGTCCATGGAGCGTGCGGACCGGACCGGGCGTGACAACCTGTGGCTGAAGACGATGGACAGGCTGGGGTTGGGCTTCGACTCGTGAGGGCCAGCAGGCACCCAGCAACCGGAGGAGCGGACATGACCGACGACCTGATCACTCGCCACCGCGCCGTGATGCCCGCCTGGCTGGCGCTGTACTACGACGAGCCGATGGAGATCGTGTCCGGCAGCGGATGTCGGGTGACCGGGTCGGACGGTCGGGACTACCTCGACTTCTTCGCCGGGATCCTCACCAACATGCTCGGCTACGACAACGAGGCGGTGCGGCACGCGGTCGACGAGCAGATGGCTCGAGGGGTGCTCCACACCTCGACCCTGTACCTGCTGAGTGGACAGATCACGCTCGCCGAGAAGATCGCCCGGCTCTCGGGGATCCCCGACGCGAAGGTGTTCTTCACCTCCTCAGGCACCGAGGCCAACGAGGCCGCGCTGCTGCTGGCCACCCAGGCCCGGCGCAGCAACCAAGTGATCGCGCTGCGGAACAGCTACCACGGCCGTGGGTTCGGCACGGTCGCCGTCACCGGCAACCGCGGCTGGTCGGCGTCGAGTCTCAGCCCGGTCCAGGTGGTGTACGCGCAGGGGGGTCGCCGGGTGGGCGCCTTCGCCGGTCTCGACGACGCGTCCTACATCGATGCCGCCGTCCTAGACCTGCGCGACCTGTTGGCGACCGCGACCGCAGGCGACGTCGCCTGCATGCTCGCCGAGCCGGTCCAGGGCGTCGGCGGTTTCGCCATCCCGCCCGACGGCCTGCTGGGCGCGTACGCGGAGGTGCTGGCCGAGCACGGCATCCTCTTCGTCAGCGACGAGGTGCAGACCGGGTGGGGCAGGACCGGCGACCACTTCTGGGGCTATGAGGCACACGGGGTGACGCCCGACGCGCTCACCTTCGCCAAGGGCATCGGTAACGGCACCGCCATCGCGGGCGTCGTCGCGCGAGCCGGGCTGATGGACTGCCTGCAGGCGAACTCCATCTCGACCTTCGGCGGCAACCCCCTCGCCACGGCCGCAGCCAACGCCACGCTCGACTACCTGCTCGAGCACGACCTGCAGAAGCAGGCGGCGGTCACCGGGCGGCTGCTGCTCGACGGCCTGCGCGAGACGGTCGGTGACCTTCCCGGTGTGGCAGAGGTGCGCGGCAAGGGTCTGATGATCGGGGTCGAGCTCGTGCGCCCGGGCACCGACGAGCCGGACACCGCAGCGGCGTCGGCCGTTCTCGAGGCGACCCGGGAGCGCGGGCTGCTGATCGGCAAGGGCGGCTTGTACGGCAACTGCCTGCGGGTGGCGCCCCCGCTGATCCTGTCGGAGTCGGAGGCGCGGGAGGGGCTGGGGCGGCTGGTCGACGCGGTGCGCTCCTGCATGTCCTGACCCATCGAACGGCGCAGGCTGCGCGACCCGTGCGCGTCGGCGCGCCGAGCCGCCGGATGGTGCGTACGCTCCCGGGCATGCACGTCGGGCAGCACCCGCCGCCGAGCCACCTGCTGGCGCACGTGAGCGACACCCAGTTCCTCGGCGGGCGACGGCCGCTGTACGACCGGGTGGACACCGACCGACTGCTGTCCCAGGCCATGCTGCAGCTGGAGCGCTACGGGTCGCGCCTCGACGCCATGATCTTCACCGGGGACATCGCCGACCTGGGCGAGCCGGACGCCTACCGCCGCGTGCGTGACATCGTCGAGCCCACCGCTGCCCTGCTCGGCGCCGAGGTGATCTGGGTGATGGGCAACCACGACGAGCGGTCGGCCTTCCGGACCGAGCTGCTGCGGTCGCCGCCGACGACCGAGCCCGTCGACCGGGTCGTGATGCTCAACGGCCTGCGCGTGGTCAGCCTCGACACCAGCGTGCCCGGCTACCATCACGGCCGGCTCGACGACGCCCAGCTCGACTGGTTGGCCGGGGTGCTCAGCCGACCCGCCCCGCACGGCACCCTGCTGGCCATGCATCACCCGCCGCTGCCGACGCCGATGCCGGTCATGCAGGTCATCGAGCTGCTCGAGCAGGACCGGCTGGCCGACGTCGTCCGCGGCACGGACGTGCGGGCGGTGCTCGGCGGGCATCTGCACTACTCCTCGACCGGGACGTTCGCGGGCGTACCCGTGTCGGTCGCGGCCTCCACCTGCTACACCGTCGACACCACCGCGCCGGTCCGGCGACACGCCGGGTGGAACGGAGCGCAGGCGATGAACCTCGTCTCCGTGCACCCCGACCAGGTGGTGCACACGGTGGCACCGCTCGGGGCCTTCGAGCCGGTCGATGTCGACCCGGACGGCCTGGTGGGCATCGTTCCCGACCTCACCTCCGAGCAGCGGATCGAACGGATCTCCCGCCGCGACGCGTGGTGACCCCGCGGCGCCCGGCTCCCTGGCGTCATCCGCCCGAAGGCTCCCTGGCGTCATCGCCTGAAGGCTCCTGGCGTCATCCGCCTGAAGGCTCCCTGGCGTCATCCGCCCGAAGGCGTATCCGCGGCGCGTTGTATGACGCAACGGACGGTCAGAGGCGTTCCCAGGCGCGGGTGAGGACCTCGCGGAGCGCCTGCTCCATGAAGTCGAAGTGGCTCTGGTCGCAGATCAGTGGCGGAGCGAGCTGGATCACCGGGTCGCCGCGGTCGTCGGCCCGGCAGTACAGGCCGGCGTCGAACAGCGCAGGCGACAGGAAGCCACGCAGCAGCCGCTCGGACTCCTCGACGGTGAAGGTCTCCTTGCTCGCCTTGTCCTTGACGACCTCGATGCCGTAGAAGAAGCCGTCGCCGCGGACATCACCGACGATGGGCAGGTCGGTCAGCTTCTCCAGGGTGGCGCGGAAACCACCCTCGTTGTCGCGCACGTGCTCGTTGAGCTGCTCGCGCTCGAAGATGTCGAGGTTGGTCATGGCCACCGCCGCGGAGACGGGGTGGCCGCCGAAGGTGTAGCCATGGGCGAACATGTGGTCCTTCGCGAACGGCTCGAAGAGCCGGTCGGTGGCGATCATCGCGCCCAGCGGCGAGTAGCCCGAGGTCATCCCCTTGGCGCAGGTGATGATGTCGGGCTGGTAGTCGTAGCGGTCGCACGCGAACATGTGACCGAGCCGCCCGAACGCGCAGATGACCTCGTCGGACACCAGCAGCACGTCGTGGCGGTCGCAGATCTCGCGCACGCGCGGGAAGTAGCCGGGCGGCGGTGGGAAGCAGCCGCCGGAGTTCTGTACCGGCTCGAGGAACACGGCGGCGACGGTGTCGGCGCCCTCGAACTCGATGGCCTCCTCGATCCGGTCCGCCGCCCACCGGCCGAACGCCTCGGGGTCGTCACCGTGCTCGGTTGCCCGGTAGATGTTCGTGTTCGGCACCCGGAACGCGCTCGGCACCAGCGGCTCGAACGGCGCCTTCATGCCGGGCAGACCGGTCAGCGACAACGCGCCGTGCGGGGTGCCGTGGTAGGCGATGGCCCGGCTGATCACCTTGTGCTTGGTGGGCTTCCCGGTGAGCTTGAAGTACTGCTTGGCGAGCTTCCAGGCACTCTCCACGGCCTCCCCACCGCCGGTGGTGAAGAAGACCCGGTTGAGGTCGCCGGGGGCGTATCCCGCCAGCCGCTCGGCGAGGTCGATCGCGGTCGGGTGGGCGAACGACCACAGCGGGAAGAAGGCCAGCTCGCTGGCCTGCTTGGCCGCGGCCTCCGCCAGCTCGGTGCGACCGTGCCCCGCCTGGACGACGAACAACCCGGACAGGCCGTCGAGATACCGCCGGCCGTTGGCGTCCCAGATGTGCACCCCGTCGCCGCGCACGATCGTGGGGATCTCCACGGCGGGGTCGGAGGAGTGCTGGCTGAAGTGCATCCACAGGTGATCACGGGCAGCCTGTTGCTGCCGGGCGCTGCCCCCGGCCTGGTCCACGTCCTGGGGGGTCGTTGTCATGCCGAGTCTCCTTAGGTGGTGTATCCGCACCTATCGTCCCGTTGGAGTTCCCATCCCGTCAACCGCATGCCACTATTCCCACGGATTTCGTTGCCCGTCACCCTCTGTGGAGCTTCCATGACCCGCTACGGCACCCAGTTCGGTCCCGATCTCACCTTCCTGGGGGTGCAGCCCTGCGACCTGTCCGACCCCGACTCCCTGCGCGACCTCGACGTGGTGATCGTCGGCGCTCCCTTCGACGGTGGCACCTCCCACCGCCCCGGCACCCGCTTCGGCCCCCAGGCCATGCGGCAGGCGTGCTATCTGCCCTTCGACGGCTCCCGGCCGCACCTGGCGCTCCGGGTGGACGCCCTCGCCGACCTCGCGGTGCGTGACGCCGGCGACGTGGAGATGTACTCCGGGGACGCTGAGCGCTCGATCGCCGACCTCGAGAACGCCGTGCACGCCGTCGCCGCCGCCGGGGCGGTACCGGTCGTGCTGGGGGGCGACCACACCATCGCGCTCCCCGATGCCACCGGCGTGGCCCGGCACCTGGGCTTCGGCAGGGTGTCGATGCTGCACTTCGACGCGCACGCCGACACCGGCGACATCGAGTTCGGCTCGCTCTACGGCCACGGACAGCCGATGCGACGGCTGATCGAGTCAGGCGCCGTGCGCGGTGACAGGTTCCTGCAGATCGGCCTCCGCGGCTACTGGCCGGGCCCGGAGACGATGGCGTGGATGGCCGAACAGCGGATGCGGTCGTACGAGATGACCGAGATCGTCACCCGGGGGCTCGACACCTGCCTCAGCGAGGCGTCCGAGCAGGCGCTCGACGAGTGCGACGGGGTCTTCCTGTCCGTCGACGTCGACGTGTGCGATCCCGGCCACGCGCCGGGCACGGGCACACCGGAGCCCGGTGGGTTGTCCGCACGCCAGCTGCTGGACTCGGTGCGCCGGATCTGCCTCGAGCTCCCGGTGGTCGGCGTCGACGTGGTCGAGGTGTCACCGCCGTACGACCACGCCGAGATCACCGCCTACCTCGGCAACCGGGTGGTTCTGGAGGCGCTCAGCGGCATGGCGGCGCGTCGCCGCGGCCTTGCGCACGACCCGGCCGGGCCGCTGCTCGAGGGACGGTGACAGGGCCGGCCGGACAGTTCAGCGGAACGCTGTGCCCGGATCAGCGCACGCTGTGGGCGGTTCAGCGGACGCTGTGGGCGGATCAGCGGAACGCTGTGCCCGGATCAGCGGAACGCTGACAACCCCGTCAGTGCCTGCCCGATCATCAGCTGGTGCACCTCCGCCGTGCCCTCGTAGGTCAGCACCGACTCGAGATTGTTGGCGTGGCGGAGCACGGGGTACTCGCTGGTGATGCCGCTGGCCCCGAGGATGGTGCGACACTCCCGGGCGATGTCGAGGGCCACCCTCGTGCTGTTCAGCTTGCCGAGGCTGACCTGTGCGGGGGCGAGCGCGCCCTGCTCCTTGAGCCGGCCTAGCTGAACGGCCAGCAGCATCGCCGACCCGAGAGCGACAGTCATGTCGGCGAGCTTGGCCTGGGTCAGCTGGTAGCCGGACAGCGGCTTGCCGAACACCTCGCGCTCGGCGGCGTATGCCAGCGCCGTGTCCAGGCAGTCGCGCCCGGCGCCGAGCGCGCCGAAGACGATGCCGAGTCGCGCCTCGTTGAGACAGGTCAGCGGACCGGAGAGGCCGTGCGCACCGGGCAGCGCCGCGTCCGCAGGCAGCCGCACGCCGTCCAGCACCAGCTCGGCGCTGACCGACGCGCGCAGCGAGAGCTTGTGACCAATCTCGTTCGCGGTGAAGCCCGCGGTGCCGGTGGGAACGACGAAGCCGCGGATGCCGTCGTCGGTGCGTGCCCACACGACCGCCACGTCGGCGACGGTGCCGTTGGTGCTCCAGAGCTTGCTGCCGTCCAGCACCCAGTCCGCGCCGTCACCGCTGCCGTCGCGGCGCGCGGTCATGCGCATCGCCCCCGGGTCCGAACCGGCATCGGACTCGGTCAGCCCGAAGCAGCCGATCGCCTCGCCCGCGGCCATCGCCGGCAGCCACTGCTGCTTGTGCTGCTGCGAGCCGAACCGGTGGATCGCGAACATCGCCAGCGATCCCTGCACCGACACCAGGCTCCGCAGGCCGGAGTCGACCGCCTCCAGCTCGTGGCAGGCCATTCCGTAGGCGACCACCGACGTCCCGGCGCAGCCGTACCCGGAAAGGTGCATTCCCAGCACCCCGAGCGCGCCGAGCTCCTTGGCCAGGTCGCGCGCCGGCACGGTGCCCGACTCGAACCACTCGGAGACGGACGGGCGCAGCCGGTGGTCGCCGAAGCGGCGCACGGTGTCTCGGATCGCACGCTCCTCGTCGTCGAGAAGGCCGTCGACTCCGAACAGGTCAAGCGGGGCCGTGGTCACGGTGCGAGGCTAGCCCTGCCGCGGACTCGGCCGCTGTCGAGGTGACGAGGGTGACGCCTCAGAACCGGCCCGCGAACAGCGTGGGGGCGCAGGCATGGCGCTCGGGTGGCCAGTACGGATATCGTCGCGGGATACCAACAACACCGCTCGATCCGCGGTGCCAGCCCGGAACAGCCCCGATCTCGTACTCAGGAGTGCCCGTGACCGACCAGCTGCAGACCCTGCGCAACTTCATCGACGGGGAGTCGGTCGACACCGCCAGCGGGGCGACCTATGAGGTCACCGACCCCGTGGCGGGCCACCCGTACGCCAGTGCGCCGCTGTCGGGGCCGGAGGACGTCGACCGCGCCATGCAGGCGGCGGCGCGGGCGTTCGAGAGCTGGGGCAAGACCACCCCGAGTGAGCGCCAGCTGGCCCTGCTGCGGATCGCCGACGACCTCGAGAAGCGGGCGGAAGAGGTCGTGGGGGTCGAGAGCCGCAACACCGGCAAGCCCATCGCGCTGACCCTGTCGGAGGAGATTCCCCCCATGGTGGACCAGATCCGGTTCTTCGCCGGAGCCGCCCGGGTGCTGGAGGGGAAGTCGGCCGGCGAGTACATGAGTGGGTTCACGTCGTTCGTCCGGCGTGAGCCGGTCGGCGTATGCGCGCAGGTCACCCCGTGGAACTACCCGATCATGATGGCCATCTGGAAGATCGCGCCGGCGCTGGCCGCCGGCAACACGGTCGTGCTCAAGCCGAGCGACACCACCCCGGCCTCGACGTTGCTTCTTGCCGAGATCGCGGCCGAGCACCTGCCCAAGGGAGTGCTCAACGTGATCGCCGGCGACCGTGACACCGGGCGGGCGCTGGTGTCGCACCCCACCCCGCAGATGGTGTCCATCACGGGGTCGGTGCGCGCCGGTATGGAGGTCGCGCACAGTGCCGCCGACGACCTCAAGCGGGTGCACCTCGAGCTCGGCGGCAAGGCGCCGGTCGTGGTCTTCGACGACGCGGACGTCGAGGCGGCCTCCGCGGCCATCGCGGAGGCCGGGTACTTCAACGCCGGGCAGGACTGCACGGCCGCCACCCGGGTACTGGCCGGGCCGCGCGTACACGACGACTTCGTGGCCGCACTGACCGAGCAGGCCCGGTCGACGCGTACCGGCAGGCCGGACGACGAGGACGTGGCGTACGGCCCGGTGAACAGCGCCGGCCATCTGGACAAGGTCGCCGGCATCGTGGACCGGCTCCCCGACCATGCCCAGCTGCAGACCGGCGGAGAGCGGGTGGGGGGCGACCTGGCCGAAGGCTTCTTCTACGCGCCCACCGTGCTGTCGGGGCTGCGCCAGGACGACGAGCAGATCCAGTCCGAGATCTTCGGCCCCGTGATCACCGTGCAGCGGTTCACCGACGAGGACGAGGCTGCCCGGTGGGCGAACGGGGTGGAGTACGGACTGGCCAGCAGCGTCTGGACCAAGGACCACGGCCGGGCGATGCGGATGTCCAGGCGGCTCGACTTCGGCTGTGTCTGGATCAACTGCCACATCCCCCTGGTCGCCGAGATGCCGCACGGCGGCTTCAAGCACTCCGGGTACGGCAAGGACCTGTCGATGTACGGGCTCGAGGACTACACCCGGGTCAAGCACGTCATGACCAACATCGAGGCCTGACATGCGGATCCTGCTCGTCGGCGCCGGCGGCGTCGGCTCGGCCTTCTGCGCCATCGCGGCCCGGCGGGACTTCTTCGCGTCGGTCGTGGTGGCCGACTACGACGGCACCCGGGCCGAGCGGGCCGCGGCGGCCGTCGGTGACGACCGGTTCCTGTCGGCGCAGGTCGACGCCGCCGACTCCGGAAGCGTGGCCGCGCTGGTACGCGAGCACGAGATCACCCATGTGATGAACGCCGTCGACCCTCGCTTCGTGATGCCGATCTTCGACGGCGCACTCGCGGGGGGCGCCGACTACCTCGACATGGCGATGTCGTTGTCGACGCCTCATCCGGAGCGCCCGCACGAGGAGGTCGGGGTCAAGCTCGGCGACGAGCAGTTCGCCAAGGCCGACGACTGGAAGGGCGCCGGGCGTCTCGCACTTGTCGGGATCGGGGTCGAGCCGGGGCTGTCCGACGTGTTCGCGCGCTACGCAGCCGACCACCTGTTCTCCGCCATCGACGAGCTCGGCACGCGCGACGGGGCCAACCTGACCGTGGAGGGGTACGACTTCGCGCCGTCCTTCTCCATCTGGACGACGATCGAGGAGTGCCTGAACCCGCCGGTGGTCTGGGAGGACGGCCGGTGGTTCACCACCCCGCCGTTCAGCGAGCCCGAGGTCTTCGACTTCCCCGAGGGAATCGGCCCGGTCGAGTGCGTCAACGTGGAGCACGAGGAGGTGCTCCTGATGCCGCGCTGGGTCGACACCCGACGCG
>JAQSWV010000126.1 GCA_029266455.1 Nocardioidaceae bacterium
CTTTCCGAAGAGCAGCGACCTCTCCGCTCACAGCGCCGACGACCTCGACTGGGTCGCTGCCGAACTCAACGACCGACCACGCAAACCCCTAGGCTTCAAAAAACCGATCGAACAGATCGGACCCCTACTGTTGCGCTAACCGCCAGAATCCGCCGGACCTTCCGCGAGACAATTCGGTGCAAGGACCCAAACAGCAGAAGCACTCGATTGCCGAGAGTCGGACGTAGCGATCCGGCCGATGAGAGGCAAGACCCAGCCACCCAGAAGCAGGTGCTCTTTTGCCCAGGTTCTACCCGCAAGCGCGTCATTCCGCCCACTATGACGCAGGCTGGACCGCGGCGAAGAACGTCCGCCCATGTCGGACTGTGGGTGCTCCCGGGACGCATCGGTATACGGCCCCGCAATTGACTATGCGAGGGAGCCGCCGATGACCGTGCTACCCGAGACACTGAGGCCGGCCGAGCCCATGGCACGGGGCACGGGCGGTCTACCAGGCCGGCTGGCGACCGACGTACGCACCCGGCCCAACGCGCGACGAACTGGTAGACGTCATCCGCGTGGCTGTGCCCGCCGCTTGACCCTGATCACAAAGGCGAGTCTTATCGCCGCCTATCGGCGCCGGCCTGAGCATCCGGATCTGCCGATGTGAGGCTGCTTTCGCGTTGTGACCCGGTGGGAGCGCCTCGGCTTACAGATCCCCGCACGGGGACCCTTGATTTCAGTCGGCCGCAACTGGGGAGGTGGGGCGCGCCAGGACGCGGCGGTGTGCTCGGAGATCGCGAGTGCGCGGATTGCCTCCTCATGAAGCGCTGCGAGGCGGCATCCGATCCGGATTCAGCCGCTCGCTTCCCGCCACATCGCAGTTTCCGCCTCGTGCTGGTCCATACGTTCACTGACGACGATGTTGTCGAACCCAGCGGCGGCCAGCCCGGCACCAAGATCAACCTGCCGCAGGAGGTCGGGGACCCTGGGATCGGCGCGATCGATCGGTTCCCAACAGGTCAACACGACCCGTCCTCCCGATGCGGTGACTCGTCGAGTTCGTCGTATCCGGCTGTCTCGGGAGCAGCGAACTGCATAGCGTCGACGCACACCACAGCGTGCGCCCTGTGGCGATCCAGCCCGGTCGCCGTGAGGTCCCCCACCTTGAAGGTGGAGCCATACCACGGCGCTGGGCTCCGCCTGCCTCAGACCCTCCACGGAGAAGGCGATTCCGACAAGCGAGGCTCCGGTGCGTTCGGCAATTTTGAGGCCGTACCCCACCGCGGCCACACGCCAAGTCGAGGAGGGTTTCGCCGGGTTCCAGGGCTAAGGCTTTCGACGACCTCAGCAATCCCGTCCCAGCCCAGCATGCTGGTCGACGAGAGTCGTGGCGGGAGGCCGAGATGTCGTTGCACCAGCTCGTCCCTTGGGTCGAGGACACGACCATGTCCGCATACCAAGGATCGAATTTTCCCGCCGCCATGCCGCTGCTCATCGCCAAAGTATGGCGGTCCCAACCACTCGTGAGGACGCCCGCTCATGCCGCGTTGAGGGCCACCACGATCGCCCGGTCTCTGTCAGCGCGGAATGCACGCCCGACCATGGCTCCGCGGTCCGTCGGGAGGCGGATGTCTCAAATCGTGGGGTCGAGCGGAGTCGCTCTGTCGGCCAGTTCACGGAGCGGCTTCGGCTGGCGACTACCGGCGAGGCCGACCGCAAGAGCAGTTCCCCATAGCAGGAACAAGGGGTCCCACAGCCACGCGTGCCCGATCATCCCGGGGCGGTCGTAGCCTCCGGAGGGTTCGATGGCGCCCCCCAGCACGAGATTTCCGACGACGGTATTGATGCCACCCCAGAAGATCAAGACCGTCGCTGCGCTCCACGCCAGCCCGCGCGTGAGGGGGCGCCAAGGCCAGGAACGGCGATCCAGCACCACCGGGGCGACTGCCACGGTCAGTTTCACCGCCGCGACCGGCAGCAGCAGCCAACGTCGACCCGCGAACAGGGCGACCATGTCGCGGCCCACAGTTTGAAGCAGGGCGCTGCCGCCGAAGGCCCAGTAGATGGTGACAAGGGCGTGCACCGTCCCCACACCGGCCGCAATCATCAGCGCGGTGGTGACTCGACCCCGAGCGAATGTGGAAGTCTGACCTGTCATGCCGTGCCTCCCTGAAGACGACCGGCACGCGTCCAGCAATGAGTCCCTTGCCGACATCTTCACATGGCCCCCTTCTGTGTCAAGACGCAGCAGGAAGTGTGGTTCTAGGCTTGGTGGCGGGTCCGGGAAGTGGCTTGTCCGAAGAGTCGGTGTGGGGATGAGAGCCGGCCGCGCTGGAGTCAGAGTCGTTTTCCCGTTGCCCTCCCGGGCTCGTCCTCGAACTGGCCGCGGCGTGTCGTAATCACGCAGCCGCCGACCGACATCGGCACCGCTGTCGTGGCCGTCTTTGACGACACATGCGGCAACCTCATTCAGCTCATCGAAGAGAAGCCGGACGAGAACCACGACGACGCCCGCTGAGGGACCGGCCTACGGGCCCCGACGCAAACAGCTGCGACCGGCTCCTGGAAGGTGTCGATGAGCGGGACCTCGCCGGCGATCGCCGACCACCGGCGTCGCCGGGTCAACCTCGACCATCGGCAACGGCCGGCGAGCCTCGGCGATGGCGGCCCCTCGCGGGTGTGCGCATTCTCCCGGACCCGCTGCGCGTCTATCTGCTCCTGGCAGGTCTCGCGGTCGACGATCGGCGGCGTTGCGGTCATGCTCGTCCTTCGATGCGTGTCAGGTGACCTGTCGGATGCGGACCGCAGCCCACGGTCAGGTCCACCCGATCAGGGCGAGGCGGGCAAACCTCCCGGGCGCTAGCCGCACGAAGCCTGACGGCCGGCGAGCCAGGCCCGCTCTGCCTGGTTCTCGGTCAGCGCGATCGCCTCACCGTAGGCCTCACGCGCTTCGTCGTACCGGCCGAGCCGGCGGAGCAGGTCGGCGCGGGTGGCGTGGAACGCGTGGTA
>JAQSWV010000080.1 GCA_029266455.1 Nocardioidaceae bacterium
ACCACCACCGTCCAGCCCGCGATCTGCCGCATCGACCTGTTGGAGTCGTCCCCCGGTGCGGCGGACCGGATGCACTGGCACCCCGAGATGCACCGTGGCGAACCCGGCGACCGGACGTTCGACCCCGCGATGTCTGCGGACCCGCTGAGCTGGTTGAGCCATCAGCTGCGGCACCTCGACGAGCTCGTCCGAGCCGTCCCCGAGGAGGCGGCGGCCTGGCACGGAGTCGACCGGGATGCGGTGTCGCGCGTGGCCGACGAGATCGTGGACACCGTCCGTGTCGCACTCGACGCGTGTCGCGGGCCGTGGCCCGAGGTCGAGCATGACGAGCGCGGAATGGTCAGCCGGAGACCGAGCCGTAGCTGACCCAGGACGGTCGCTGCCGCTCGACCGCGGCCCACGCAGGCTCGACGTCGTCGAACGAGAGGGTCGGCAGGTCGGCTGTGCCGAGGCCGGCTTCGTCGGCGAGCCCACGGATCTGGGCGATCTGCGCCTCGATGATCTGCTCGCCGTACTCCGCGGTGGCTTCGTGGGCATCGGGGTTCTGCGCGAACCTGCCGAGCGGGTCACTGTTCACTCGATCGAGCCGGCTCATGTCGACCAGTTCGGGTCGGATATGGAGCAGCTGGCTGAGCTCGTATCTGCCAGCGTGATCGCCGGGGAACGTGCCGCGCACCAGCTCCGGGTCGCTACGGACGACGACGGGGACGGGGACGAGCTTCATGAACTCCTCCGCGACCAGCCGCAGATCGCCCTGAGCGCCGTTCTGTCCAGACACCACGATGACCGCCCGGAACCCGGCATTGACGCAGACGCGGAGCTGGAACAGCAGCGAGCGCATCACCACGTCCGGTGGCAGGCCACCGAGCCGGGGGTTGACCTCGCCCACGACCTCTTCGAGCCAGACGCTGTGAAAGCCGGTCTCGTGAATGTGGTATGCCTGCGGGGGCGCGACGATCCCGCCGAACCGGGCCGCCGCTTCGTCGCACAGGTACTCGGCCTTGATCATGTCGAGGCCGAAGGCGGCGGCGTGCCCATGTGGCTCCACCATGCCCATCGGCAGGTACGCCACCGGGCGCTCGGCAAGCCGACGGAGGAACTCCTCGGGTTTGAGCTCGGCCCATCGAACGGGCTCACCGTGTCCGACGGTGCCGTACACGGTCATCATGAAACGCCGGCGCCGGCGCCGATCGCGGCGACGTCCTCGGCAGCCGCCACCTGCCAGGCGTCGCGGTTGCTGAGATTGATCTCGAACCGGTGCGACGTCCGCAGCCGCCAGACGAGGTCTTCCGGGAGCGGGTCCTCGTCGACGGCCGCGATGTTCATCCGCGCGTACTCCTCGACGTGCATCGAGGTGACGGCTGTGGTGACGCCGGGGTGGTGGATGCCGAACTTCAGTGCGAGAGCAGCGAGTGACGAGGCATGCTCGGGCACGTACCGGCGAAGGGCGTCGACCTTGGCGATGTACGCGCGACGTGGAACGGTCCAGTCGAAGTAGCCGTGGCGGAAGTCGCCGGGCGGGAACTCCGCGTCCTCGGTGAGAGACCCGGTCAGTCCGCCCTCGTCGAGGACGCAGCGCGCGATGACCGCAACGTTGTTCGCCTGACAGATCGGGATGAGAGTGTCGAGGGGCTCGCTGCCGAAGATGTGCAGGATGGTCTGCACCGAGTCGATGAGGCCGCTCTCGACGAGCGAGATGGCGCTGTCGTGCCGGTGATCCGGAATCGAGATGCCGACCGATCGGCACTTGCCCGCCTGCTTCAGTGTCTGCAGCTCGTCCATCCAGTAGCCGTCGTGACCCCAGGTCGGCCAGTACAGGTGCAGCTGCATCAGGTCGACGCTGTCCACACCGAGCTCACGCAGCGACGTCTCGCAGCTTTCCGTCACCCAGCCCTTGGGGAAGACCTCGTGAACGGACGGTGGCGCCCCGAACTGGTGTTGCGGGCCGCGCGGCTCGATTTTCGTGGCGACGAAAGGTCGCGGCCCCGACCACGCCCGCAGCGCTGCTCCCACGACCTGCTCGCTGCGCCCGTACGCACGAGCAGTGTCGATAACGTTGACACCCAGGTCCAGCGCGGTGTGCAGGGACCGGATGGCGTCGTTGTCGCCTATCGGGCCGAACCAGCCGGCGAAGCCCATCGCCCCGAACCCGAGCACACTCAACGAATCGCCGGTCGCCGGGAAGCTTCGGTATTGCATCGTGAAATCTCCGTTCGCTGCACGCGGAAGGGGTCAGAGGTCCAGCACGAGGCGGGGAGTGCACGAGCGGGAGACGCAGATCATCATGCAGTCGCCTCCGCGGCGCTCCTCCTCGCTCAGCACCGAGTCGAGATGGTCCGGCTCGCCGTCGAGCACCTGGGTCTCGCAGGTGCCGCACGTGCCTTCCGCGCAGGACGACAACACTCCCACCCCGGCTTCCTCGACCACGGACATGATCGATCGTTGCGGGGGCACGCTGAGGGTCAGCTTGCTGCGCTGCAGGACGACCTCGAACGCCTCCTTGCGCACGGGCTCGGCCTGGGGCTTGGGCGCGAACCGCTCCAGGTGCAGAGCGCCGGACGGCCAGCCGGTGGAGTGCTCTTCGACCGCCGCGAGGAGCGGCTCAGGGCCGCAGCAGTAGATGGCGGTCTGCGGCTCGGGCGTGCCAAGCAGGGCGGCAAGAGGGAGGAAGCCCGTCGCGTCCTGCGGCCGCACCTCCACGCGGTCGCCATACTGCGAGAGCTCGTCGAGGAAGGCCATCGAAGCGCGCTGCCGGCCGCCGTAGACGAGTCGCCAGTCCGCGCCCGCACTCTCCGCGGCTCGGATCATCGGCAGGATGGGGGTGATCCCGATTCCTCCGGCGATGAAGAGATACCGGGGTGAGGGAGCGAACGGGAAGTTGTTGCGCGGGCCGCGCACCCGCACCACGTCACCCTCGGCGAGCTCGTCATGGACGTACGTGGAGCCGCCACGGCCTTCCGGGTCACGGAGAATGCCCACCCGGTACTCGTGACGATCGGCGGGGTCACCGCACAGCGAATACTGGCGGGTCGGTGCCGAGTCGAGGACCAGGTCGATGTGCGCGCCCGGTTCCCACGTGGGGAGCGGGTGATCGCTGGTATCGCGCAGCGTGAGGGTGACGACGCCGTCGGCGACCTCGCGCTTGGCGACCACCGTGGCATCGGCGACGAACTCCGTGGCAACCAGCGTGACGCTCGTCGTCCGGTGGTGCACCTCCTCGACGTGTGCGGGTTGGCCCCCATTGGCGCCGGCCGACGAGCGGCGGCCCGCGACCGGGAACGTGACCGGCAGCTTCTTCCAGACGTACATGTTCGGGGAGCTGGGGTAGAAGGTCGGTGTTGCGGCGAGCCCGTAGTCGCCGAGCACTGGGAGCGCCTCCTCCAGCGCGATGCGCGCCTCGAGACGGGCCAGCGGTGCGCCCAGGCAGCCGTGGATCCCCTCGCCGAAGCCAAGGTGCCGGGAGCGGCTGCGGGTGATGTCGAACCGGTCGGGGTCCGGGAACTGCCTCTCGTCGCGGTTCCCGGCGCCGGTGAGCAGAACGACACGTCCACCGGCAGGAATCGTCACGCCGTGCAAGGTGACCTCCCGCGACGTGGTCCGCGCGGTCAGCTGAAGGGGAGTGATGAAGCGCAGCGCCTCCTCAATCGCGTCCGGGATCAACGTCGGGTCGCGTTGCAGGAGCGCACGCTGGTCAGGGTTCTCCGCGAGCAGCTTGAACAGGTTGCCGGTCAGCCCCGCGGTGGACTCCACACCACCGAGGAAGAGCACCATCATCAGCCCACTCACCTCGGAGGTCGGCGTGACCTCCTCCGACACGAACGGAACACCGTCGATGTCGCTGCGGACGAAGTGGGTCACGAGGTCGTCGCGGCCCTGGCGGCGCCGTTCCTCCAGCAGGTCGATGAAGTGTTGCTGTACCCCGGCGGTGGCCGCTCTGGCGACCGGGGTCAGGTGCGGCGTGCCCGGCACTCGGTCCTTCAGCTCGTGCGTCCAGCGCTCCAGCTGGTCTCGCCGAGCGAGCTGCTCAGGGTCCTTCTCCTGCCGGCTCGGCAGGCCCATCACGTGGAAGAACACGTCGAACGGCATCGGCCATGCCAGGTCCTCAGCCAGGTCGACCGCTCCGCGGTTCCGCCAGCCGTCGACCAGGTCGCGCACCACCGCGCGGATGCCGTCCTCGAGTGCAGCCACCCGCCTTGGCAGGAAGTACGGCTGGACGATCCGACGGATCTCGTCGTGTCGCGGGTTGTCCATGTTCGGCAGCGACCCCGGCGGTGCCTGCTCGAGGGCGCTGTCGTCGATGTCCATTCCCTCGAAGCTGCGGAACGTGTCCGGATCGGTGATCGCTGCCCGTACGTCATCGAATCGGGTGAGCGCCCACCACCCCCACTCGTCGCTCCGATAGACCGGGGCCTCATCGCGCATCCAGCGGTAGACCGCGAAGGGATCGGTCGTATAGAAGTCCGGGGCGAACGGGTTGTACCGCACCGCGGTGCTGCTGACCGTCATCGAGCCTCCACGCAGGTACTTGTGCTCTGGCTGGCGTTGAAGGGGTGCTTGGCCACCGGTGAAGGTCTCGGGATCGAGAGATCCTTCGCTCGGCATCTCCGCCACGGCGCGGGTGCCTACGAGCACGGCCGTGTGCCATCTAGTAGCACGCCGTTCTATTTGCGGCAACACCTTAGAAGGGGGCGAAGGGGACGTCAATGGGGACGTCAATGGATGAAGAAGCCTTCAGTCACCGTGTGGAAACGACGACAAACCTTCAGCGCCGGTGTCACTCGCGGGCAGTCCCGGTCACGTCCTCGCCCTGGGTGACGCGAGATGACGCGGACCCGGACTTCGGTGCATTCGCTCGCGGCCGCCCGGAGGCGGCGGCTAGGTTTCCGTTCATGGGTGAAGTCGAGGGGCTGGCGGCACCGGAGGGACAGCCTCGTCCTGGCCGCCCACCCCGCGTCGTGGAGTCCGTGTTGAAGGCGACGAATCTGCTCGACGCCTATGAGGCCGGGCGTCCGGAGATGACGCTGAGCGAGCTCGTTGAGCGTGGCGGCTACTCCAAGAGCACGACGTACCGACTGCTGCTCACCTTGACCAGCGCCGGATGGCTCGAGCGGACACCGCAAGGGACGTTCCGGCTGACGCTCAAGGCGTTCCGGCTGGGCAGCATTGTCGTGGACAGTCTCGATCTGCGGCGCGAGGCGGTCCCGATCATGTCCGGCCTGGCGGCCGCCTGTGGGGCGAGCGCGTACCTGGTGATCGCGGCAGGGCGGTATGCCGTCTGCCTCGAGCGAATCGACGATGGGGACACCGTTCGGGTCGCGGACCTGCAGGTCGGCGGGTCGCAGCCGCTGCATCTGGGGGCCGGCCCACGCGCGTTGCTGGCGTTCAACGAGGACGTGCTGCTCGGCCCCCTGCTGGCTCCGGGCCTCGAGGCCAGAACTCCCGACAGCATCGCCGACCCGGCCGCGCTGCGCGCCGACCTGGCCGAGATCCGACGCCGCGGCTACAGCATCTCGCGGGGCGACGCCACCCCCGGCGTGGGTGCGCTGGGCGCTCCGGTGTTCGACGCAACAGGGCGTGCGGTCGCCGCCCTCAGTGTCGGAGGCCTGCTCGAGCGAGTGTCGCCGGAGCGTGAACCCGAGGTCTCGGCACGCCTGCTCGCATGTTCCCGGGAGCTGTCCACCAGGCTCGGTGCGAAGGCGGGGCAAGCAAGCCCTGGACCCGCCTGAGCCGGCCGCCTGAGCCGGACGCCTGAGCCGGATGCTGGCGCGGCTGGGGCAGCGCTGCCGATGACCGAGGCCGAAGGGCTCCGAGTCGGCACGGCAACCGTGCAGACACGGTCAAGATCTCACCCTCCGCGAACGCACGGTGGCGCGTCGCCCGATGACAGAAAGTCATTGTCTGCGTTGACGTCCCCTTGTGCCCCCTTCTAGGGTGTTCCCGCTAGTAGAACACCGTGCCATTGAGTGGCACGTATGCCGAACGGGGCGCCGGACGAAGGGATCTGCCATGGCCCATGAAGTCTCGACCCAGGGGCACCCGCCGCTGCCGCCGAACACGCCCGGTCCGCACAACAAGCGTCTGGGTCTGGTCGCGGTCATTGCCACGTTCGGCGGACTGCTGTTCGGCTACGACACCGGCGTCATCAACGGCGCGCTGGAGCCGATGCAGGACGACCTCGGGCTCACCTCCGCCACGGAGGGGTTCGTGGTCAGCATCCTGATCTTCGGTGCCGCGATCGGCGCACTCATCGGGGGTCGGCTGTCCGACACGTACGGGCGCCGGCACAACATCTTGATGCTGGCGATCATCTTCGTCGTCGGCACCCTGGGATGTGTGCTGTCCCCCAACTGGGAGGTGCTCGCATTCTTCAGGTTCATCCTGGGCCTGGCGGTCGGTGGCGCATCGGCGACAGTCCCGGTCTACCTCGCGGAGGTGGCGCCGCTGGAGCGTCGCGGCAGCCTGGTGACGCGTAACGAGGTGATGATCGTTTCCGGGCAGTTCGCCGCGTTCATCATCAACGCGATCATCTTCAACATCTGGGGTGAGCACGACAGTGTGTGGCGGTTCATGCTGCTGGTGGCCGTCCTCCCCGCCTTCGCGCTGTTCTTCGGCATGCTCAGGATGCCGGAGAGCCCTCGCTGGCTGACGTCCCAGGACCGTGACGACGACGCTCTGGGGGTACTCAAGCAGGTGCGGTCCGACGAGCGTGCCGAGGCGGAGATGGCTGAGGTGCGCCGGCTCGCCCTGGAGGAGAAGGAGGCGCAGACCGGTGGCTGGGCCGACCTCGCCGTGCCGTGGATCCGGCGGCTGCTCATAGTCGGCATCGGCCTCGGTGTCTTCCAGCAGTTCACCGGGATCAACTCGATCATGTACTACGGCAGCCAGCTGCTGGAGGACGCGGGCTTCAGTGCCGAGGCGGCCATCATCGCCAACACGGCCAACGGCCTGTTCAGCGTCTTGGGGATCACCGTCGGCATCCTGCTCATGAACAAGATCGACCGTCGGGTGATGCTGCTGGCGGGGTTCGGGCTCACCACGTTCTTCCACATCCTCGTCGGGCTGTCCGCGCTGTTGCTGCCCGACAGCTCGGTCAAGCCCTACATCATCTTGCTGTTCGTGGTGCTGTTCGTGTTCTGCATGCAAGGCACGATCGGCCCGCTGGTCTGGCTGCTGCTGGCCGAGATCTTCCCGCTGAAGATCCGCAGCTTCGCCATGGGCGTGTGCGTCTTCTGCCTCTGGATAGCCAACGCGTCGGTCGCGTTCGGCTTCCCACCCGTGGTGGACGCGTTCGGTATCGCCACGACCTTCTTCATCTTCGCCGGGCTAGGGCTGCTGGCGCTGGCGTTCATCTACACGATGGTTCCCGAGACCCGCAACATCTCCTTGGAGGACTTCGAGGAGGACTTCCGGGCCAAGCACGGCTGACCGACAACCCCTCCACACATCTGACTGCACAGGAAGGCTCACCATGTCAGTCCTCGTCGCCGTCCCGGACCGCCCCGAAGGGATCGCCGCACTCGCGGCCGGTGCCGCCGAGGCTCAGCTGCTGGAGACCGACCTCATCGTCGTCAACCTCGGGCTCAAGCCGCTGGACACCTCGTCCCTGCCGACAGAAGTCCAGGTCAAGGTCATCGAGCGGGTAGGGAGATCCGATCGTGATCCCACCGAGGCGGTGCTCGACGAGATCAGGGACCACGACGTAGCCCGGCTGGTCATCGGCATCAAGCGCCGGACGCCGGTCGGCAAGGCGATCCTCGGAAGCATCAGCCAGCGGCTTCTGCTCGAGTCGCCCGTGCCCGTCGTCGCCGTCAAGATGCGCGAGGGCGCTGACTCCTGAGTCCGCGCGAGGACCTGTGACGGTCGCGGATCGCAGAACTGCACGGCGCGACCAATGGCTTGGAGCGAGGAGACCACGATGAAACTGGTGCTTGACCCGTACATGCTGCGCAGCGTTCCGCTGCTGGAGTTGCCCGGTGTGGTGGCCGAGCTTGGTTACGAGCACATCGAGCTCTCGCCCCGTGAGGACTTCATGCCGTTCTTCCTGCACCCCCGGGCAGACCGGCACACCATCACCGCGTTCAAGCACGCGTTGGACGCCGCTCACGTCCAGGTCGCTTCCGTGCTGCCCTTGTACCGATGGTCGGGGCCGGACGAGGACGAACGGCAGGCCGCCGTGCGCTACTGGAAACGCGCCATCGAGATCACCGTCGAGCTCGGCTGCGACGTCATGAACTCGGAGTTCAACGGCCGGCCCGAGCAGGCGAGTCGCAGCGAGGGCCAGTTCTGGCGGTCGATGGAGGAGCTGCTGCCCGTCTTCGAGCGCGAGGGCGTGCAGCTGCGCCTGGAGCCGCATCCCGACGACTTCGTCGAGGACGGCAAGGTCGCGGTCGACATGGTGCGGGGGCTCAACTCCGACCTCGTGTCATTCCTGTACTGCGCGCCGCACACCTTCCACCAAGGAGGTGACATCCGTGGCGTCATGGAGTACGCGAATGACCTGCTCACCCACCTGCACGTAGCCGACAGCTTCGACCACCGGGCCTCGTCGGGGCTGCGGTACATCGTGAACCCGCCGGGCTCCACTGCCCGCGTGCACCAGCACCTCGACATCGGCCAGGGCGATGTCGACTGGGACGAGTTCTTCCAGACGCTGGGCGAGCTGCGCTTCGACGGGATCATGACCGCCTGCGTCTTCGCCTGGGAGGAGCGCGCCCGGGAGTCCAGCATCTTCATGCGTGAGGAGATGGAGAAGCGAGTCGCGGGCTGGAGCGGCTGACACAGGGTCGCCCCGTCGCCCACGATGCCAACGGAGCGCCCGCCCAGGACCAACTCACCCGCAGGACTCGTGCGCCGGTGGTGAGCGGCATTACGTGAAGAGCTCCAGCAATGAGGAAGGCGTCGGCTCGTGAGGACGATTGAGCATTGGATTGGTGGTAAGGCGACGTCGGGGTCGTCGGTGCGGCGGTCGGT
>JAQSWV010000081.1 GCA_029266455.1 Nocardioidaceae bacterium
CAACACAGTGGCGAACATGCGGTTCAGCCCCGCGTGCCTGGTGAGCTTCTCCAGCCAGATGATGCCCCTGCACCCCGGAGACGTCCTCTCGACCGGGACGCCTGGCGCGGTACGTGTCCGCGCCGGCGACGTGGTGGAGTGCCGGATCCCGACGGTCGGCGAGCTCCGGAACCCCGTGGTCGACCAGCGCTGACCGGTGGCAGCGGCACCGCACGAGCAGGCAGCCGTAGCATCGAGGAGTGGGTCACGGGCACGCCAACCGGCACGGGCACGGCACGGCCGCAGGTGCGCGGCGGCAGCGGCTCGTCTTGGTGCTTGTCATCACGCTGACGGTCGCGGCCGTCCAGGTCGTCGGCGGAGCGATGTCCGGCTCGCTCGCGCTGCTGGCCGACGCCGCGCACATGGTCTCGGACTCTGCCGGTATCGCGGTGGCGCTGGCAGCGACCTGGCTGGCGGCCAGGCCGGCCACCAAGGCGCGCACGTTCGGCATGCAGCGGGCCGAGATCCTGGCCGCACTGGTCAACGCACTGCTGGTGGGCGGTATCGCCGTCTGGGTGCTGGTGACCGCCGTCGGGCGCTGGTCCGACCCGCCGCAGGTGGAGACCGGGCTGATGGTGGCGGTGGCCGTCGTCGGCGTCGCCGCCAACGCCGGCTGCCTGCTGCTGCTGCGTGAAGGGCAGTCCCGGAGCGTCAACCTCCGGGGCGCCTACCTCGAGGTGCTGGGTGACCTGCTCGGATCGGTCGCGGTCGTCGTGGCCGGAGTGGTCATCGCCACCACGGGGTGGACCCGCGCCGACGTCGTGGCCTCGATCGTGATCGGGCTGATGATCCTTCCGCGCGCGTGGGCGCTGCTCGCACAGGTCGTCGACGTGCTGCTGGAGGCCACGCCGAGCGGAGTCGACCTCGACCGCGTGCGCGACCACATGCGGAAGGTGCCCGGGGTCCTCGACGTGCACGACCTGCACGCCTGGACGATCACCAGCGGCGTCCCCGTCCTCTCGGCGCACGTGGTGGTCGACGAGGACTGCATGGCCACGGGCCGCTCGGGTGAGGTGCTGGACCACCTGGGAGCGTGCCTGGCCGGGCACTTCGACGTCGAGCACTGCACGTTCCAGCTGGAGCCGGTCGGCCACCAGGAGCACGAGCCGGCGCAGCACGCATGAGCGTGCCGGGAGGCGAGGCGGCCGCCGGGCCGGACACCGAGGGGCTGGCAATAGATGGGCCGGCTCCGCGTGCGTCTGGCGGCGACCTGCGGGACGAGGCCGAGCGGCACCTGCGCGCGCTGGTCGGCGACGAGGGTGCCCGGCTGCGGGACGACCAGTGGGCGGCGATCGACGCCCTGGTGACCGGGCACCGGCGCGCGCTCGTCGTGCAGCGCACCGGCTGGGGCAAGTCCGCGGTCTACTTCGTGGCCACAGCGCTGCTGCGGCACCCGTCCGGCGGCGCCGGGTCCGGGCCCACCGTGATCATCTCGCCGCTGCTCGCCCTGATGCGCAACCAGATCGCGGCCGCCGAGCGGGCCGGCATCCGGGCGGTCACCATCAACTCGACCAATCCGGAGGCCTGGCGGGAGACGTACGCCGCGATCGGCCGCGGCCAGGTGGACGTGCTGCTGGTCAGCCCCGAGCGTCTGAACAACCCCGACTTCCGCGACCTGGTGCTGCCTGACCTCGCCGCAGGCGCCGGTCTAGTCGTGGTCGACGAGGCGCACTGCATCTCCGACTGGGGCCACGACTTCCGGCCGGACTACCGGCGCATCCGCACCCTGCTGGCCGAGCTCCCCGAGGGCATCCCCGTGCTCGCCACGACCGCGACGGCCAACGCGCGGGTGACCGCCGACGTCGCGGAGCAGCTGTCGGTCTCGGGCGAGCGGACGCTCACCGACGTCCTGGTGCTGCGGGGCAGTCTCGACCGCGAGTCGTTGCATCTGGGTGTCGTGGCGCTCCCCTCGCAGGCTGCCCGACTCGCGTGGCTGGCCGAGCATCTCGGCAGCCTGCCGGGCTCGGGCATCGTGTACTGCCTCACCGTGGCTGCGACCCAGCTCGTCGCCGATCATCTCCGGGCGCATGGCCTCGACGTGGTCGCGTACTCCGGGCAGACCGAGCAGACCGAGCGCCTCGCAGCCGAGGACGACCTGCTGAACAACCGGGTCAAGGCCCTCGTCGCCACCTCAGCGCTCGGGATGGGCTTCGACAAACCCGACCTCGGCTTCGTGGTGCACCTGGGCGCCCCGCCCAGCCCGATCGCCTACTACCAGCAGGTGGGTCGCGCCGGACGTGGCCTCGCCACAGCCACCGTGGTGCTGCTGCCGGGCCGCGAGGACCGCGAGGTGTGGGACTACTTCGGGTCGCTGGCGTTCCCCCCGGCCCGCGACGTGCGGCAGGCGCTGCAGGTGCTGGCCGACAACGGTGCGCCGATGTCGACGGCCGAGATGGAGACGTATGTGCCGCTCCAGCGCAAGCGGCTGGAGGCGATGCTCAAGGTGCTCGACGTCGACGGAGCCGTCCGTCGCGTGCGCGGCGGGTGGGAGTCGACCGACCGGCCCTGGGACTACGACGACGATCGGTATGCCCGAGTCG
The DNA here is from genome assembly GCA_029266455.1 of Nocardioidaceae bacterium. Classification (GTDB taxonomy): domain Bacteria; phylum Actinomycetota; class Actinomycetes; order Propionibacteriales; family Nocardioidaceae; genus JACCWP01. Next base: position 2,580 of record JAQSWV010000081.1, read on the forward strand.
CGCAGACCCGCACGGCCGAGCAGGAGGCGATGCTGGCGTACGTCAGCAGCGACCGCTGCCGGCTGCAGTACCTCAGGGAGGCGCTCGACGACCCGGCCGCCGAGCCGTGCGGTCGCTGTGACAACTGCGGTGGTCTCGCGCTGGACCAGGTGGCCGACCCGGAGGCGGTCGCCGAGGCCGGCTCCCGGCTCGGCCGGCCCGGGGTCACGGTCGACCCGCGACGGATGTGGCCGGCTGCGATGGCCAACCTCGGCGTCGGCCTGCGCGGCAGGATCCCGGCCGACGAGCAGGCGCAGTCCGGGCGGGCGGTGGCGAGGCTGACCGACCTGGGCTGGGGGCAGCAGCTGCGCGAGCTGTTCGCCGGCCCCGACGGCGAGGTTCCGGTGCCGTTGCGCCATGCGCTGGCCGACGTGCTGGGCGCGTGGGCCCTTGCGCCGGATCAGCGGCCTGACGGCATCGTCGGCATCGACTCGGTGCGCCGGCCGCTGCTCGTGGGGCACCTGGTCGACGGCATGGCCCGGTTCACCGGCCTTCCCGTGCTGACGAGCCTCGCCGTCACTGGCGATCAACCACCCGGCGCGGGCGCGACGAACTCCGCACAGCGGTTGGCGGCGGTCTCCCGGCGCTACACGCTTGTCGACCCGGAGGTCGTACGCGATCGACGGGTGCTACTGCTCGACGACCAGGTCGTGCTGGGGTGGACCCTGACCGTCGCCGCGCGGATCCTGCGGAAGGCGGGTGCGGTGACCGTGCACCCGCTTGTGCTGGCGACCCCGACCTGAGTCAGCGGGGCATGTCCAGCACATCGGTGCCCCGCTTGACCAGCTCGTTGGCCACGATCAGCCGTTGGATCTCGCTGGTGCCCTCCCAGATCCGGTCGACCCGGAGCTCGCGGTAGAGCCGCTCCACCGGGTTGGACCGGTCGTACCCCCGACCCCCGAAGACCTGCAGGCACCGGTCGATCACCCGGCCTGCGGCCTCCGAGGCCGAGAGCTTGGCTATCGACGCCTTGGCGTGCATCTGCTTCTGGTCGCCGCCGGCGTCGATCTCCCACGCCACCTGGTGGTAGTACGCCCGGTTGACGGCGATGTCGACGGCGCAGTCGGCCAGCATCGCCTGCACCAGCTGGAACTCCGCGATCGGTGCGCCGAACTGCCGCCGCTCCACCGCCCAGTCGCGGGCCAGGTCCAGTCCGCGTTCGGCCGCACCGATCGCCCGCGCCGCGATCGACAGCCGTTCTTCGACGAACCACTCCTTGGTCAGTTCGAAGCCCCGGCCGACGCCGCCGAGCACGGCCGAGTCCGGGACCACCACTCCGTCGAAGCCGATCTGCGGGTGGCCGAACACCGTCGTGTGCATGAACTGTGGCGTGTGCAGGATCTCCACACCCGGCAGGTCCTTGTCGACGAGGAAGAGCGTCGGCGCACCCCCAGCGCCGGCGCCGGTCGTGCCGGTGGCACCGGACGTACCGGAGGCGCCGGAGGCACCGGAGGCACCGGAGGCACCGGAGGCACCGGAGGCACCGGAGGCACCGGAGGCATCGGAGGCGCCGGAGGCACGGGTGACAGCATTGGCGTGCACGATCAGGAAGTCCGCGACGTCACCGCAGGTCACGAACCACTTCTCGCCGTCGATGCGCCAGCCCTCGTCGACACGGGTTGCCGTCGTCCGGATGCTGCCGGCATCACTGCCGGCCTCCGCTTCGGTGACCGCGAAGGCATCCCTGCGCTCCCCCCGGATGACCGGCAGCAGATAGCGCTGCCGCTGCTCGTCGGTGCCGTACGCCAGCACGTTCGCCGGCCACCAACAGAAGTCCCACAGGCAGTTCGTGGCCTTGCCGATCTGCTCCTGCACGATCAGCCGGTCCACGACCGACAGCCCGGCACCGCCCCACTCGACCGGCATGTTGACCGCCCACAAACCGGCGTCGCGGGCCGCTTGGTCGAGCTCGCGCTGGACCTCTGGATCGAGGTGACCGCCCGACGACTCCACCGCGTCCTCGTACGCGAACAACGTGCGGGCGTACGCGGCGGCCCGCTGCTGGAGGGCGACCTGGTCGGGGGTGTACGCGAGATCCACGGGACTCCTCAGTCGGCAGGGCGGGCGGGAGGCTGCACAACAGCGCGGGCATCGAGGCCGAGCGCGCCCCGCGGCGTCGCCAGGACGGGATTGATCTCGAGCTCGCACAGCTCAGGGTGCTCGGCGGCGACCTTCGACAACGTGGCGGCGAGCGTTGCGAGCGCGTGGAGGTCGACGGGAGGTCGACCACGGGCACCGGTCAGCAGCGGCGCCCCACGCAGCGACAGCAGCAGCTCGCTTGCCGTCGCCACCGACACGGGGGCCAGCGCGACGGCCACGTCGTCGAGGACCTCGGTGAACACTCCCCCGAGGCCCACCATCAGCACCGGGCCGAAGCACGGGTCGCGCCGGCAACCGACGATCACCTCCACTCCGGCAGAGCGCTCCGCCTGCTGCTCCACCGAGACACCCGGCGGGGCCAGGCGTGCCATCAGGTCGCGATAGGCCGCGACCGTCTCTGCCTCGTCGCGAAGGTGGAGCAGGACTCCGCCGGCGTCGGACTTGTGCAGCAGGCCGAGTGCCTTCAGCACCACCGGGCCGGGGGCCAGCAAGTCGGGCAGGACTGCGCGGAGCCCGGCCTCGTCCGACACCGTCGCGGACGCCGGGAACGGCAGGCCCGCCCCGGCCAGCATGTCGCGCACGGTGCCGTAGTCGGTCGATGTGAGCAGCGCCGCCGATGGCGGTAGGGCGATGTCGTCGGTGCGCGTCGCAGGGACCGGCCGGCAGCATCCGGCCAGCACGGCTGCGGCCCGGCCGGCGTCGCGGTGCACTGGCACACCGGCGCCGCGCAGGACCATGGACGACGGACTGTCGGGATAGACGGTGTGCACGACCACAGGCTTGGTCTGCCCGGTGACACGGGACGCGAGGTCGGCGACCGCGGTCAGCTCGCGCCCGGCCAGGCTGGTGGGCAGCAGGCTGTAGCCGCCGAAGTACCCGGTGAGCAGCACGCCGTCGACCTCGTCGGACTCCAGCAGGACGCTTGTCGCGCGGAGGTAGCTGAGCGGGTCTCGTTCGCCCATCCCGGCGAGGTCGACCGGGTTGGCCACGGCCGACTGTGACCACAGGAGATCGGTCAGCCGGGCGCGGAGCACCGGTGACAACACAGGGGTGTGCAGCCCGGCAGCACCCAGGGCGTCGGCGGCGACTGCCCCGTGACCGCCTCCGTCGGTGAGCACCGCCACCCGCCGACCGGTCGAGCGGCGAGGACTGTCCAGGCCGGCGACCAGGTCGACAAGGTGCTCCGGCGACTCCGCCCGCAACACCCCGGCTGCGGCACAGGCGGCGTCGACCACTCGGGCCGACGTGGTCAGCGACCCGGTGTGCGACGCGGCTCCCCTGGTGCCAGCGTCCGTGCGACCGGGTGAGAGCAGTACGACCGGCTTGCCTGCCGCTGCCAGCGCACGGGCCACCGTCACGAAGCCGCGGCCGTCCACGACGTCCTCGGCGTAGACCGCGACGCTGTGGGTCGCGTCGTGGCGCAGACAGGACTCCATCACGTCGACGACGGTGAGGTCGCCCTGGTTGCCGAGCGACACGAATCGCGAGATCCCGAGCCCGGCGGTCCGTAGCCGGTCCTGCACGTCGATGAGCATGTTGCCGCTCTGGCTGAGCACCGCCACGTGCCCCGGGACCAGCACCTCGCTGCTGAGCTGCAGGCCGGTCGACGTGTCCTCGACGCCGGCGCAGTTGGGGCCGACCATCACCGCGCCCGCGGCGCGTACCCGGGCCACCGCCTCGGCCTGCACCGATGCGCCGTCGGCACTGCTCTCTGCCAGCCCCGCGGTGATCGCCACCACCGCCCGGGCGCCTGCGGCGAGCGCATCATCGAGTGCAGAGAGGAAGCTGCCGGCCGGCACGCACAGCGCGACCAGGTCGACGCCCGCGTCCGGTCCGAGCTCATGAAGACTTCGCAGCACCGGCCGACCCAGCACGGTGCCACCACGGCGGTTCACCAGATGAACCGTGCGTCTTGCCTCCGAGGTCAACGCGCGGTCCGCGAGCGCGTAGCCCCACTTGCTGTCGTCGTTGCTCGCACCGATGATCGCCAGCGCGCGTGGGTCGAAAAGCGGCTGCAGATCTCGCCGTGGCCTGACTGGTGACGTGCGCATCCGTCGGTCAGCCGACCCGCTCAAGCAGCGCCAGCGCGTCGAACGGCGCATGCACCTTGACGTCGTTGTCGAAGTAGACATAACAGTCCAGTCCGCGCGCACGCCAGTCGACCAGCTTCGCGGCCCAGGCATCGAGCGCCTCATCCGTATACCCGCTGACGTAGAGCTCCTCCGAACCGTGCAACCGCACGTACACGAAGTCCGAGGTGACCTCCTGGATCAGCGGCCACTTGCCCGCGGTGTCGGCCACCACCACCGCGATGTCGTGATCGCGCAGAAGATCGAGGAACTGCTGCGTTCGGAAGCTGTCGTGGCGCACCTCCAGCGCGTGCCGCAGCGGTAGGTCGGCATCCACCGTGGTCCATGCACGGTCGTCGGTGAGCTTGTCGTCGTGCTGCTGCGCGAGCTGAGCCGCTTCCTTGGCCGTACGTGGCAGGAGCTCGAAGAAGGCAGCCAACCTGCCCGCGTCGAAGCCGAGAGTCGGTGGCAGCTGCCACAGGAACGGACCCAGCTTCGGGCCCAGCAGCAGCAGACCCGAAGCGAAGAAGTTGGCCAGCGGGATCTCCACTCCGGCGAGCTTCTTCATGTGCGTGATGAACCTGCCGCCCTTGACGGCGAACAGGAAGTCGTCGGGCGTCTCCTCGCTCCAGCTGCGATAGCTGCTCGGTCGTTGCAGCGAATAGAAGGAGCCGTTGATCTCGACGGTCGGCAGCCGTCCGGCGACGTACTCGAGCTCTCGACGCTGGGCCAGGCCGGTCGGATAGAACACACCGCGCCACGGCGGATAGCGCCACCCGGAGATGCCGATGCGGACCCGCGCCATGCCGCGAACGGTAGTCCGTGCTGATCCTCGGGTCCGCCGCGACGGTTGAGAGCGCGGCGATGAGACCGGTCGGTCCAGCGGGCCACACGCCATGATCTGCTTGCTCCGACAACAACACCCTGCACGCCGCGGATTGGGGCGGCGGCACCCATCTGCGCGCCATCATCAGCAGCGCCCATCTGTCGGATGCGGTTTATGGCTTATGGCAGCGTCTTGTGCCGAGGGGTGAGGCTTCGTCAGTCGTCGGAAGCGATGATGGCGTCGCGGAGTGCGCCGAGGGTCGATGGTGGCTGGAGGGATGACCTCTGGGATGTGGTCGTCGGCGATCGTGATGTCCCATTCCTGATGAGCCAGGTGATGATGACGTGAGCAGACCATGGCTGCGTCGAGGTTCGTGTGTCCGCCCTCCGACCATGCCTTCGGATGGTGGATCTCACACTGCTGTGGCGGCCGGTCGCAGCCTGGCCAGATGCAGCCGTGCTGGACGGTGCCGATGGCGATGCGCTGGGAGCGACTGTGGAATCGGCGAGCTCGCCCGAGGTCCAGCACCTTGGACTCCCCGCCCAAGATCATGGGCAGCACACCGGCATTGCACGCCAGCCGTCGGGTCTGCGCAGCGGACAACGCGGTCCCCGAGCTCAAGGTCGCCGCGCCTGTCTCCTCCAGCAGTCGGCGATGGTCGATAGTGACGCAGATTGTCGCTGCGATCCCACCGGCCTGAGGCAACTCCCCGACGGGAAGGTGCTCGATCAACTCCCCCAGCGCCTGTCCCAACCGGATCGGGTAGGGCCGGGTCTCCGGCTCGCGAGACTGGTCGTACTGTTGAGCCGACTCCGGCGTAGCACCAGGCGCGCGGAGCTCGCCCCGTCGGTCTCTCCCCGTCTCCTGGTCGCCACTGCCGCCTCCGTTGCCGTCGGCAAAGTGGCTGCGCCGAGGCGAGATGATGGCATCCAAGGCGGTACGCAGCATGTCCGCCTGGAAGTCGGGCAGCCGAAAAGTGCCGCTGGTAGTGCCGTCGCCGCGGCGCCGCAAGACCAGTCGGGACTGCTCCAGCGCCCGCCGCTCAGCGGCCTCGAGCAGTTGCCCTTCATGCAGGTCGGCTCTATCGGGATCGAGGTACTCGAAGACCCGTTGGCCGAGACGGCGCAGCTCATCGGGTCCGTACATCGCGGCCTGCTCCACCAGCCAACCTTCCGCGTCCACCAGAGCGGCGGACGACAGAGCTGGCCGCAGGTCCTCGAGCGTCCGGGTGATGGCGTCGGCCTGCTCG
>JAQSWV010000031.1 GCA_029266455.1 Nocardioidaceae bacterium
CTGAACTCGGCCTGCGACGACTGGCCGGTGGATGAGCCGGACGACCCGGTGGTCGGGTCGGCGTCAGCAGAGGTCGAACCGTCGGAAGGCTCTGAACCGTCGGTGGACCCCTGATCGTCCGGACTCGCGGAACCGCCGCTACCGGACCCGTTGCCGCCGCCTGACCCGTTGTCGCCGCCTGACCCGTTGTCGCCGCCCGACCCGTTGCCGCCGCCCGACCCGGACCCATCACCCGACCCCGAGCCATCACCCGACCCGGACCCGTCGCCGGTGCCACCGGGTGTGGCCGAAGACCCCGGTGGGGTCTCACCGTCACCCGGGCCGTCGCCTCCGGAGCCGTTGGGACCACCGTCGGCTCCCGGTTGTACGTCGATCACCGCACTGGCCACGTCACCGGGACGGGGGTCGTGGCCGGCCCCGCTGACGGTGGGAGAGGCCACGACCTCCCCCGGCTCCGCTTCGGCCTCCACGGTGAGCGCGACGACCAGCTCCTCGCTGTCTCCTGATGCAAGCTGACCGACGTCCCAGACGCCGGTGGTCGAGTTGAACCGCGCGTCGCTGCTCGCGCCGTCGAGGCCGGGTGGTATCCCGGCATCGACGGTGACGGCCGGATCCGTGACGGGCCCGGTGTTCGTCACCGCGATCGTCAGGTTCGTGCTACCGCCTGGCTCGACGGTCGGCGCGGAGACGCTTGCGGCGATCGACAGTGAGGTCGCCTGGTCGGGAGTCTCCGTCTCCTCCGGCTGGCTGGTGGTGTCCCCCGCCGAGTCGCCGGGGCCGGGCGTTGCCGTCTGGTCGGGCTCGGAGGTGCTCGCACCGCTCGAGCTGTCCTGGCCGGACCCGTCGTCGGTTCTGGGGGAGTCGTCGTCGGGGACAGCGGTATCAGAACTGGGAGGAGCGGTCGTGCTGCTGCCGTCGGTGGTGCCGTCCACAGCCTCGGCGTGGCCGGCCCCGGGCATGGCAACGACCGCGGCCACCGCAAGGACGCTCGCAGCAGCGACCCGGGCGAGCCACGGCGGTGCGTACAGACCGCGGGACATCACGTGGGAATGGTAGGAGCGCTCACCCGGCCGCGTGGCCGTTCCAGGAAACTGGAGATGCTTCGTCATCCTTGTCCAGCGGGTGGCTCGCGAGGACAGCGACCGCTGTGGCAGTCGTCGGCAGCGGCAGGTAGCCTGACGCGTCGTCGCAGCGTCCAGGCGCACGCGGCCCGGAGGTGTCGCCTAGCCCGGTTTATGGCGCCCGCCTGCTAAGCGGGTTGAGGGTTCACCCCCTCTCGCGGGTTCAAATCCCGCCACCTCCGCCGTCCGACCGTCGTCAACTCAGCCGTCGCTGGCCGTGCGAGCGATCGAGCCGGGCGCGCAGGTCGGCCTCCAGCCGGTCCGCCGTGGCCGTCCCGCCGTCGAGCAGCCGCACCGGCACCACCGTGCGCTTCCCGCCGGGGAGCGACAGCACCAGGCAGGTGCCCGGCGGCAGCTGCTCCCTGCGCACCCTGGTGACGTCGGACCAGCTGGCCGCGGAGACACCGGCACCGCGCAGCATCCGCAGCCGGTAGCCCGTGTCGGTGAGGACGAGCACCAGCGGGGGGCGGAGGACACGCAGGGCGGCGACGGCCGTGAGCCCAAGCGCGCCGGCCAACAGGACCACCCCGCAGGCGACCAGCCAGCCGGGCATGTCGTCCGTGCTGACGGCCACCACCACCGACACCAGCACGAGGAGGCCGGTCCCCGCTGCGTAACGTCCGAGCACGCTCACTGTGTGGGCTCGTGCCAGCGGATAGCCGCTCGTCTCGGTCACGACTCCGCATCCTCCGACATCGGCGAGCCCGCGCGCGACTGCGCTCCCGCTACCTTCAGCTCCCGAACATCGTCAGGTACGGGTACTTGTTCGGCTTGGGGCCGGCTGCAGTGAAGTGGCCACCCACGTACATGCGCTGGCTGGTCGAGTCCATTGCCCAGATCCCGGGGAAGGAGCCGACGAACCTGCTGGAGAAGGCCTGCACAGCGCCGGTTGCCGGGTTGAGCTGCGCCAGGATCTTGCGGTCCACGCCCTTGATGGTGGAGAAGTGGCCGCCGACGTAGAGCTGCCCGTCGACGAGGGTGACCGCCTGGGCGTCGCCATTCGCAGAGGTGCGCCACAGCCGCTTCCCCGTGCCGAGGTCCACCGCGGTCGCCGCACCATAGTTGCGGGAGACGGCGTAGACGGTGTTTCCGTTCGCGGTGAGATCCCAGTACAGGTTGCACCCGCTGCAGGCAGCCTCGGGCCTCCAGCCGTCGAGGGAGTTGCTCGACACGTTGAACGAGCCAAGCTGGTTGCGGGGTGAGCCGCTGAGAGTGGTGAACTTCCCGCCGATCACCAGCCGCGACCCGCTCAGGTCGAGGGCGTACACGATGCCGTCGCTCGAGGCGTCGAACCCGGTCCGAGGGACAGCCTTCTGGCCGGGCGTCGTCGAGACCGCTCCCAGGTTCGACTGCACTGTCCCGTTGTGCCGCTTGAAGGAGCCTCCGAAGTAGGCGGTGTCGCCACTGACGACGATGTCCCGCACCATTCCACCCGCTGCCGCTCTCCACTTCGGGTCGACGACCCCGGTCGACGCCGAGAGCAGGGCCAGCTTGCGATGCGTCGCCCCGGCCACCGCGGTGAAGGCTCCCCCGGCAATGACCGAGCGGCCGTCGGCGGACACGGCAAGCGCACGGACGTCGCCGTTGGCGTTGCCCTTCCACGCCAGGGCGCCGGTGCTGGCATTCAGCGCGACGACGCCCCCGCTGAAGCTGCCCCCGACGAAGACCTGCCCGCCGGCCACGGCGATCGCGTGAACGGGCCCGTCCGGCGTCCACACCGGACCGACCGGCCCGGGGTCGAACGCAGCCGAGGCAGGTGACGCGAGCCCGAGGGTTCCGGAGACGGCCACGGCAAGGCTTGCCGCCGCGGCGGCAAAGCGGGCGATCGGCTTCATGACGTCCTCAGCTCCAAGTCCCCCGATCACCGTGACCGAGCCCTCCGAACCGTAGGCGACGGCGTCAGCGGCACGCAGAGGTTTGCCGGTACTCACGCAGATGGCCGCGTCCGGTCACGACCAGTGACGTCCGGCTGCCGGCTGCCGGCTGCCGGACCTGTGCAGAGGGGGCGGGATTCGAACCCGCGGCTGACATCGCTGCCAGCGACCGCTTTCAAGGCGGTTCCGATAGGCCACTCCGGCACCCCTCCGAGCCTGCCGGACCCATCCTGTCAGGAGACAACGGCGAGCACGTCACCCTCCTGGACGACGTCGCCGACACTGACCCGCAGATCCACGAGCGTGCCCTTTGTCTCGGTCAGCACGGGGATCTCCATCTTCATCGACTCGAGAATGAGGATCGTGTCGCCCGCTTCGAGCACCGCGCCCTGCTCGGCGACCAGCGTGAGCACGTTGGCGACCATCTCGGCGGCGATCTCGTGGGACACCGGACGCTTCCTTCCGTCGGCCCCGTCGGGCCCCTCGGCCCGTCGGGCCAGCGACGCGTTCGCGGGCGGAGAGTGACGCTACACCTGCAGTCGAGCACCGGATGAGATGCGGCGGTGCTGCAACGCGGGGTTGCGGGCCCGCGCGGTGCCCAGCCGGACCGGGTCCAGGACCGCCCGGACGATGGTCTCCTCGTCGCCGGCGGCAGCCAATACGACGCCCAGCGGGTCGATCGCGGAGGTGCGTCCCGCATAGGTCGGCCCCGTCTGCGCTGCGCCCAGCACCCAGCAGGTGTTCTCGATCGCCCGTGCGCGCAGGAGAGTCACCCAGTGGTCCTCCTTCATCGGGCCGCGCACCCAGGCCGCCGGTACGCACAGGGTGTCGGCCCCCGCATCGACCAGCAGCCGGGCGTACTCGGGGAAGCGCAGGTCATAGCACGTCATCACGCCGACGTTGACGGCGCCGACCTCGAGGACCACCGGCTCGACCGGACCGGCCCGCAGGCGGTCGGACTCCCGGTAGCCGAACGAGTCGTACATGTGCACCTTGCGGGACACCCCCGCCAGCGAGCCGTCGGGCTGGACGGCGGCCAGCGTGTTGTACGGGCGGCCACCGTCGTCGGCCCGCTCGAACATCCCGGCCACGACGACGGCGCCCAGCCTGGCCGCCTGCTCGGCCAGCAGCGCAACGAACGGCCCGTCGAGGGGCTCCGCGACGGCAGCGACATCATGCTCAGCCGATCCGAAGTCGTGCATGACAGCCTCGGGAAGCACCACCAGGTCGGCCGGCGGCCCCGGCTGCTCGAGGACACGACCGCACCAGCCACGCACGGACTCCCGCTGGGCGGCGGAGTCGGTACCGGCCGCCGTCTGCACAAGTGCCACGTGGCAGACATCGACGCCGGGTGCGGGATCGCGGTTTCGAGCGGGGTCGGCCATACCCCCATGCTGGCACCGCTGCCAGACTCACACCCATGTCCACCCGACGGCCCCCCGGCGAGTTCGACGCACTGGTGCTCGCCGGAGGAAGCTCGACGCGCCTCGGCGCCGACAAGACGCGGCTGACGATCGGCGGCAGGTCCCTGCTCGATCGCGTGCTCGCCGCCGTCCGGGACGCGGAGCGGGTCATCGTCGTCGGGGACGAGCGACCGACCGCACGACCGGTGCAGTGGCTGCGCGAGGACCCCCCGGGCAGCGGGCCGGCGGAAGCGGTCGTGACAGGGCTGGCCGAGGTGCGTGCCGATCTCGTCGTGGTGCTGGCCGGCGACCTGGCCATGGTCGACGCCGGGACCGTGCGTCGGCTGCTGGACGTTCTCGGCGGACCCGACGGCGCGGGCGGCGACACCCCGTGGAGCCAGGCCGCTCCCGACGGTGCCCTGCTCACCGACCAGGACGGCCGGCGCCAGTACCTGACCGGCGCGCATCGGACCGCTGCCCTCCGCCGTGCCGCCGCCGCCCGCGAGCACTGGACCGATGCCGCCATGCACGTGTTGCTCGCGCCGCTGTCCCTCAGCGCGGTCGTCCCGCACGGCAACGAGGCGCGCGATGTCGACACTCCCGGCGACCTCGCCGCCGCCGTGGAGTCCGCCCGAGGTCACGAGCTCCCGCGATGACGCTGCAGGAGTGGGTCGAGGCACTGTGCGCCGAGCTGGGCGTGCCGGCGGACGACGTGGACGTCCCGCTGCTGCTCGATGCCGCGCGCGACGCCGCACACTCGGTCGCGCGCCCGGCCGCGCCGCTGACCACCTTCCTCATCGGGTACGCAGCGGCCGCTCGCGGTGGTGGCTCCGGCGCGATCCGTACCGCCGCCGAGCAGGCCGTGCGGCTCGCCCTGGCCGGGGGCACCGGCTCCGGACAGGCCGACGATGCTGCAGCGACAGGTCCCGCCCGGGACACGTCGACCGACGAGAAGCCCGAGGAGAGGACCGACTGACATGCGGGCTGTGGTGTGCACCGGTGCCGGTGGTCGCGAGGTGCTGGGGCTGGACGAGGTGCCCGACCCCGTGCCCGGTCCCGGCGAGATCCTGCTGCGAGTTCGGGCGACGGCGGTCAACCGCGCCGACATCATGCAGCGCCAGGGCAACTACCCCCCTCCTCCGGGCGCCTCGGACGTTCTCGGACTCGAGTGCGCCGGCCACGTGCTGGCCGTCGGTGCCGGCGTCGACGGCTGGGCGGTGGGCGACCCGGCGTGCGCGCTGCTGGCCGGCGGAGGCTACGCCGAGCAGGTGGTCGTTCCGGCGGGGCAGGTCGTGCCGGTCCCGGCCGGCATCGAGCTGGCTCCGGCAGGTGGCCTGGTCGAGGTCGCGGCCACCGTGTGGTCGAACGTCTTCATGCTCGCCGGCCTGCAGCGCGGCGAGACGCTGCTCGTCCACGGCGGCGCGGGAGGCATCGGCACGATGGCGATCCAGCTCGCAGTGGCTCTCGGGGCCAGGGTGGCGGTCACCGCGGGGTCGCCCGCCCGGCTGGAGCGCTGCGCGGCCCTCGGCGCGGAGGTTCTGGTCGACTATCACGAGCAGGACTTCGTCGCCGAGGTGCTGGCGGCCACGGACGGGCGCGGGGCCGACGTGGTGCTCGACTCGCTGGGTGCGTCCTACCTGACCCGCAACCTCGAGACGCTCGCAACGTCGGGCCGGCTGGTGATCATCGGACTGCAGGGAGGCGCGAAGGCAGAGATCGACCTGTCGACGCTGCTGGTGAAGAGATGCGCGGTGCTGGCCACCACGCTGCGCGCACGGCCCCCGGCCGAGAAGGCCGCCATCATGGCCGGTGTCGTCGAGCACGTCTGGCCGCTGGTCGCCGACGGCGTCGTGCAGCCGGTGGTGCACACCACACTTCCGCTGGAACAGGTGGCCGAGGCGCACCGGATCGTCGAGGACGGCGAGGCGGTCGGGAAGGTCGTGCTGACCGTCGGGTGAGCCGGTGCCCTCCGGATTGGTCTGGTGCATCGAGCGCACCGGCCAGGGCTCCGTAGTCTGGGGGCATGAGCGAGCAGAGCGCAGACCACGTCACCGTGATCGGTCCGGACGGGCAGAGGATGCCGGCCCCGGATCCGGACGACGCCTCTGAGGAGCAGTCCGAGCGCGCGCTCACCGACCTGGTGGAGCAGCCGGCCAAGGTGATGCGGATCGGCAGCATGATCCGCCAGCTGCTCGAGGAGGTGAAGGCTGCCCCTCTCGACGAGGCCAGCCGGGCTCGGCTCCGCGACATCCATGCATCGTCGATCGCGGAGCTGGAGCAGGGCCTTGCCCCCGAGCTGGTCGAGGAGCTCGAGCGGCTGAGCCTGCCCTTCGGGTCGCAGACACCGTCCGATTCGGAGCTCAGGATCGCCCAGGCCCAGCTCGTCGGGTGGCTCGAGGGACTCTTCCACGGCATCCAGACCGCGATCTACGCCCAGCAGATGGCCGCCCGCGCGCAGCTGGAGCAGATGCGGCGCGCGCTCCCGCCAGGTGCCGCCGGCCCCGGCGGCCCCCCCGGTCCGGCCGGCCCGCCCCCGCCCAACGAGGAGCAAGGCCGTGGGCACGGCGGGGGGATGTACCTCTGACCCGCCAGGGATCTCGCGTCAGGGCGTCGGCACCGTCGCGGTCATGACGGTGCCGTCCTCGCGACGCTCGCCGCTGAGCGCCGGCGACTCGGGGGCACCGCTCTGGTCGCGGCCGTGGGTGTCCATCGCCATCCGGACGGGCTGACCGGCGGCGACCTCCACCGGCCGGCCCCGCACGGTCAGGGACACACTCGAGCCGTCCTCCACATCGAGCACCAGCGCACCGGGGGTCAGGTCCACCCGAAGCCGTGATCCGTGCCAGGTCAGCCGGAAGGTCAGGCCGTCCCAGGTGCGCGGGAGGCGGGGGTCGAGGCTCAGCTCGCCGTTGCAGTCACGGACGCCGCCGAAGCCGAAGACCGTCGCGTACCACGTACCGCCGTTGGAGGCCACGTGCACGCCGTCGGAGGTGTTGCCGTGCAGGTCGGCGAGGTCGACGAACAGCGCACGGTAGTAGTAGTCGAGGGCGGTGTCGGCATAGCCCACCTCGGCGGCGACGACCGCCTGCACGGGCGCCGACAGGGTGGAGTCGCCGGTGGTGATGGGGTCGTAGTAGTCGAAGTCGGCGCGCTTCTGTTCGAGCGTGAACTCGTCGCTGTGCAGGAACAGCGCCAGCACGACGTCGGCCTGCTTGAGCACCTGGAACCGGTAGATGACCAACGGGTGGTAGTAGAGCAGCAGTGGCCGCCGCTCGGCCGGCGTGTTGGGCAGGTCCCACACCTCGCGCTCGAGGAAGTGAGCGTCCTGGGGGTGGATGCCAAGGTGCTCGTCGAACGGGATCACCATGGCCTCAGCGGCCCGTTCCCACTCGTCCAGCTCGCTGGGGTCCAGCCCCAGACGCACGGCCATCCGCCCGTACGCGGCAGGACACCGCTCCGCCAGGTCGCGCACATAGCTGGCGGCCCGCCGGAGGTTGAAGCGCGCCATCAGGTTGGTGAACAGGTTGTCGTTCACCACGGTCGTGTACTCGTCCGGCCCGGTGACCCCGTGCACGTGGAACGTGTCGTCACCGTTCTCGCGCCAGAAGCCCAGGTCGGTCCACATGCGAGCGGTCTCGACGATGAGGTCGATGCCCTCGCGGTCGAGGAACTCGATGTCACCGGTCGCCCGCACATACTGGTTCACGGCGTACACCACGTCAGCGTTGATGTGGTACTGCGCGGTGCCGGCCGCGTAGTAGGCGGATGCCTCCTGGCCGTTGATGGTGCGCCACGGGTAGAGCGCGCCCGGATGGTTCAGCTCGGCGGCGCGCGCTCGCGCAGCTCCGAGCATCGAGTAACGGAACCGCGCCAGGTTCCGGGCGATCGACGGCGTGGTGTACGTCCAGAACGGCGCCACGAAGATCTCGGTGTCCCAGAAGTAGTGCCCGCTGTAGCCGGAGCCGGTGACGCCCTTCGCGGGGATGCCGGACCCGTCGACCCTGGCTCCGGCCTGGGCGAGATGGAACAGGTTCCACCGCAGCGCCTGCTGGATCGCCGGCTGGCCGCGGACCTGCACGTCCGAACGCTCCCAGAAGCTCTCGAGCCACTCGCGCTGCTCGGCCTCCACCGCGGCCCTGCCGCGCCGCTGGGCGCGATCGAGGGTGCGCCGGCAACGGTCGACCAGCTCGGCCGCCGGGACGCTGCGCGAGGTGTGGTACGAGACGAACTTCGTCACGAGGATCGGCTCGCCTGCTGTGGCCTCGACCTGGAACACGGTCTGGGCGACGTCGTCCTCGGCGTGCGTCTCAGCGGTGTAGGAGCATGCGGTGGCGATCTCGTGATAAGCGCCCACGCCGAGGGTCATCTGCGAGTTGGTACAGCGGTAACCCAGCATCAGCCGCCCGTCATCGCCGTGGACCACGTCGGGCTGGAGCACCCGCTCCTCGAAGCGGGCCGCCTTGCGCGGGTCGTCGCCCATCGCCTCGGAGGGAATGTGGTACTCGTCCTCGCCGTCCTGGCGGTTCAGCACCTGGGAGCTGATCACCAGCGGCGCATCGGCGTCGAGCACCGTGACCTCGAGGGTGATCATCGCCAGGTGCCGGTCTGCCGGTGACACCTGGCGGGTGGAGCGGACACGCACGCGCTTGCCCGACGGGGTGCGCCAGATCAAGCAGCGTTCGAGGATGCCGGTCCGGAAGTCGAGCACCCGCTCGTACTCGGGAAGGTCAGCATTGGTCAGCAGCAGCGGCTCGTCGTCGACGTACAGCTTGATCAGCTTGGCGTCGGGAGCGTTGACCAGTGTCTGTCCCACCCGGGCGAACCCGTACGCCTCCTCGGCATGGCGGATGGACCACGTCTCGTGGAAGCCGTTGACGAAGGTGCCGTGGGCGAACGCGTCGCGGCCCTCCTCGAGGTTGCCGCGCAGACCCAGGTAGCCGTTGCCGACCGAGAACAGGGACTCCACCCGGCCGAGGTCGTCGGTCCGAAACTCCGTCTCCACCAGTCGCCACGGGTCGAGGGGGTAGCGACCACGATCGAGCGGATCCTGGTCGGCGGGGCGGCCCACGGGGCGGCCGTCGAGCCTGCTGGGGCTCCCGCCGAACCCGTTGACAACGTTGTCATGCACAGTGCTCACGGCGTGAGCTCCGCCAGATCGCTCACCACGACGTCGGCGCCGGCGTCGAGCAGCGCCCGTTCGCCGACGCCCCGGTCGACGCCGACCACGAGCCCGAAGCTGCCCGCGCGGCCGGCGGCGACGCCGGACACGGCGTCCTCCACGACGACGGCCTCCCCCGGGGCGACGCCCAGCCGCTGGGCGGCGGCGACGAACGTGTCCGGCGCAGGCTTGCCCGCCAGGCCGTCGGCGGCCGCGACCGCTCCGTCCACGACCACGTCGAACCGCTCCTCGAGCCCGGCTGCGGCCAGCACCGCCGGCGCGTTCCGTGAGCTGGACACCACCGCCACGGGCACGCTCCGCTCGCGCAGCCGGTCGAGCGCGTGGACGGACCCGGGATAGGGCTGCACGCCGTCGGTCTCGAGAATGGCCGAGAAGAGGGCGTTCTTGCGGTTGCCGAGACCGCAGACCGTCTCGGCCTCCGGCGGATCGTCGGGCGTACCCTCGGGCAACGTGATGTCACGGGTGGCGAGCATGTCGCGGACGCCGTCGTAGCGGGGCTTGCCGTCGACGTGGGCGAAGTAGTCGGCGTCGGTGTAGGGCTGCTGGCCACCACGCTCAGCGAGGAACTGGTTGAACATCTCGTCCCAGGCCCGCATGTGCACCTCCGCCGTGGGCGTGAGTACGCCGTCGAGGTCGAACAGCACGGCGGCATAGGTGTCCAGTGTCACAGGCACCAGAGAACCGTAGGGGCAAGCGCGCCGACGCGCGGCCGATCGACCTTTTTGGCCGGTTGTTGAATAGGTTTCTCTCCCGGATCGTCCGCTCTGATCCAGCGTCGGCACCCGATCCTCCCGCCCGGCCGGGTCGGATCCGGGTCAGAACCAGCGGGAGAGCTCCCGCACCACGCCGTCGGCCTCCACGGTCTCGGTGACGTCGTCTGCAGCCTCCTGCACCGAGATCGGCGCCTGCCCCATGGCCACCCCCCGGCCGGCCCACGCCAGCATCTCGACGTCGTTGTGCCCGTCGCCGACCGCCAGCACGTCGGCCTGCGCCACCCCCAGCCGCCGGGCGACCGTCTCCAGGCCGGTGGCCTTGGACACCCCCTCGGGTGCCAGGTCCAGCCAGGCGGTGTAGCCCACGTAGTAGTTGATCCCGTGCAGCCCGAGCCGTTCTGCCATCTCGGTGAAGTTCTGGACGGACTGATCGGGACTGCGGATGATCACCCGGGTCACGGGTTCGGCCACCAGCTGCTCGATGCTCTGGACCACCATCTGCCCGCCCAGCTCACCCTCGGGGAAGTGCTTGTTGATCCGGTACCCCCGGTTGATCTCCTCGACCGCGACATGCGCGTCGGGCACCTCCTGGAGCAGCTGCTCGACCGTCTTGGTGGCGTCGAACGTGAGAACCTCGACAAGCTCCACCGGGTGGTACGTGAACGTGACCGCCCCGTTGCTCCCCACGGCGATCCCGTCCTCGAGACCGAGCAGCTCGGCAGCGTCCAACACCCCCGCCACCGCCCTGCCGGTCGAGATCACCACGTGCACCCCGGAGTCGACGACCCCCCGGACCGCCTCGCGCACGGACGCGGACATCGTCTGCACTCCGTCGACCCAGTCGACGAGCGTGCCGTCGACGTCGAGGGCGACCAGACCGGGCCGCCAGTCACTGGCCTTCCTCACCCGGCCGACCCGACCGGTTTCAGCACGTCCCGGCCCTGCAGGTACGGGCGCAGGGCCAGCGGCACGTAGACCGACCCGTCGGCCTGCTGATGGTTCTCCAGCAGGGCGACGATGGTGCGCGGGACGGCGCACAGCGTGCCGTTCAGGGTGGCGGCCGGCTCCGTGCGCCCCTCGTCGTCCCGGCAGCGGATGTCGAGGCGGCGGGCCTGGAACTGGGTGCAGTTCGAGGTCGACGTCACCTCGCGGTAGCGCCCCTGCGTGGGCACCCAGGCCTCACAGTCGAACTTGCGGGCCGCCGACAGGCCCAGGTCGCCGGCGGCCACGTCGATGACCCGGAAGGGCAGCTCCAGCTCCTGCAGCCACTGCCGCTCGCGTTCCAGCAGCTGCCGGTGCGCGTCGTACGACTGCTCCAGGGTGGTGTAGATGAACATCTCCACCTTGTCGAACCAGTGCACCCGGAAGATGCCGCGGGTGTCCTTGCCATAGGAGCCTGCCTCGCGTCGGAAGCACGGGCTGAACGCCGCGTAACGTCGAGGCAGCGATGCGGCGCCGAGGATCTCGTCGGAATGGTAGGCGGCCAGCGGCACCTCCGAGGTGCCGACGAGGAACAGGTCGTCGGCCGGCAGGTGGTACACGTCGTCGGCCGCCTGACCGAGGAAGCCGGTGCCCTCCATGGCGCGCGGCTTGACCAGGGCTGGCGGCACCATCGGGGTGAAGCCCCACTCCTGCGCCCGCTCCATCGCCATCTGCACCAGGGCGAGCTCGAGCATCGCGCCGACGCCGGTGAGGAAGTAGAACCTCGACCCGCTGACCTTGGCGCCGCGCTCCACATCGATCGCCTTGAGCAGCGTGCCCAGCTCCACGTGATCGCGTGGCTCGAATCCCTCGGCCGCGAAGTCGCGGGGGCTGCCGTGCTCCTCGAGCACGACGTAGTCGTCCTCGCCACCGGCCGGCGCCTGCTCGTCGGCGAGGTTGGGCAGTGCCGCCATCAGTACGCGGAAGTCCTCGTCGGCGACGCTCTGTGCCGCTTCTGCCGCCTTCACGTCGACGCTGAGCTGCTTGGTGCGCTTCAGGAGCCGGGCATGCTCATCGTCCCCCTCGGCCGCGGCCCCGGTCCGGCCACCGCTTCGCGCCTGCGCCATCTGCCGGCCGAGCTGCTTCTGCTCCGCCCGCAACCGCTCGAAGGTGGCGATGGCACCACGACGCCGCTCGTCGGCCGCCTGAAGCCGGTCGACGAGCTCCTCGGAGCCGCCCCGACGTCGCTGAGCGGCACGGATGCGGTCTGGGTCGTCACGCAGCAGCCGAGGGTCGATCACCCCGTCAGGGTAGTCAACCTCGCGATCGGGGCGCCCCCAGGCATCACACGTTGGGCGGTGCCTGCAGGTCAGTCGCGAGAGGCGACCAACACGTTGCCGTAGGAGGTGCGGTACTGCTTCGTCGCCGGGACCTTCACCCGGAAGAAGCGTCGGCCGTTGGCCGGCGCATCGACGGGGTAGACGACCAGCGCCCGGTTGTTCGTGCGCCGGCTCTGGGAGGGATGCCAGTTGCAGGACTTGCACCGCTTCGTCTGCAGCACGGTGCGGCGTCCGGAGTAGAGGGGCTGACCCTTGACCCGGGTGCGGATCCGGAGGTTGTCCGTGCCGCTGCCCTCGCCCGTCGAGACGACGTCCCGGGTCGGCTTGGCGCCCTGGGCGAGCGACGACGAAGGTGGCGATGCGGGTGAGGCAGCACTACCCGGTGTGCTGACCAGCATGGACAGTGCAATGACGCCGGCGACCGCCAGCACACGAACGCTCACGGTATATCCCCCTTTGACGAGATCTCCGGCCCGTCCCCGCGGGCCAAGGCCGTAGCCTAGGCGACTGCCCGGCAGCGCGGCTTCCAGACCCTGCGGCCTCCGATCGTGGACGACAAGAGGAGTGGCGTGGCCTTCTCCGTACGCGCCGAGCCTCGGCGCCGGCGGCGGGTGGCGTGGTGGGCCGGCGCCCTGGGCGCCACGTTCGGGCTGGTCTGGCTCACGGTCGCACTGGAGTGGTCGTGGCTGCTCGAGCTCGAGCGCGACCTGGGACGCCAGATCTCCGACGCGGTGCGTGGGAACGCCGCAGTGGTGGACGCGCTGCGGGTGGTGAGCCTGATCGGGGAGCCCACCGTGATCCGGCTGCTGCTGCTCCTCGTCGCGGGCTATGCCGCGATCCGCCGCCGCTTCGACGTGGCGTGGTGGCTGACACTGTCGGTGCTGCTGCAACTGCTGATCGCCCCCGGCCTCAAGCTGGTCGAGGGCCGGGCCCGTCCGACGTGGCCGGCCTCGAGCTATCTGCCTGACTCCTACGCGTTCCCGTCCGGCCACGCCGCCGGGGCGGGCCTGTTCGTCGCCGCGGCCGTGCTGCTGACGCACAGCGTGGTGTCCCGGCGGTCGACCAGGCTGGCGCTGGACGCCATCTGGTTCCTCGTCGGGCTGGTGATCGGGCTGGACCGGGTGCTGCTGGGCGTCCACTACCCGTCCGACGTGCTGGCCGGCTGGGCGGTGGGGGCGGCGATCCCGCTGGCGCTGGCGGCTGTGCTCGTGCCCTGGGCCGTGTTCGAGACGGGACCCGCCCCCACGACGACCGGCATCCGGCCGTCCCGGCTGGCGGTGGTGCTCAACCCCACCAAGGTCAACGACGTCGCCGCCTTCCAGATGCTGATGAACGCGGCGGTCGAGCGGCACGGCTGGGCCGTGCCCCGGTGGTACGAGACGACAGCCGAGGACGCGGGTATCGCGATGACGCACGCGGCGCTCGCCGACGGAGCCGAGATGGTGGTCGCGGCAGGCGGCGACGGGACGGTACGCGTGGTGTGCTCGGAGCTGGCGCGGACCGGGGTGCCGCTGGGCATCGTGCCGCTCGGCACCGGCAACCTGCTGGCCCGCAACCTCGACGTGCCGCTCCGTGTGCAGGACGCCATGACGGTGGCCCTCTCGGGCCAGGACCGGGCCATCGACGTGGTGGGGGTCAGCGGCGACGGGCTGCCGGAGTCGTGCTTCACGGTGATGGGCGGGCTCGGCTTCGACGCGGCCATCATGGCCGGCGCCTCCGACGCGCTGAAGGCACGCATGGGCTGGCGGGCGTACGTGGTGTCGGCGATCCGCAACCTGCGGTACCCCGCCAGCCGGGTGGAGATCTCGGTCGACGACGGTCCGTACCAGCGGCACCGGGCCCGGACGGTCGTGATCGGCAACGTCGGCCTGCTGCAGGCCGGCATCCCGCTGCTCCCCGACGCCCGCGTCGACGACGGACGCCTCGACGTGGTGGTGATCGCCCCGCAACGGCTGATCGGCTGGGTCTTCGTCGTTGCTCGCGTGCTGCGGCGCGGTCGGCACACCGACGCCTCGCTGGCCCGCATGACCGGCCGGTCGGTGGTGGTCCGGGCGAATCAGCCCGTTGCCCGTCAGCTCGACGGCGACCCCATCGGCGAGGGCCGTGAGCTCCGCGCCACCGTGATGGCCGGCACGCTCCTGGTCCGGGTCCCCCGCTGATCTCGGCCTCCCGCGCGGGAAGTTTCGCTGGGTGGGCTGTGAAAGTTTCGCTATCAGGGCGCTATAGCGCCCGGGAGGCGCTGTTTTCGCAGCCCACCCAGCGAAACTTCCTCCGGGTCTCAGCCCCGCCGGGCAAGGGCGACTGCCTCGGACTCCTCGGGGGACAGCTGCTGGGCGCCGGTCCAGCCGGCCACGTTCTTGGCGTACGTGCGGGTGTCGGCGCGACCGTGGATCGCGGTCACCACCATGCCGTCCCCCTCGTCGTCGAGCAGTGCGAGCGACCAGGAGAGGTGTCCGCCCATGTCTCCGAAGGCGTCGTAGCGCACCACGGCGAGGTGCCGCAGCGCCCGCCCCATGTCGGCCCGGAGCTCGGTGGCGGCCCGGGCCAGGGACTCGAGGTCGGGCGGAACCTCTCGCCCGCGCCGGCGCTGGCCGACGGTGCGACGGAGCGCCAGCAGGGAGAAGCCCAGCGCCACGGCCGCGACGGCAAGGCCGGCGACGGCGACGGCGAGCGCGGTGTCCACGCGGCGAGCCTAGGGCGCCGCCGTCCCACCCCCGCGCAGCCGCGCCAGCCAGGATCTGGCGTCCAGGAAGTCGGCGTCGGACGTGCCCAGCCGCAGGTCCGGCGCCGTCCCGTCGAGGCGCGGGTAGGAACCGAGGTAGCGCACCTCGGCGCAGATCCGGCGCAGCCCCATCAACGCCTCGCCCACCCGCTCGTCGTCGAGGTGCCCTTCGCAGTCGATGGAGAAGCAGTACCTCCCAAGAGCCCGCCCGGTGGGGCGTGACTCGATCCGGGTCAGGTTGATGCCCCGCATCGTGAACTGGTCGAGCACCTCCATCAGCGCCCCGGCATGGTCGTCTCTGATGTAGGCGACCAGCGACGTCTTGTCCGCTCCCGTGCGCGCCGTCACGGGACCGGGCCGGGAGACCAGCACGAACCGCGTCACCGCGTCGGGGTTGGCACCGACGCTGTCGGCGAGAGCCACCAGCCCGTAGCGCTCGGCCGCTAGGGGGGCCGCGATCGCCGCGTCGTACTCGCCGGGGTGGCCCTCGACCCCGGCCACCATCGCCGCCGCCATCGCGGTGGAGCCGACGTGCACCACCTCCGCACCGGGGAGGTGCCGGGCCAGCCAGCCGCGCGCCTGCGCAGCCGCGTGCGGGTGCGAAGCCACCGTCCGCACCGACGTCAGGTCCCGCCCGGACGGAGCCAGCAGCGCCAGTTGCACCGGCACGGTCATCTCGCGCGTGATCATGAGCGGCTCCCCGGTAGCCAGCTCGTCGAGGGTCACCGAGACCGAGCCCTCCACGGAGTTCTCGAACGGGACGACAGCGCCGTCCACCTCGCCGCAGCGGACTGCGTCGAGCGCGAGCGCCACGCTGCTGTACGGCTCCGCCCGAGCGCCGCGGGCCGCGGGCAGGGAACGGAGGGCCTGCTCGGTGAAGGTGCCGGCCGGCCCGAGGTAGGCGTAGCGGGCAGGCGGCACTCCGGGCACCGGCCCAGCCTAGACATCCCAGGCGCGTAAGTAGTCAAGCGGCAATGGCGCGGTGGGACCACGCGGTGGTCTCGTCGGGTCGCTACGCTCCGCCGTCATGACCCGCCCTGAGCCGTACGGCGCCGACAGCGAGGTCGGCCGCCTGCGCACCGTCCTCCTGCACCGGCCCGGCGCCGAGCTGCGCCGCCTCACTCCGCGCAACAACGACTCGCTGCTGTTCGACGACATCCCGTGGGTCGACCGAGCACAGGACGAGCACGACGCCTTCGCGCAGGCGCTGCGAGATCGCGGCATCGAGGTGCTGTACCTCGTGGAGCTCCTCGCCGAGACGCTGGCCGACCCGGCGGCCCGCGCATCGGCCATCGAGGCAGCAACCGACGACCTGCGGCTGGGCGACGCCCTGCGCCAGTACCTGACCGGCCTGCTGCACGATCAGTCACCCGCCGACCTGGCCGTCACCCTCACCAGCGGGCTGCGCAACGACGAGGTCAGGCTGGGCCACAGCCTGGTCACCAGCCTGCTGGCGCACGACGACTTCCTCATCGATCCACTGCCGAACCTGCTGTTCACCCGCGACTCGTCGGTGTGGCTGGCCGACCGGGTGGCGGTCACCAGCCTGACGATGCCGGCCCGTGAGCGTGAGACGCACCTGACCGAGCTGATCTATGCCCGCCACCCGCGCTTCGCCGGTGCTCCGCGGCTGCACGGCTGGGCCCTCGAGCACGTCGAGGGCGGTGACGTGCTCCTGCTCGGTCCGGGCGTCGTCGCCGTCGGTGTCGGTGAGCGCACGACGCCTGCCGGAGCAGAGCGCTTCGCCCGGCAGGTGTTCGGGGCCGGGATCGCGCACACGGTCCTGGCCGTCCCCATCGCCCAACAGCGCGCGACCATGCATCTCGACACGGTCGTCACGATGGTCGACGTCGACAAGGTGGTCGTCTACCCCAACCTCGCCGACTCGTTGCAGGCGTACGCGGTCACCGGGGTGGGCGACGGGACCGAGCTGGCGGTGGCCGCCCCGAAGCCGTTTTTGGAGGCCGCTGCTGATGCCCTCGGCATCGGCCGCATGCACCACATCGACACCGGTCTGGACCCCGTGACCGCAGAGCGCGAGCAGTGGGACGACGGCAACAACACCCTCGCGCTCGCGCCTCGCCTCGCGGTCGCCTACGAGCGCAACACCGAGACCAACGCCCGACTCGAGGACGCGGGCGTGGAGGTCATCGCGATCGCAGGCTCGGAGCTGGGATCGGGCCGCGGCGGACCCCGGTGCATGTCGTGTCCGGTCCTGCGGGACTCGTTGGCACCGGAAGGACCGGTCGAGGCATGACAAAGCCCGGCCGTCGCTGACGGGGGAAACAACGACGACCGGGCAGACCATCAGCCTAGAAGTGACCCGCCGGTCAAAGCAAGCCGTTCCGGGGTCGATTCGCACGAACACCACGAGATCCGCAGCGTGCGGAGCTGTGCAGCACGGATTCCGCCGTGCCGACCGCGGATCTCGTTATCGCCTGACCGGTGGGCAGGTGCGACGTCGCGTGGGCTAGCGACGTCGCGTGGGCTAGCGACGTCGGGTGGGCTAGCGACGTCAGGGTGGGCTAGCGAATGGTGACCTGGCGGTTGGCCAGTCCGCTGCGCGCCGAGCGCTCGGCGCTGGTCAGCGGCTCCGCGGACTCGAGTGCGGCAGCCAGCCGCTCGTCCAAGGCAGCGAACGGCGTCTCCAGCGGCTCGGCCCCGGTGCCGGCCGGGACCTCCCACACCGGCGCCAGCAACCCATGCGCCCGGAACATGCCGATCAGCCGGCCCTCACCCTCGGGGAGCAGCAGCCGGTCCTCGGCAGCGCTGTGTAGCCGGGCGAACGCGTCCAGCACGTCGCTCTCGTCGTGTGGCAGCACCCAGCGGACGTACTCGCGCCCGCCCATCCGGGTCCAGTAGGAGGCCTCGACCGCCTGCAGCCGCACGGTGGGCGCCGCGGCATCGTTGGCTGCCTCGAGGGAGGCGGCCAGAGTGCCGTCGGGGTCTTCGACGCCGGCCACCCAGTAGCCGAAGTTCTCGTGCACGGTCACCGGAAAGGCGTCGTCCGGGTCGATGAGGTCCTGCAGCCGCGGCCCGGCGGGCGGCGGGTCGACGACGTTGACCTGGCTGCCCGGCTCCGCCGCCAACGCCAGCTCGAGCGCGAACGCGAGGTCGCGGCTGACGTCGCCGTGGTTGTGGTGCACCTGCAGACCCAGCCAGATCTCGCCGTCCGCGCGGACCAGCGCCGGCAGTGCCCCCGGCAGCAAGGAGCAGGCGGTCACCGCACGCCCGTCGGCGACTCCATCGGCCAGGGTCACGGATGCGCTGGCGGCCGGGACGATCTCGCGCAGCGCCACCCAGTCCGCCTCGCCGGGCAGACCCGCGAAGGTGCGTGCGACGTACGCGGCCGGCGCCCCGCCCGGGCGGCCGTGGCAGTTCTTGTACCGGCGGCCCGATCCGCACGGACACGGCTGGCGGGCCGCGGGTGCGCCTGGTGGAGCCGGAGACGCGGTGGCCTGGCGGGAGCGGGCCTTCTTGCTCACGGGCGTTCCTCCTCGACGGTGCACCGGCCGCCGACCCTAGTCCAGCGCGGTCCGGCGAGTGTCCTCGCGAAGGTGCCGCCGGACGGCAGGGGTCGATGCGGCAGGATTTCGTGCCGCCCCGGTCACGACCAGTCTCGGAGCAGGTCGACGGTCTCCGACGGGCGGTCGGTGATCACTGCGTCGACGTCGAGCTCGTAGCACAAGCGCAGGTCGGCCGGGTCGTTGACGACCCACACGTGCACCGCGTGCCCCGCCTGATGCGCGCGGCGCACGTACGACGGATGGGCCCGGACGATGTCGATGGACGGCCCGGTGATACGGGAGCCGAAGGGCAGGCTGCCGCCGCGCAGCCAAGGGGGGACACGGTCCATCAAGAACACCGTGGGCACGTGCGGAGCCCACTGTCGCACCCGTCGGAGCGAGGTCCTGGCGAAGCTCATCACCCTGACCCGCGGCTGCTCCAGCGGCCTCGGCCGCGTCCACCCGAACCTGTCCAGCAGCTCCACCAGCCGTCGCTCCACGAGCCCGGCGTACCGGGTCGGGTGCTTGGTCTCGACAGCCAGCTCGACGGGCCGCTCGTAGTCGGCGACCATGCCGCACAGCCGTTCGAGCGTCAGCACCACGCCCGGTGGGGCGTCAGCGTCGTCGCGCTCGTCGTCGAGATCGGCCCAGGGCTCCTTCCAGGTCTCGAAGTCCCAGCGCTCCAGCTCGGCGAGCGGGAGCGTGGACACCGCACCGCGGCCGTTGCTGGTGCGGTCGATGCGGCGGTCGTGGACACAGATCAGATGCCCGTCGGCGGACAGCCGCACATCGCATTCGAGCGCATCGGCACCGTCGGCCAACGCCTTGGCGTACGCGCGCAGAGTGTGCTCGGCGAGCAGGTCGCTCGCCCCACGGTGGGCGACCACCTGAGGGAGCGGCCGCGCACCCGGACTCATCGGCCTGATCCTGCCATGCACCGCGACCCCGGTGTGCTGGTCAGGACGGCAGGCGCGACACTCGCGACGCGGCCATCCGGCAGGCGAACGTGCAGTACCAGGCGTTGGGCCGGCTGGGCGAGAACCCGACTCCGCAGTGCTGGCAGGTCCGTGCGCCGGCCGGCGTGCTGCTCACCCGGCGGCGGCAGGCGTCCGAGCACCACAGGTCGTGGCCTCGACGCACCCGCCAGCGCCACCAGAGATACACCAGGCGCCTGCTGGGCTCGGCCCATCGGACTCGTCGGCCACACCCGGTGCAGGCGCCGATGACGGGAGTCTCGTCCCACCCGTCCGGTCGCATGCTGAGCACGCACGCGAGGTGGTACCGATGCCACCGGCTGCGCACCACGTCGGCCCTGGCAGCGATGGCCGACCCGCAGCGAGCGCAGGCGATGTGGGGTTCGGTCGGGTGCTGATTCACCTGAGGTCCTTCGCGTCGGCAGTCCCACCTGCTGACGACCCGTGATTCCACGGCCGCCATTTCGAAGACGCTTCGGCGGCACCTGCATGACGACTCCCCCGCGTCGGCGTCGCCACTGCCATCGGGTGTCAGGATGGCCCGATGAGGTTCGCAGACCAGGTCCCGGCGATGCAGGTGCAGGAGATCCCCGATCCGATGCCTGCGGACGTGGCGGTGCTCGACGTACGTGAGATCTACGAGTGGGTGGCCGGCCACGCCCCCGGGGCGATCCACATCCCGTTGGGTGAGCTGCCGGGTCGGACGGACGAGGTCCCGCCGGGGCGGGTGCTGGTGGTCTGTCATGTGGGCGCCCGCTCCGCGCACGCCACCGTCTTCCTGCGCCGCCAGGGCGTGGACGCGGTGAACCTCACGGGCGGCATGGCGGCCTGGCAGGCGGCGCGGCGTCCAC
The DNA here is from genome assembly GCA_029266455.1 of Nocardioidaceae bacterium. Classification (GTDB taxonomy): domain Bacteria; phylum Actinomycetota; class Actinomycetes; order Propionibacteriales; family Nocardioidaceae; genus JACCWP01. The sequence continues at coordinate 20,605 of JAQSWV010000031.1, forward strand.
TGGTCAGCGAGGCCAGCGGCCCGGCCACCGTGGACTGATACACCACCGGGCGCTCGGCGTCCCATCAGGCCGGATCATTCGCGCCGGGCCTCTGCCCTACGGCAGGTCGGAGCGCCATCGCACCGCGCGAGGATAGGCTCGAAGCCGTGGCCACCACGGAGACCGATGGCGTCGGCCCCGTGACGGAGCAGCCGCACGGCTGGGCGACGGGGCCTGACCGCAGTGTCCTGAACGGCGCCAACGCCATCACCGCGGTCCGCACCCTGGCGGCTGTCGCGTTCGGGCTCGCCGCGACGACGGCCGAGAGCACCGACTCGGCGCTGCTACTGCTGGTCGTCTCCCTGGCGGTGTACTGGGCCGGTGACGTCCTGGACGGGGCCTGGGCACGCTGGTTCGACGTCGAGACCCGCTTCGGTGGCGTGCTCGACGTGGTGTGTGACCGCGTCTGCGCGCTGGTGTTCTACCTGGGTGTCGTGTGGCACCTGCCCGGCCTCGCCGTGCCGGTGGGCGTCTACCTGCTCGAGTTCGCGGTCGTCGACATGGTGCTGTCGCTCGCGTTCGTCAGCTGGCCCCTGATCAGCCCCAACTACTTCTACCTGGTCGACCGCACAATGTGGCGCTGGAACTGGTCGAAGCCGGCCAAGGCGGTGAACTCCGCCTTCTTCGCGGTGCTGCTCCTCGTCACCCAGAGCGTCTGGCTGTGCACGACGATCGCGGTGGCTCTGCTGGCTCTCAAGGTTGCCTCGCTGGTGCGACTGGTCCGCCTCGGCGTGCCCGTCCCCCCTCGGGCGCCGACGCCGCCTGCATGACGGTCCTGGCCGCATGCTTCGGCGTCGCCCTGGCCTCGGCGTTCCTCCCGTTCATCCCGATCGAGGCGTACGTGGCCGCGGCTGTCGGCCAGTCGGGGCAGACCTGGTGGGCGCTCGCCGTCGCAGCGACCTTCGGCCAGATGCTCGGCAAGATCGCGATCTTCCTGCTCGGCAGGCAGTCGGTGCAATGGGCGTGGCTGCAGCGCCGGATGGCCAGGCACAACGTGGACAAGTATCTCCTGCGGCTGCAGGAGGCGGCCGAGCGGCGCAAGCTCGCCGTCGACGGGATCGTGTTCGCCTCGGCCTCGCTGGGGCTCCCGCCGTTCGCCGTGATCAGTCTGCTCGCCGGTCAGGTGGACATGTCCCTGCCGCGCTTCCTGGTGGTCGGCTCGGCGGGTCGGTACGTGCGCTTCGGAGCGGTCGCCCTGGGGGTCGACCAGGTGATCCACTTCCTCTGACCCGTCGCCGCCCGCCGCCGCGACGGGTCGGATGCCCGGGGACGCTATTTGAGCAGCCGGGACAGCCGGCGGTCGGCGAGCGGCTTGCCGCCGGTCTGGCAGGTCGGGCAGTACTGCAGTGACGAGTCGGCGAAGCTCACCTCCGCCACGGTGTCGCCGCACACGGGGCACGGGAGCCCGGCGCGGCCGTGGACGCGCAGCCCGGACCGCTTCTCCTTCTTCAGGTCGGCCGCGGCCACGCCATCCGACCGCGCCACCGCGTCCCGCAATGTGGTCTGCATGGACTCGTACAGGTGCCGCAGGTCGTCACCGGTGACCGACGACGCCGGCTTGAACGGCGACATGCGCGCCACGTGCAGAATCTCGTCGGAGTAGGCGTTCCCGATGCCGGCGATGGTCGACTGCGAGCGAAGGACCCCCTTGATCTGGGCCCGGCCGGCGGATCGCAGGATCTCGTCGAGCACATCGACGGTGAACGCGTCATCCAGCGGGTCGGGCCCGAGCTTCTCGATGCCCGGCACGGCCGACGGTTCGCTGACCACGTACACCGCCAGCCGCTTCTTGGTTCCCGCCTCCGTCAGGTCGAACCCACTGCCGTCGTCAAGCACCACGCGCAGCGCCAGTGGGCCCTTGCCCGGCCGGGGCGGAGCAGCCGGTTGCTCATCGCGCCAGCGCAGCCACCCGCCGCGAGCCAGATGGGTGACCAGATGCAGCCCGCCGGCGTCCACGTCCAGGAACTTCCCGTGCCGGTGCACCCCGTCCACCAGGAGCCCGGACAGGGCCGTCACGGGTGGGTCGAAAGTCTTGAGCACGTTGAAGGCGACGGTGTCGACACGGGCGATCGCGCGACCGACCAACCGGTGGCGAAGGTCGCTCGCCAGCGCTTCCACCTCGGGCAGCTCGGGCACCACTCCAGTCTGCCGCACAGCTCGAACCCGTACCGGCGACGGCCGGGCCGGACGGCCACCTCGCCGGCCCCAGTGGGCGACGCCCTCAGCCGGCCGGTGCCGCCTGCCCCGCCTCCACGGACGCGAACGCGCGCGGCAGCGGGGCATCGATCAACGCGGGCAGCATGGCCAGATAGGTGTCCCGGCTGATCTCCTCGACCCCGAGGCTCGCCAGGTGCGGGGTCTGCCACTGCACGTCGATGAGTCGTCGGGCGCCTGCGTCGCCGCCGGCTCCATCGCCGAGCAGCTCGACCAGCCGGACGAGGGCCACCTTGGAGGCGTCGCGGGCGGAGTGGAACATGGACTCACCGGCGAACAGCCCCCCCACCGCCACTCCGTACAGCCCTCCGACGAGCCGACCCTCCTGGTCCCACGTCTCCACCGAGTGGGCCCAGCCGAGCGCGTGCAGTCGCTCGTACGCGCGCCGCACGTCCTCGGAGATCCATGCCCCGACCCGGCTCGGATCGGCGCAAGCCCGGAGCACCTGGTCGAACGCCGTGTCGACCCGGGTCTCGTAACGGCGCACCGCCTGACGCAGCGACCGCGACACCGCCAGCCGCTCCGGCCGGAGCACGCCGCGCCGCATGGGCGACCACCACACCATCGGGGTGACGTCGTCGAGCGGCATCGGGAAGAGTCCGGTGCGATAGGCCGCCAGGAGTGTGGCCGGCTCCAGGTCGGCCCCGACCGCGACCGCGTCGTCGGGCGGCCAGCCCGTGGGATCGAAGCCCCAGCGCGGGGGTGGAAGCTGCACCGGCACGACTTCATGGTGGCACCCGGGCACATCGCCGAGGCCGGAGGATGCTGGTCACCGTTCGCCAGCCCCGTCGGACTCTCTCCCGGACCGGCACTCCTGACGGTCACCCGCGCGCACCGAACCGGCCGGCAGCCGGAGAGATGCCTACTCTGAACACCCGCTACTTCGAAGGAGATCGCATGGGCATCGCGCGCAGCGCGGCCCGAGGGCTGGTGCCTCTCGGCCTGCGCCTGGCACCGCACGTCGGCTCGAGCCTCGTCCGCGAGCTGCTGGAGCGGGCGATCGACGGAGTCGGCCCGTTCCGCGGCGCGGCCGCCGCCGCGGAGGCCCAGCTGGTCGAGTCCGGTGGTGACCGGGTGGCCGCCGTCTCCGCGCTCATCGACCGGCACGTCCGGCTCGCCGGGGCCTCCGGCTTCGTCACCAACCTCGGTGGACTGGTCACGATGGCCGTCGCCATCCCGGCGAACGTCTCCGGTCTCGCGCTCCTGCAGTGCCACCTGGTCGCGTCGATCGCCCACCTGCGCGGCTACGACCTGGCCGACCCGCGGGTGCGCAATGCCGTGCTGGCCTGTCTGCTCGGCCCCAGCACCGTGGAGGAGCTGGTCCGGTCCGGGTCCCTGCCTTCATCGCCCATGGGACTGGCCACGTCGCCGGTGCATGACCCGGCGCTCGACACGTCGATCGCGCAGGACGTCACCACCGAGCTGTTCGGCCGGGTCGGTGGGCGCCGCGTGGCGATCACGGTCGCACGCCGCGTGCCGATGCTCGGCGGCGGCGTCGGCGCCGTGGGCGATGGGCTGTGGACGTACCGGGTCGGGCGTTACGCCGATCGCGAGCTGCGTGCCCGCGACCCGGGTGCCCGGAAGGCCACGTGACCCTGGACATGACCTCGAGATGACCTCGAGATGACCGCTCTGTCTAGGTCGATGCCCCCTTCGCCCCCGCCCTCTTCTTGCCCTTGCGCTTGGCCGGGTGCGCCTGCTGCTTGACGGCCTGCCTCGCCGCCCGGCGAGCGGCCTTGACGTTCGCACCGCTGGCGGCCTTGCCCGAGCCACCTCTCGACCCAGGGCCCGGGGGGTTCCCGGTCAGGCCGAGCTCCTCGGGGCGGGGCAGCGGGGCCTCGTGGCTGCGGGGGCCCTGGAACGGTCGCAGACCCTGCCGGCGGGCCATCTCGACGACCACCTCGGCCAGGGTCTCCTGGACCACGGGAAGCAGCTCGGCGTCGCTGACCTCGCCGGGTCGGCGCACCTCACCCGCCAGCGGCGTGGAGTCCAGCTCGCCGAGATCGCCGTACAGCTGGAAGCCCGACCCCCCGAGGAACGCGGCGGCCTGGACCGACCGCGCGCTCAGCCAGGTCCGCTCCTCGTCGGGGAGCACCAGCGGGTACGACTGGGGGTGGCGCCGCTCGAGCACCTCCCTGGCGACGAATCGCTTCACCAGGTCGCCGTAGACGTCGCCGGGGATGCGACCCGCGGCGCCCATGTTCACCCCCCGCAGGACCTCGCACTCGACACCGCCCAGCGAGGCGTTCGACCGGGGCACCTCGGTGTCGTAGGCGCCCGGGTCCATCCCGACAACCGAGCAGAACCGCTCCCAGAGCTGGCCCGGCACCGCCGACGAAGGCGGCACCGTGACCACGTGGACGCGGTCGGCGGGCACGTGCTCGAGCCACGCCGGCAGCACCTGGCGTGGGTCCTGCTGTCGCCACAGCTTGCTGCCCCAGGTCTTGGCCCGGCCGAAGCCGACCGCCTGCAGAACACCCCCCGACGCCGCCGGCGCCTCCTGGGCGACGGTCCGCACAGACGCCAGCCACTCGTCCCACGACGGCGCATGACCGGTCCGCAGCACCGTCTGCCAGGCCGACGGGATCACCTTCACGAGGTCGCGGGCGGTGTAGATGACGTGCACCTCGGCGGGGGCCAGGCTGCCGACCAGCCTGGCCACGGCCTCCGACGACGCAGTGCACAGGAACTCCATCGAGATCACGGCGGTGGAGGCGTCGGTCGCCGCCTGCACCTCCTCGACCAGGACGTCCCATTCGCCGTCGCTCACCACCGGTGCCCGGAGCTTCGTCTGTCGGCGCAACAGGTCCACCACCGACCGGATGTGCTCGGGCCACGTCTCGCGAGGCAGCACGACACCGTTGGCGGCAAGGCGGTCCCGGTTGTTGTACAGCACCCCCTGGATGAACGTGGTCCCGCTCTTGAACGGACCCACATGCACGTACACCTTCGACACCGACGTCATCGAGGCGGACCCTCCCTTCTCGCGGGGACAGGCTAGCCCCGGATCAGTGCCTGCACCGTGCGGGCGGTACTGGGGCGACCCAGGTGCCCGGCCATCCACGTGCTGGTGCCGACCAGCCGCCTCAGGTCGATGCCGGTCCGCACGCCGAGCCCGTCGAGCATCCACACCAGGTCCTCGGTGGCGAGGTTCCCGGTGGCGCTCCTGGCGTACGGGCATCCGCCCAGCCCTCCGGCCGAGGCGTCGAATGTCGTGACGCCGGACCGCAGCCCGGCGAGAACGTTCGCCAGCGCCTGTCCGTACGTGTCGTGCAGGTGCAGGGCCACCCTGCTCACGCCGACTCCGGCCGCGCCGAACGCGTCCAGCAGAGCGGTGACATGCCCCGGCGTACCGACACCGATCGTGTCACCGAGCGAGAGCTGTCCGGCACCGAGGTCGAGCAGCCGCCGGCCCGCCCCCACCACCTGCGCCAGCCCGACCGGTCCCTCGTCCGGGTCGCCGAAGCACATGGACAGGTAGGCCCGCACCTCGAGGCCCGCGTCGCGGGCACGGCGCACCACCGGCTCGAACATCGCGTACTGCTCGTCCAGGCCACGGTTGAGGTTGCGCCGCGCGAAGGTCTCGGTGGCACTCGCGAAGATCGCGACGTGCCGCACCCCCGCCTCGAGGGCGCGGTCGAGACCGCGCTCGTTGGGGACGAGCACCGGGTACGCCGGCCCGGGCGGCAGACCCGAGGCCGCGAGACTCGCCACGAGCTCGGCCGCGTCAGCCAGCTGAGGCACCCACCGCGGGTGCACGAAGCTGGTGGTCTCGACGACGGGCAGACCGGCCGCGACCAGCTGCTGGACGAAGTCGGCCTTGACCTGCAGCGGCACGATCGCGGACTCGTTCTGCAGGCCGTCGCGCGGTCCCACCTCGTACACGGTCACCGCGTCCGGCAAGGAGGGGTCGGGCACCACCTGCGGCAGGCTCACGGGGTGCCTCCCGCGTCCTGGCCGCTGGCCGGGTCTACGCGGAACAGCAGCTGCCCGATCGGCACCCGCGCGCCTGGTGCGACGTCGACCAGCGCGACGGTTCCCGCGAGTGGGGCCGGCAGCGGGATCTCCATCTTCATCGCCTCCAGCACGCCGAGCGAGTCGCCGGCCTCGACGGCATCGCCGACCACGACATGCACGGCCAGCACCGTCCCCGGCATCGGGGAGACGACGTCGCTGTCCCCGACCGCTGCGGGCACGTCGGGCGCGAACGCGTCCGGCCGGTCCAGGACGAAGATGTGGCCGTGGTGGGCGACGCTCACCCGGTGCCCGTCGACCCAGCACGCCCCATCGCCTCCGTGGTCACCGGGCGAGGCACCACCAGGGGCAGCCGGGACGTGGACCACCCGTCCCTCGCCGCGGAACGACAGAGCCACCTGCGCGGGCGCCGGGGGACCACCGACCCGCCAGCCGTCGCCGACGCCGAAGGGATCGTCCGGGTCGGCCTCCGCCCGGGCGGCCAGCACCGACCGGGCGGCACGCTGCCACACCAGCTCGGGCAGCTCAGGGGCCGTGGTCGCGGCGGCCGCGGCAGGGCCGTCGTCAAGCCAGCCCGTGTCGATCGCGGCGTCCGCGTACGCGTCCGAGGCCGCCAGGTCGCGCAGGAAGCCGACGTTCGTGGTCAGGCCGACGATCGCGGTCTCATCCAGGGCCGCCACCAGGCGCAGCCGAGCCGCCTCCCGGGTGGCTCCGTGGGTGATCACCTTGCCCAGCAGGGGGTCGTAGGCTGGTGACACCTCGTGACCGGCTTCGAGAGCAGCGTCGACCCGGGCTCGCCCGGCGCGGGGCCAGTGCACCGCGATCGCCCGGCCCGCCTGCGGCAGGAAGCCGGAGTAGGGGTCCTCGGCGTAGACCCGGGCCTCGATCGCGTGCCCCGCCAGGGCGACCTGCTCCTGGGTCAGGCCCAGCGGGCGTCCGGCCGCGACGTCGAGCTGCAGGCGCACCAGGTCGAGACCGGTGACCGCCTCGGTGACAGGGTGCTCCACCTGCAGCCGGGTGTTCATCTCCAGGAAGAAGAACTCGTCGCCGGCGACGAGGAACTCGACCGTGCCGGCGTTGACGTAACCGACCCGGCGTGCGATCGCCACCGCCGCGGCGCACAGCCGCGCCCTGAGGCCGTCGCTGACCGTGGGCGCGGGCGCCTCCTCGAGAACCTTCTGGTGCCGCCGTTGCACCGAGCAGTCCCGCTCGTACAGGTGCAGACAGGTGCCGTGCGCATCGGCCAGCACCTGGACCTCGATGTGCCGCCCGTGCTCCACGAAACGCTCGAGCAGGAGGGTGTCGTCACCGAAGGCCGCCGCTGCCTCGCGCCGCGCCGCCGCGACCGCGGCCGGCAGCGCATCCGAGTCCCGCACGACGCGCATCCCCTTGCCGCCGCCGCCGGCCGCTGCCTTGACGAGGATCGGGTAGGGGACGACCTGGTGCGCGGCGTCCGCCCCCGGCAGCAGTACGTCGGTCCCCTCCGGCGCTGTCGCTGTGGAGACGTCGAAGGAAGGGATGACCGGCACCCCGGCCGACACGGCGACGTCGCGGGCACGGTCCTTGCGGCCCATCACCTCCAGCACCGCCGGCGGCGGACCGACGAAGACCAGGCCCGCCTCGGTGACCGCCCGGGCGAACGCCGCCTGCTCGGACAGGAAGCCGTAGCCGGGGTGCACCGCCTCGGCTCCGGACTCGCGACAAGCGTCGAGCAGCGCCTCGACCGACAGGTATGACTCGGCGGCCGGAGTGGCACCCAGGCGCACATCGTCGTCCGCCGCGCGCACGTGCGGGGCGTCCCGGTCGGCGTCGGACCAGACCGCCACCGTGCGGATCCCGGCGGCGGTCGCGGCACGGATGACGCGGCACGCGATCTCGCCGCGGTTGGCGACCAGCAGCGACCCGAAGGGCCTCGTGGACGGCGAGGGGTGCGTCATCGCAGTGGCCGCCCTACATCCGGAAGACGCCGTAGGACGCCTCCGGCAGTGGCGCGGAGGCGGCTGCAGCGAGCCCCAGCCCGAGCACGCGGCGGGTGTCGGCCGGCTCGATGACCCCGTCGTCCCACAGCCGTGCGGTGGCGTACCACGGCGAGCCCTGGGTCTCGTACTGGTCCCGGATGGACGTCTTGAACTGCTCCTCGTCGTCGGCGGACCAGCGGTCGCCGCCGGCCGCGAGCGTGTCGCGCCGCACCGTGGCCAGCACGGAGGCGGCCTGCTCGCCCCCCATCACCGAGATCCGGGCGTTGGGCCAGGTCCACAGGAACCTCGGGTCGTACGCCCGACCGCACATGCCGTAGTTGCCGGCGCCGAAGGAACCCCCGATGACGACCGTGAACTTCGGCACCACCGAGCAGGCGACCGCGGTCACCAGCTTGGCGCCGTCCTTGGCGATGCCACCGTTCTCGTAGTCGCGGCCGACCATGAAGCCGGCGATGTTCTGGAGGAAGACCAGCGGCACGCCGCGCTGGTTGGCCAGCTCCACGAAGTGGGCGCCCTTGAGCGCCGACTCGCCGAACAGGATGCCGTTGTTGGCGACGACGGCCACGGGGTAGCCCCACACCCGGGCGAAACCGCAGACCAGCGTCTGGGCGTACAACGCCTTGAACTCGTGCAGGCGCGAGCCGTCGACCACGCGCCTGATGACCTCGCGCACGTCGTACGGCGCCCGCGGGTCAGCAGGCACCACGTCGCAGAGGCCATCGGGGTCGTCGGCCGGCTCCTCGACCGGGTGGCGGCGCAGGGTGGCGGGCGCAGGTCGCTCGACGGTGCCGACGACCGAGCGCACGATCGCGAGTGCCTCGTCGTCGTCGGCGGCCAGATGGTCGACGACACCGGACCGGCGCGCGTGCACATCGCCGCCGCCGAGGTCCTCGGCGGTCACGACCTCGCCCGTGGCGGCCTTCACCAGCGGTGGACCGCCGAGGAAGATCGTGCCCTGGTTCTTGACGATCACCGTCTCGTCCGACATCGCCGGAACATAGGCACCGCCGGCGGTGCACGAGCCCATGACGGCGGCGACCTGCGGGACCCCGAGGCGAGACAGCCTTGCCTGGTTGAAGAAAATACGCCCGAAGTGCTCCCGGTCGGGGAACACCTCGTCCTGGAGAGGCAGATACGCCCCACCCGAGTCGACCAGGTAGATGCAGGGGAGCAGGTTGTCGAGGGCCACTTGCTGGGCGCGCAGGTGCTTCTTCACCGTGATCGGGTAGTAGGTACCGCCCTTGACGGTGGCGTCGTTGGCGACGACGACGCACTCCCGTCCGCCCACCCGCCCGATGCCGGTGACGATGCCGGCCGACGGGACCGCGCCGTCGTACATGCCGGTGGCGGCGAGCGGGCTGAGCTCGAGGAACGGTGAGCCCGGGTCGAGCAGGCGGTCCACGCGGTCGCGGACCAGGAGCTTGCCCCGGGCCGTGTGCCGGTCACGTGCCTGCGCGGAGCCTCCGCGTCGCACGGTGGCCAGTCGCTCGCGCAGCTCGTCGACCAGCACGCGCAGATCAGTCACCCCGCGATGCTAACGACCGCCACCTGTGGCGACGTGCCGCCGAGCGGTCGCAGTGGTCAGGAGTGGCCCCGCACCGGGTGTGGACGATACGGCGCCTGCAGCGCGTCGATCATCCGGCCGCTGCTGTCGAGTCGGGTGGTTCGAGCGGAAGACGGACCTGGAACCGAGTGTCGCCTGGCCGCGAGTCGACCCGCAGGTCGCCACCGTGGCGCTGGGCGACGATGCGGTAGGAGATGTCGAGGCCGAGCCCGGTTCCCGCACCGACGGGCTTGGTGCTGAAGAACGGCTCGAAGATGCGACCGACGATGTCGTCGGGCACGCCCGGTCCGGTGTCGCCGATCTCGACCACGACGAAGTCGTCGTCGCGGCCGGTACGCACGGTCAGGGTCCCCGCACCGTCCACCCCGCCCATGGCGCTGATCGCGTTGTCCAGCAGGTTCGTCCAGACCTGGTTGAGCTCGGCACCGTTGGCGTTGACCGCCGGCAGCGTGCGGTCGTAGTCCTTGACGAGGCGGATGCCCACGCCGAGCTTGGCGGCAAGCATGACCAGCGTCGAGTCCAGGCCCGCGTGGACGTCCGTGCTGGCGTAGGTGCCGCGGTCGAGCTGGGAGTACTGCTTGGCCGCGGCCACCAGCGCGGACACCCGGTCGACCGCGTCCTGGATCTCGTTCATCAGCTGCTCGGTCTCGACCGTGCAAGTGATCCACCGCAGGGCGCCCTCCAGCTTGGCGCCGGTGGTGAGCGCCACCGAGGTGGCGACCCGCTCGAGGAAGTCGCGGTCGAGCCCGGCCGCGACCATGACCGGGGACAGGTCATACGCCCCGGGCACATCCCGGTCGTCGAGCCACTCGGCGATGCTCTCCTCGCGGTCGCTGGCCTCCAGCGGGGACAGGCTCGGTGCCTTGGCCACCCGTCCGACTGCGTCCTCCTGCAAGGTCGTGAGGCTCGCGAGCACCTCGGGGTCGAGCTCCCCGCTGGCCAGGCCGGCCAGCTGGTGCCGCATCGACGAGACCCGCTCGCGCAGGGACGAGGTGGCACGCGCCGCGGCCGCGGCCGGGTTGTTGAGCTCATGGGTGAGCCCCGCCGTCAGCTGGCCGAGAGCCAGCAACCGCTCGCGCTGGCCGACGATCGCCTCGTTCGCGCGCATCCCGACGAACAAGCCGTCCAGCAGATGCACGGCCATCGGGAACCAGGTGCGCACCATGTACGCGAAGTCCTCCGACGCGATCACGACGAACTCGCACGCGGTGATCGCGTAGACCGAGTGGGGGTAGTTCGCGGAGCCCTCGCCGACGAATGACTCGGTGGCGCCCGCGTAGGCACCCCGGCGGTCGGTACGGTTCAGCTCCACCTCGTCGCCCCGCACCGTGCGACGCAGCGACACGGTGCCGCTCAGCAGCACGAACAGGCAGGTAGCCGTCTCGCCCTCGGAGTAGACCACACCCGCCGGCCGACTCTCGATCAGCGCGTGCTCGGAGATCCAGTCCAGCCGGTCGTCGTCCAGCGACTCGAACAGGAACAGCGAGCGGAGCAGGTCGCGCGACGGCCGGCGCGTCCCCTCCTGGCCGGCCGCCTGGTTCGCCGGGAGGTCGGGGGCGTTCACTGCTGCTCCAGATAGCGGTGCACGAGGGTCACCGCCAGCGCGCCCTCGCCGACGGCGGAGGCCACCCGCTTGACCGAGCTGGCGCGCACGTCCCCGGCCGCGAACACCCCGGGCACGCTGGCCTCGAGCAGGTACGGGTCGCGGGGCAGCGGCCAGCCGGCGGGCCGCCCGCCCCCCTCGGCCGTGTCCGGACCGGTGAGGACGAACCCGCCGCGGTCACGGTGGATGCGATCCGGCAGCCAGTCGGTGAACGGCTGGGCGCCGATGAACGCGTACAGGTAGCTGGCCTCGACGGTCTCGCTGGTGCCGTTCGTGACGTCGGTGAGGACGACGCGCTCCAGTCGGTCGGCGCCCTCGCAGGTGGACACCTCGGTGCAGGTGCGGACCTCGATGTTCGCGATCTTCCCGATCCGGTCGGTGAGGTAGCGCGACATCGAGAGCTCGATCGACGGCCCTCGGACGGCAAGCGTCACCCGGGAGGCGGTCCGCGACAGGTGGACCGCGGCCTGGCCCGCCGAGTTGGCCCCACCGACGATCACGACGTGCTGGTCGTGGCAGTCGTCGCTCCCGGCGGCGGCCGAGCCGTAGTAGACCCCGCGACCGGTGAGCTCCTCGATCCCCGTCGCCGGGAGCCGCCGGTACTTCACCCCTGTCGCCAGCACGACTGCGTGGCCGACGATCTGGCGGTCGGTCGTGTGCACCACGGAGCTCGAGCCACGGAACTCCAGGTGGCTCACCCGGGAGGCGCTCAGCATCTCGGCTCCGAATCGGGAGGCCTGGCGACGGGCACGCTCGGTGAGCTGGCCGCCCGATACCCCGTCGGGGAACCCGAGGTAGTTCTCGATCCGCGAGCTCTGCCCGGCCTGCCCTCCGACCACACCGCCCTCGAACAGCACGGTCTTGAGTCCCTCGGAGGCCGCGTACACGGCGGCCGACAGCCCGGCCGGCCCGCCGCCGATGATGACGACGTCGTAGAGGTCGGACTGCGGCACGGTGTGCAGTCCGACCGTGGCCGCGACCTCGGTGAGGCTCGGTGCCCGCAGCGCAGCGCCGTCAGCAGTCAGCAGCAGCGGCACGGCGGAGTCGTCCGCGTCCGCGGCCGCCAGCAACCGGCGGCCCTCGGCCTCGTCGGCGGGCACCCACTGGTAGGGGACTCCACCTCGGGCCAGGAAGTCGCGCACGTCGTGCGAGGCGGCCGACCAACGGTGCCCGACGAGCCTGACCTCTGACTTCCTCGCGTCACCGCTGGACCGCCACGCGTCGATCATCTGGTCGAGGACGGGGTACAGCTTCTCCTCGGGCGGGTCCCACGGCTTCAGCAGGTAGTGGTCCACGTCGACGACGTTGATGGCGGCGATGGCCGCCTCGGTGTCGGCGTACGCGGTGAGCAGGGCGCGGCGGGCCTGAGGGAACAGGTCCATGGCGTGCTCGAGGAAGTCGATGCCGTTCATGTCCGGCATCCGGTAGTCGGCCAGCAGGGCCACTACCGGGTCGCCGCGCAACTTGATCTCCCGAAGCGCCGCCAGTGCGTCGTCCCCGGACTCGGCGCGCACGACGCGGTACTGCTGGCCGTAGCGGCGACGCAGGTCGCGGGCCACCGACCGGGACACCGACGGGTCGTCGTCGACCGTGAGCAGCACCGGCCGGCCCGCCGGCGACGACGCGGCGGGCGCCAGGCTCACCCAGCCACCACGGCGTCGACGTAGCACCAGCGCCAGCTCTCGCCCGGCTCGAACGAGCGCACGACCGGGTGACCCGGATCGCGCGCATGAGCACTGGCGTGCTGGTTGGGCGACGAGTCGCAGCATCCGACGTGTCCACACTCCATGCACAGGCGCAGGTGGACCCAGCGGTCGCCGGTGCGCAGGCAGTCCTCACAGCCCTGTGGTGTGCGGGGCTCCGGAGCGGTCGTCGCGGTGTCGAGGTGAGCGCAGCTCGGCATTCGTGCCTCCTCGGGACAGCCAGGGATGCCGGGATTGCCGAGTCTAGGCCGGACGTCATCGAACGCGCCGCTGGTACGCCTCCCGACGTATGACGCTGTCGGGGCATCGCGGGTCTGCGCCTAGGCCAGCGGCCGGAGCTCGACGCCGGCCTGCTCGAGGGCAGCGCGTACGGCCCGGGCGACCTCGACAGCGCCCGAGGAGTCGGAGTGCACGCACAGAGACGCGACGCGCATCCGGACCTCGGTGCCGTCGGCAGCTTCGACGGTGCCCTGCTGGACCATGCGGACGGCCCGCCGGCAGACCTCGTCCAGGTCGGTGATGACGGCTCCTGGTTCGGTACGAGGCACCAGCAGCCCGTCGGCGGTGTAGCCGCGGTCGAGGAAGCCCTCGGCCACCACGGGGACGCCTGCCGTCTCGGCACGCTCCGCCAGCCGCGTGCCCGGCTGGCAGAGCAGCGCCAGCTCACCCTGACCGGCTGCCGAGTACTCGAGGATCGCCTCGACCACCGCGCCGGCGTAGTCGTCGTGCTGGGTCGTCGCGTGATAGAGCGCGCCATGCGGCTTCAGATACGAGACGCGGGTGCCGGCGACCGCCGCCAGGCCTGACAGCGCCCCGAGCTGGAACAGCACGTCGTTGACGAGGCTCTGCTTCGGCACCTGGATGAACCGGCGCCCGAAGCCACGGAGGTCGTCGAACCCCACCTGAGCACCCACCCCGACGCCCCTGGCCGCAGCGGTCTCACAGGTGCGCCGCAGGATGTCGGGGTCTCCGGCGTGGAATCCGCAGGCGACGTTCGCGTCGGTGACCAGACCGAGCAGCGCCTCGTCGTCGGCGATCGACCAGGCGCCGTAGCCCTCGCCGATGTCGCTGTTCAGGGACACGCTGACGGGCGCCGTACCAGCCTCAGCCATGCGTGGAACCAGCCTCTGCCATGCGCAGAAGTTAGCGCGTGAGGGGAAACGGACGGACGACCCGGTCCCCGTCGACACGAAAGGACACCGGCATGGCCACGACTTCCCCCGGCAACCACTCCCAGAGCCCCGGGACACCAGCGGGCAGCACGTCGGGCAGCGCGTCGGGCAGCACCAGCACGAGCAGGCACCACGAGGACCAGGACCGCATCATCGCGGAGCGCGAGCAGCAGCGCCGCGACGAGTACGGC
>JAQSWV010000082.1 GCA_029266455.1 Nocardioidaceae bacterium
ACCTGGCTGGAGAAGCTCACCAGGTACGCGGGGCTGAACCGCATGTTCGCCACTGTGTTGCGCCGGTGCACGGTCCCGTTCAGCACGGTCATCACCTCCAGACCGCTCAGACCGCCCAGGCCGTCGCCGTCGCCGACCTGACCGGCCAGCACGATCTGCGGACCGAACGAGAAGAAGCCGGGGAAGTTCTTGGCCCGAGTGAGGAACCGCGGGTTGCGCTCGAGGATGTCCTCGGCCGTCTGGTCGAGCACGGGAACCACCCCGGCCACGTACGACAGCGCCTGCGCCTCCGACACGTCCCGGCACTCCCGGCCGATCACGAGGCCCAGCTCGGCCTCCGCGGTGGTGCGCCGGCTTTGCCGCGGCACGGGGATGGGCTCGCCGGGCCCGATGATCGTGTGCTCGCCCTTGAGGAAGATCACCGGCTCGTCGGGCACCGGCGCGGCCAGGTCGTCCGCATGCTCGACGTAGTTCAGCCCGATGCCCCACACCTTGCGTGGCCGGTGGTACGGCGCGGTGAAGGTGACCGAGCCCGAAGGGACGAACGCGTCGTCACCGGCGCGGCGCGCCGCCCTGCACACCTCGTCCACGCGGTCCGCCTCGAACAGCCCCAGCAGACCTGCCGGGGCGTCGGACAGCAGCACGTCGAGGAGCGCCACCCCCCGGTGCGGGTCGACCACCGCCGGGGCCGCGGCCCCCTCGACGACGACGCTGGCGAGGTTCACGAGCGGTCTCCGTCAGTACGCACCGACGGCGCCACCGTCGCACCGGACCTGCTCCCCGGTGACGTACGCGGCCGCGGCACTCGCCAGGAACGTGACGACCGCTGCGAACTCCTCCGGCCTGCCGTAGCGGCCGATGGGAATCCGGGCCTCGGAGCTGCGGCGCACCTCGTCGAGCGGCGTACCGGTGCGTTCGGCCGCCCCCTGATCGAGCTGGGTCACCCGGTCGGTGTCGATCCGGCCGGGGAGCACCATGTTGACCGTCACCCCGTCCGCGGCGACCTCGGCGGCCAGCGTCTTGAGGTAGCCGGCAAGCGCGGCGCGGCCGACGTTCGAGGCCGCCAGCCCAGGGATCGGCTCCTGCACGCCGCTGGACCCGATCGCGACGACGCGGCCCCAGCCCCGCTCGCGCATGCCGGGGAGGAAGGCGGACACCAGCTGCACGTGGGGGCGGAGCAGCCGGGCGACGGCCTGGTCGACGGCCTCGGTGTCGAGGTCGACGGCGGTGCCCGGCGGGGGACCGCCGCCGTTGAGCACCAGGATGTCGACGGTGCCGTCGCCGAGCGCCCGGGCGGCCCGGATCACCTCGTCCACACCGGCCGGGCCCAGGAGATCGGCCTCGACGCCGACCGCTGAGGGCAGCTCCGCCGCCCGGTCACGCGCGATGGCGCCGCGGCGCCCGGCCAGCACGACGGATGCTCCCTCGGCTGCCAGCGACCGGGCGACGGCAAGGCCCAGCCCTGACGTCGACCCGGGGACGATGGCGGTGCGTCCGGTCAGTCCGGTGTCCACTGTGCTCTCCTCACGGTGCGGGGGGGTGCTGCTGGGCACAGCGAGACTGTCACGCTCCCTGCGCCATCGCCTGCTCGACCACGAGCTCGGCGATGGCCAGCGCCGATGTCGCCGCGGGCGAGGGGGCGTTGCGGACGGCCACGAGACGCCCGATGCGGCTGATGCGGAAGTCATCGACCAGCGAACCGTCCGGATCAAGAGCCTGGGCGCGGTTCCCCGCGGGACCGGGTACCACGTCCGCGACCCGCAGCTCCGGGACATAGCGCCGGGCCGCGGCGACGAAGCGCGCCGTGCTCAGCGATCCGACGACCTCGCGGGCCGCGATGCGCCAGTGCCGACGGGCGAAACGTCGGAACCCGGGTGCGCCGATCGCCTCCAGCAGGTCCGTCCCGCTCACCGTCCGCCAGTCGTAGCCCTCGCGGGCCAGCGCCAGCACGGCGTTCGGGCCGACCATCACCTCCCCGTCGACCCGGGGGGTCAGGTGCACGCCGAGAAAGGGGTAGCGAGGGTCGGGCACCGGATAGACCAACCCGTTCACAAGGCCCTGCCGGCCCGGCGCCAGCAGGTAGTACTCGCCGCGGAACGGGACGATCCGCGGGTCCGGGCCGTCCCCGGCCAGCCTCGCCACCCGGTCGCTGTGCAGCCCCGCACACAGGACCACCAGATCGAACGGCTCGCGTGCCACGGCCGCTCCGTCGGTGCGGGTGACCACCCACTCACCGGCGCGTTCAGCCAGGCCCACCACCTCCGTACCGGTGCGCACCACGCCGCCGGCCATCTGCACGTGCCCGGCCAGCGTCCGCGTGACGGCCGGATAGTCGACCACGGCCGTGCTGGGGGAGTGCAGACCACCGACGCCGCGGACGTGCGGCTCCAGCGCGGCCAGCGCGTCGCGATCGAGCCTGCGGATGCCGGGGACGCCGTTGGCACGTGCCCGCTGCTCGATGGCATCCAGCCGCCGCTCCTCCTCGCCGTCCAGGGCGACCAGCACCTTGCCGCACTCGACGTAGGCGAGGGCATGCTCGGCGCAGAAGTCGCGCAGCAGACCGGCACCTCGCCGGCACAGCCGGGCCTTGAGAGAGCCCGGCGGGTAGTACAGGCCCGCGTGCACGACCCCGCTGTTGCGCCCGGTCTGGTGCCGGGCCAGCTCGGGCTCCTTCTCCAGCAGGGTCACGGCGGCGCGCTCGTCGGTCAGCTGCAGCCGTCGGGCCACCGCGGCACCGAGGATGCCGCCGCCCACGACCCCGCAGCGCAGTCGGCTCACCCGGCCACGAACCGCGGGGCCTCGTACACGGCGCTCCTTTGCGGGCTCGGAGGGCGGAAGATGCCGGGGCTCAGCCGCGGCTCAGGGTCCTCGGTCATGCTAGGGGTGACTGCCAGTCCGGGGAGGGAGGGAGACCGCGTGACCGACTACCGCACGCCTGCGCCTGCGCCTGCTCCCACGCCCGGCCGCGTGGCACCCGCGCGCGGACTGGTCGCGCTGGCGGCCGCGATGGTCGTGCTGGGCGCCGGGTCGGTGGCTGCGTTGTACGTGCTGTTCGTACGGACGCACATAGGGCAGCGGTTCGACCAGGCGGCACTGCTGCGGATCGACACCAACCCCGAGCGGACCCGAGACATCGTGGGGGTGTTGAGCAACCTCACGATCGGGGTCATCCTCGCCGTGCTCGCGGTCTGCATGGTCGTCTCGCTGCTGCGGGGTCGGCTGGCGTACGCGATCGCCGCCGCGGTGCTGGTGGCCGGGGCGAACGTGACGACCCAGCTGCTCAAGCACGGCCTGCTGACCCGGCCGGACCTGGGCTACTACACGAACAACTCGCTGCCCAGCGGTCACACCACGGTCGCCGTCAGCCTCGCCCTGGCACTGCTGCTGGTGGCTCCACGGTTCTCTCGCGGCGTGCTCGTCCTCGCCGGCTCGGTGGCTGCGACCGTCGTCGGCGTCGGGGTGGTCGTCACGGGGTGGCACCGGCCGAGCGACGTCCTCGCGTCGGTGGGCGTGTGCCTGGCGTGGGCAGGCATGGTGAGCCTGTGGCTGCTGCTACGGGGGAGCGAGACACCCGCGTCGGCACGGGAGCCGGGTGGCCACCCCGGGCTCGCGCTGGCGGGCGCGGTGGTCGCGGTCGCGCTGGCGTTCGGCTACGGCGTCCGCCCGGACGGCACCTGGCCGGACCTGGTGGTGCACGGCTGCACCGTGTCCGCCATCGGCCTCGGCACCGCGCTGTGCCTGGCCCTGACCTCGAGGGTCGTCCCCCTCGACGTCTGACCGGCGCCCGTCGCGCCCGGACGATGGGAGCGGCGAGGGGAGGCCCGTCACGGCGCGTACCCGGACGATGGGAGCCGCGAGGGGAGGCCCGTCACGGCGCGTACCCGGACGAGGGGAGCCGCGGAGGTAGGCCGTCACGGCGCCGGACCGCTCGTGCGCGCGTCCGGTGGCTCCAGGGTGAGGCGGACGTCGTCGCCGAACCGCGCCACGTCGGCAAGGTGCCAGCGAGGTGCACCGTCCAGCGTGCTCACCCCGGCCGCGCCGAGCGCCGGCAGCCCGGCTCCGAGCAGCAGCGGAGCGATGTAGGCCACGACCCGGTCCACCAGCCCGGCGGCGACCATCGCCCCGGCCAGGGTGGGCCCGCCCTCGACGAGGACGTGACGGCGTTCGCGGGAGAACAGCTCGGTGAGCAGCCGGCGCAGGTCGACGCGACCCGCTCCGTCATCGCCCACCTCGGCCGCAGTCGCGATCCACGTCGGCGCAGACCTGTCGCGCACGCGGGCCGTTCCCGGCGTCCGCCCGGCGCTGTCCACGACCACCCGCAGCGGCTGACGGGGAAGCGGTACGCCGGCGGTGTCGCGGGTCGTGAGCCAAGGGTCGTCCGTGCGGACGGTCCCGGCCCCGACCAGCACGGTGTCGCACTCCGCGCGCAGCCGGTGTACGTCCGCGCGAGCCTCAGCACCAGTGATCCAACGACTGGTGCCGTCCGCGGCCGCGACGCGGCCGTCCACCGTGCTCGCGACCTTCCAGGTGACGTAGGGCCGACGGTTGCGGACCGCGGTCAGCCACGGCCGGTTCACCGCCTCCACCGCTGCGGAGTCAACCCCGACCTCGACGTCGACCCCGGCCGCCCGCAGCAACGCGGCGCCTCCGGCGGCGGGCTCCCACGGGTCGAGGACGCCGACCACCACCCGGCTGACGCCCGCTTGCAGCAGGGCCGTGGTGCACGGACCGGTCCGGCCCGAGTGTGCGCACGGTTCCAGCGTGACGACGGCGGTGGACCCGCGGGCGGCGGCACCGGCTGCTTCGAGCGCGACGACCTCGGCGTGCGGCAGACCGGCCCCTTGGTGCCAGCCCTCGCCCACCACCTGTCCGGCCGGGGTCATCAGGACGCAGCCCACGACCGGGTTGGGCAGCACGGTGGCCCGGCCACGGTCGGCGAGGGCCACCGCCCGGGCCATCGCCTCGATCTCGCGGGCGCTCACCACGGGCCGAGCCTAGGCCGCCTCGGCCGCCTGCGGAGCCGGCCTGTTGACGGCGTGTGGCGAGGCAAGGCGGCACCCCCGGAGTCGGGCGTCCGGCCGGACCGTGTCAGCCGAACGGGCAGGGAGTTCCGCACAGGGGAGAGCTCGGCGTCCCGACGTCCCTACGGTGGGTGCGCGGACCAGCCGGGACCCGGCAACCGCAGGAGAGATCTGGCTGACCGGAGGTCACGGGATGACGCTGCACCAGAGCTGGCGCGGCAAGTCGCGACGCATGCGGCTCCCGGCCGGGTTGGCGCGACCACTGAATGCTCGATCGCACTGGGCGGTGGTGGGGCTGACGCTCGTGCTGGTGTTCGTCGCTGCGCCGGTCACCCTGCTGTTCCTGCAGGCACCGATGTGAAGCTTCGGCCGGACACCGGTGCCGGCCCGCGGCCGCACCGCGTGCGGAGTTCCGCAACCTGCTGACGCGGCGTACGGTGATCCGGGTGCACGAGCTCGCGATCACGCAGAGCGTGGTGGAAGTGGTGACCGAGCGCACCGGGAACAGCAAGGTCTCCTCGGTACGGCTGCGCGTCGGTCGGCTGAGCGGCGTCGTGCCCGACTCCATGCGGTTCTGCTTCGACCTGGTGACTGCCGGAACGCCGCTGGAAGGGGCCTCGCTCGACATCGAGCAGCCGGAGGGACGGGGTCGGTGTCGCGCCTGTGGTGACGACGTCGTCCTGGTCGACCCGATCCTGTTGTGCCGGTGTGGCAGTGCCGACGTCGAGGTGCTGACGGGACACGAGCTCGCGGTGGCATCGGTCGAGATGGCCTGAGCCGAGATGGCCTGAGCGGACGGCCTGAGCCGAGATGGCCTGAACGGCCGGAGAGGACGGGGCGATGTGTGCGACCTGCGGATGCGGGCAGGCAGACGTGCGGGTGGAGTCACTGGCGAGTGACGGTCCCGCTGACCGCGACCACCACCCTCGGCATGGGCACCTCCACGAGCACGCTCACCCCCACGAGCACGCTCACGCCCACGAGCACGCCGATCCCCACGAGCACGCCGATCCCCACGAGCACGCTCACCTCCACGAGCACGAGCACGGATCAGCACGCGTCCGGACGTCCGCTCGCGCCGCCGGCCCTGTCCCCGGTGTCGTCGAGATCGAGACTGCCCTTCTCGCCAAGAACGACTCGCTCGCCGCGCGCAACCGCACCCGGCTGGTCGCGCAGGGGATCACCGCGCTCAACCTGATGAGCTCACCCGGATCCGGCAAGACGTCGCTGCTGTGCCGCACCATCTCCGAGCTGGCGCCGACGCGTCCGGTCGCGGTCATCGAGGGCGACCAGGAGACCCGCATCGACGCCGAGAAGATCCGGGCCACCGGCGCACCAGTCGTGCAGATCAACACCGGCTCCGGCTGCCACCTCGATGCCGACATGGTGGCGCGCGGGCTCGCGGAGCTGAACCCGCAGGCCGGCGCGCTGGTCTTCGTGGAGAACGTCGGCAACCTCGTCTGCCCGGCCCTGTTCGACCTCGGCGAGACCGCGCGGGTCGTCGTGGTGTCCGTCACCGAGGGCGAGGACAAGCCGCTCAAGTACCCGCAGATGTTCGCGGCCGCCGATCTGGTGCTGATCAACAAGATCGACCTCCTGCCGTACGTCGACGTCGACCTGGATCGGCTGGTGGCGCACTGTCGAGAGGTCAAACCGGGCGTATCCGTACTGCCCGTCTCGGTGACCACCGGCGCAGGCATGGACCGGTGGCGGGACTGGCTGACGGATCCGCAGCCGGCCTGAGGCATGCCTTGCTTGACACGATTTCCCGGTGGGCATAGGAACTTCTCAACAGCCGTGGAAGTGGACCGGCCGACGGTCCCGATGGCAGAGGGGTACCCGGCCCAGACCCTGCCGCGCGCCGCCCCGGGAAGAGGCATCGATGCCCGACTCGACCGCGCTGCAGGACGCCAAGGCGGCTGCCGAAGTGGCCGAAGACACCCTGATCCACGTGCTGTGGATCAACGCCGGGCTGAGCTGTGACGGCGACTCGGTCGCCCTCACCGCGGCCACCCAGCCGAGCATCGAGGAGATCGCGCTCGGCGCCCTGCCGGGCCTGCCGAAGATCGCGGTCCATTGGCCGCTGATCGACTTCGAGTGCGGACCCAACGGCGGTGCGGACGACTTCCTCGAGTGGTTCTTCAAGGCCGACCGTGGCGAGCTCGAGCCGTTCGTGCTGGTGGTCGAGGGCTCGATCCCCAACGAGAACCTCAAGGACGAGGGCTACTGGTGCGGATTCGGGAACAACCCGGCCACCGGGCAGCCGATGACCACCAGTGAGTGGCTCGACCGGCTCGCACCGAAGGCGACGGCGATCGTTGCGGTAGGGACCTGCGCGACCTACGGCGGAATCCACGCCATGGCGGGCAACCCGACCGGGGCGATGGGGCTGGCCGACTACCTCGGCTGGGACTGGAAGTCCAAGGCCGGCATCCCGATCGTCAACGTTCCCGGCTGTCCGATCCAGCCGGACAACCTGTCGGAGACGCTCACCTACCTGCTCTACATGGCCACCAACCAGGCGCCGATGATCCCCCTCGACGAGGCTCTGCGCCCCACCTGGCTGTTCGGGCAGACCGTGCACGAGGGATGCGACCGCGCCGGCTACTACGAGCAGGGCGACTTCGCCACCGAGTACGGCTCACCCAAGTGCATCGTCAAGCTCGGCTGCTGGGGTCCGGTGGTGAAGTGCAACGTGCCCAAGCGGGGTTGGATGAACGGCATGGGCGGCTGCCCGAATGTGGGCGGCATCTGCATCGGCTGCACGATGCCGGGCTTCCCCGACAAGTTCATGCCGTTCATGGACGAGCCGCCCGGCGGCAAGCTGTCCACCTCAGCCGTCGGCGCGTACGGAGCAACGATACGCAAGCTGCGCAGCATCACCACGCGAACGGTCGACAAGGAGCCCAAGTGGCGGCACTCCGGCCACCGGCTCACGACCGGCGCGACCCGCACCTGGTAGTAGGCCCTCTCGATGACCCCGGCGTGCGGCCGCTCGCGTCGCCGGTCGGGGCATGACCGCTTCGGCAGGAAGGCGACGCGATGACGTCGACGATCCCCAGCCCCACCAGCACCAAGGACAGCGGCAACGGCCTCGTCGAGATGGCGTGGGACCCCATCACGCGCATCGTCGGAAGCCTCGGCATCTACACCAAGATCGACTTCAAGCAGAAGGAGGTCGTCGAGTGCCACAGCACCTCGTCGATCTTCCGCGGCTACTCGATCTTCATGAAGGGCAAGGATCCGCGCGACGCGCACTTCATCACCAGTCGCATCTGCGGGATCTGCGGCGACAACCACGCCACCTGCTCCTGCTACGCGCAGAACATGGCCTACGGGGTGAAGCCCCCGCACCTCGGCGAGTGGATCGTGAACCTCGGCGAGGCGGCCGAGTACATGTTCGACCACAACATCTTCCAGGAGAACCTGGTCGGGGTGGACTACTGCGAGAAGATGGTCGCCGAGACGAACCCCGGTGTGCTCGAGCGCGCCAACTCCACCGAGGCACCGCACGCCGGCGAGCACGGCTACCGGACCATCGGCGACATCATGCGGTCGCTGAACCCGTTCACCGGTGAGTTCTACCGCGAGTCCCTCCAGGTCAGCCGCTACACCCGCGAGATGTTCTGCCTGATGGAGGGCCGGCACGTCCACCCC